>JBFJVZ010000258.1:0-11274 GCA_041623895.1 Pirellulaceae bacterium | reverse complement strand
GGCATCCACGAGTCCGCGAACTCTTTTTACAGAAGCAAAACGCCGATGGCAGTTGGGACGTACCGGGCGGCTCGGAAGGAGCCAATGTCGTCGGTCCAAACAAAGTCTACTGGACGAGCATGGCGACCTTAGTGCTCGAAGTCTACATGCACTTCTTGCCGGCGTATCAAAGATGAGTCTGGTGTTGGCAACAGCAGCCGGCACGCATCAAAGCGTCTTCGGTTTTCACGTAGCCGGATTCGCCAGAATTCGGATGGTGGTGGCCCGAATTCTGGCGAATCCGGCTACGAAACAGTGGCTACGTGAATGATGAAAATGCTCAGCGTCCGGTTCGTGTCGTTAAACAACCGTGGCAAACACCCAACGGATGATCCCGAGATCAAATGTTGACGAAGCACAACATGCGTTCTCATTTTTCGTGTATCCGATTCAAAACGATGTAGGCCAGGACTCGTCCTGGCGATCCTGCGGTCCCGGCTGACCAAAAAGGACGCATCCTTTATGAAAACGTTCTACTTCATAAACCAGGTCCGCGCGTGCGCGTCGGTCTTGAAAAATTCAAGCAGTTGCGCGGCAACTTTTTGGCGGCCGCTGTCGCTGGGATGTGTTCCATCGGCGCCCAAGTCACTGCGTTGCCAAATCAGGCCATCACTCCAGCGCGGCGTCATGCCGTCCGCCCAGAAGTACGTCCCCCAAAGTAACAGCGGAGATTTCACCTCTCCCCGCTCAGCGTCGAAGTTCAGGTCGGGGTCCCCTTTGATTTGGCTTTGAATCAGCCAACGAACGACAAAGGCACCTTCGTAGGCATAAGGCTCGGGGTTCAGTCGTCCGTCTGCCCGGCCACCATAGATGCGGCTTCCCAGGTAAGCGATTCGTAGATTTGGAAAACCAACAAGTCTCGCAGGATCCAGGACTCATCGCAATCAACGCGTCCTTACGTTGTTTGGCAAAGCGTTTACAATATCCCGCAACTGTCGCCGGCAGGGGGGATGTTATGGTGATCATCCACATGACAGCAGACGTCCCCGCCTGTCTTCCATTCACTGTGACGGTGCAAAACTGCCGCGTGTCTCGGCGACTTCCGCTTCGGTTTGCGAACCAAGACTTATTGGCTGTGACAACTTCAATGGCTCGAGTTAGGAATCCACAAATGTACCCCTTGTTTTCACGTTTGACTTCTTGCCTTGCAGCAATGCTGGTTTTGACCTTCACCGCGACAGCATCAGCACAGGATGGCGACTGGATTTCGTTGTTTGACGGTAAAACATTGGACGGCTGGCAAAAGGTTGGTAATGAAAAGAGTGTTTGGGAAGTGAAGGATGGAGCGATCAGCGGCTCAGGACCGGCGTCGATGTTGGTGACCACAACAGGCCCCTACAAGAACTTCCGCTATCGGGCCGAGATCAAGATCAACGACGGAGGCAATTCCGGTCTTTACTTTCGCACGACCCCAAAGCCTGGATTTACCGACGGTTATGAGGCGCAGATCGACAGCACTCACAGAGATCCGATTCGTACCGGTTCGCTGTATGGGTTATGCCATGTCTACCAGCAGCACGTGAAGCCTGACGAGTGGTTCACATACGAACTGGAAGTTCGTGATGACGTTTGGCGCGGTCGCAAGGTGACGCGGATCAAAGTCACCGTCGATGGCAACGAACTTTACGAATACCTGGACTTCGCGCTGACGCACGCCGAAGGACATTTCGCCTTCCAGCAGCATGATCCCGGCAGCAAAGTCAACATCCGCAAGGTCGAAGTTTTGCCCATGAAGTAAAGCCGGCGGCGGCTTCCGTTGGCGCCGTCGAAATTGGCCTCCACGAAGCTGATCGGACGATTCCTTTCCGAGAATATATCCAATGTGCATTCATCTTTGCCTACCGGTGTTCTTCTTCACATTTGCGACCGTCATCTCGGCCGAGCAACCCGGAAGAAGGTGCGATTGGTTGCCCCGATATTCCTGATCACAATTCCCGGCGGGAAAAACGTATGAGAACATGATGCGACTGAAAGATAAGGTTGTCATTGTCACCGGAAGCTGCACCGGAATCGGCAAAGCGATTGTTCGTCGCTGTGTCGCTGAAGGTGCGCTCGTGATTGTTCACGGTGTGCAACGCGAACTAGGTGAAGATTTGGTAGCGGAGCTCGGCGCCGACAAAGCCGGTTTGCACATTGAAGACCTGACCAGCGAAGGCTGCCAGCAACGGCTTGTTGATCTCGCCGTCAGCACGTTCGGCAAGCTCAATGCGATCGTGAACAACGCGGCCTGGACCGCGCGGGGCAGCATTCAAACCACGGATTCGGAATTCTTCGCGAAAATGCTGGATGTCAACGTGCTGGCTCCGTTCAGACTGATCCAGGCCGCCCTGCCGCAGCTACGAGAAACTCGCGGCTGCGTGCTTAACATTGGCAGTGTCAATGCCTACAGCGGTGAACCGAATTTGCTTCCGTACAGCGTCTCCAAAGGCGCCTTGATGACGATGACACGCAATCTTGGTGACACCTTGATGCGCGAGGACGGTGTGCGAGTCAATCAAATCAACCCCGCATGGGTGCTTACGGAAGCCGAACAACAGCGTAAGCACGAAGACGGCTTGTCGCACAATTGGTACGCCAACGTGCCGAAGATCTACGCTCCGGCAGGCCGCCTGCTGTGGCCGAAAGAAATAGCCGCTGCCGCTGTATACTGGCTGGATGATGACAGCGGTCCGATCAGCGGTCAGGTCGTGGAGCTTGCCCAGCATCCTTTCATCGGCCGCAATCCGCCCAAGGACAAGCCGACGATTAAAGGGCAATAACCGAAACGCTGGCTGCAACGCTTAACGTTCGCAAACATTCGGTTATGCGCAACTCCTCCGCCACCAGCTTTTCTCGGTGGAAACCTCGCAATCGAAGTATTATCGAGAAAGTTCTTCCAGCAGCTCGCTGGCTGCGACCAAATCCGGCGTCTCTGCGCCTTCGCTGAACCAGCTATGGATCGAGGCGAGCTGCTGATGCGCTTCGGCATTTCTGTTTTGGGTTTGCAAGAGACGGCAAAGGCTGATCGTTGCCCGCAGTTCCCAGGCCTTGGCTTGCTGCTGCCGTGCCGTTTCGATCGCCGCCTGAAAACTGGCTTCCGCCTCGGTTTGGTTTTGGGCAGATTGCCGGAGCGCCAACTCGCCTTGCAGCCGTTGTAATTCTGACAGGTCGCACACGTCCTTGGACTTGCTCGATGCCGCGAATCCCCGATCCAGTTCGGCTTTTGCTTCGTCAATCTTTCCTTGTCGGAGAAACAAATCGGCAAGCAGCGCGTAGCAATGCGAGATATGCAACTCGGCGCCGGTCGCCATGTACTGGGTCAGTCCGTCGTGGGCCTGTTGCATCGCTTCGTCGGCCTGTTTGCCGGACAAGCCGCCCTGCAAAAGCTTTCCCACGCCCATGTTAAACGTGCCTAAGCTCTCCCAGATGGCAAACCCACCGGCGTGCGAAATCTTATGGCCATCGCGACCGAACCTGGCAACCACCTTGCCGTCACGAAGATAATGATTGAGCCAACCCAGGTGATACAGCACGAAAGCCGTGGTAAAGGGATGCCCTAACTGCTTGGCCAAGTCGACGGCACGCTGACCGGTTTGCCTCGCCTGGTCGGGTAAACCCAAATGCCATAGCGTCAGCGCCAAATAACTCAACAGAATCGGACCGCAAATTTGGCCGGTGAACTGAGAGTGAAATCGGCAGCGTTCCTCGTCGTACCGCTCGAAAGCACATTCCAGTTGCTGTCGGGCCTCGGTGGGATTGCCCGCATACATCAAAGACAGGCCCAGACAGAAGCGGGCTTCCATGATGAAGCCATCGTCTTGCGATTGCTCGGCAAGTTCGACCATCTCATTGGCGAACTTCAGGCACGTATCCAGGCGACTGAGCACAACGTTCCAGACCCAGTGCCCCCAAATGACGTGGAACAAGGGCGCTTCCGGACCCAGCCGCTCGCAAAGTTCACGAGCTCGGGCAAACGTATTGCCGACGTCATCATTGGCATAGCCTTTGGCCTGCAGCAGCACGGCACCCATTGGCAGTTGGAATCCGAGTTCCGCCTGATCCCGCTGCGGTCCTTCATCCATATTCTTGATGAGTTCTAGGCCGCGTTGCAGATGACTCATCGCTTCGGCGACGGCGCACCGTAGTTGGGCTCGCTGGCCGGCCTTGAGCCAGTATTCAAGGCCTTTGCCGATATCCCCGGCTTCGGTGTAGTGATGTGCCAACAGCTCGGGCTGTGTTTCGACAGTCTCGGCAAATCCTGTTTCGATCGTGTTGGCGATGGTTTTATGAAACTGCCTGCGTTTCTTGTTGAGCAGTGAGTTGTAGGCTGCGTCTTGGATCAGTGCGTGCTTGAAAATGTAGCTGCTGGTGGGTGGTCGACCTTTTTGAAAGAGTAGTTCGGCTTCGACGAGTTTGGCCAATTCCTGCTGTAGCTCCTCTTCTTCTAAGTCCGAGGCGGCGTTCAGCAATTCATAGGTAAACTCGCGCCCAAACGTGGCACCCAGCTGCACGACGTCGGGGTCGCTCGCCAGGCGGTCCAAACGGGCAGCCAACAGATCCTGAAGCGAGGTGGGGATCGCATGCAGCGCAAGAGAGATGTCATCGCCTTTTCGGTCGGCCGCCAGCACGCCCGATTCCTGGACCATTTGTGTGAATTCTTCGACAAACAGCGGCACGCCGTCGGTGCGGTCGGCAAGTTGCGTAATGATTTCCGGCGGGACGTCATCCGTGCCGGCCTTGCGCTTGATCATTTCGCCAATTTGCCGTTTTGTCAAACGCGTCAGGGCAACCTGTGTCTGGTGCCCGTAGCTTGTCCAAGGCGTACGAAACTCAGGCCGGAAGGTAAGCAGCGTCAGCACGCTGTCGTGAATGCCCTGGTCGACGTGCAAAGCCAGAAATTCCATCGTCGACGGGTCGACCCAGTGCAGGTCCTCGACGATGAACAGGACAGCTTGCTCGGCAGAATACTCGCGCAGCCATTCCAACAACAGCGCTTGCGTCTGTTCTTTCTGGCGAATTGGCGACAGCTCGATGGGCGCACAACGCTCGTCCGGCGGCACGGACAACAGCGAAGCGAAGAGGGCGATTTGCTCCGGCGCGTCCAGATTGAACTCTTGCAAATGTCGGACAAGCTTGTCGAGGCGATCGTGCGGCGAGTCGTCGCGCGTGAAGCCGAGTAATCTTTCGAAGAACTCCGTTGCGGGAAACAGACTGCTGCCGGCATGGTAGGCCGAGCAACGCCATTCGATCACCGGCGGGGGTAAATCGGGATTCTGCAGGGCCAGGTGCTCTTTGATTTCCCGCACTAACCGTGACTTACCCAGCCCCGCGTCGCCGATCAGCAGCACAACCTGCCCCATGCCTTCTTCGGCGTGCTCCCAACGATCTTTAATGATGCCCAATTCCATGTCGCGGCCCACCAGCGGAGTCAGATTGGCTGGATCAACCAACTCGACGCGGCTGTGAACGGCGCTCTCTTCATAGACCTGGAACAGTTCGATGGGCCGTGAGACTCCTTTGATTTTATGCTGCCCCTGGCTTTCGCAAACGAAAAAGCCTTTGACAAGATGGTGTGTCGCGTCGCTGATCAGGATTTGTTCTGGTTCCGTCAGTGCCTCCATACGGCTGGCCACGTTGCGCGCATCGCCAATGATCGACAAAGTGTCAGCACTGTCGCCAACGACGGTTTC
Organism: Pirellulaceae bacterium; assembly: GCA_041623895.1. Lineage (GTDB taxonomy): Bacteria > Planctomycetota > Planctomycetia > Pirellulales > Pirellulaceae > JBFJVZ01. The sequence goes on along the minus strand of JBFJVZ010000258.1, from coordinate 5,566 downwards.
GCCCGCCACGACCATGCCCGTGTGAATCGCTGCCCACGCCGATAACTGTATCTTTCGTCCTTGCCGTGCCTCGTTCAGATTCTTCATCTCGTCCATGATTCGCAATCCCGTGCGGACGGCGCGATGCGGAGCATCCTCGTAGGCGGTCGGGAAACCGAAACAAACGAGCAGTTCCTGGCCGGTCGATTGCACGATGGTCCCGCCGAAACGATGGATCGCATCTTTGCAGACGTGATGAAACGTCTCCAACAAATCTCGTTGTTCCTCGGGGTCCAGCGAGGCGAGCGGTTCGTCGGGATCGCTCGAGTCGCAGTTGCAGATCAACACCGTCAATTGGCGTCGTTCGGCGTCGCGGGCTCGGCGCGCGGTCGAAGTCGTCATCGCTGAGGCCGACGAAATAACTCCCGATGACTCGCCGGTGAGTTGGCTGGCTTGTGGTGAAGCGGCGGATGTCAGCTGCGAATCCGTCGCTTCGTGCAACAGCTGACGTAAGTCGGCAGCCATGTCGCCGGCCGTTTTGTAGCGGTCCGCCTCTCTCTTGAAAATTGCCTTCAAGCAGATGTCTTCCAGTCTGGGCGGAATGCCATGGGCAAGTTGCCGCGGCGGTTGAGGTGCATCTTCTCGAATCTGACGCACCAGTTCAGCAATGTCCTTCGAACGGAAAGGACGCCGCCCGCATAGCATCTCGTACAACAGTATTCCCAGTGAATAAATGTCCGTGCGACCGTCGATGCGATGTGCTAATCCGCGTGACTGTTCCGGGGACATGTACGCCGGTGTTCCAGCAATCATTCCGCGCTGATCACCCAGGGCGTGCGACTCGCTGATCGCAAGTCCGAAATCGACAAGTTTGGGAACCAGCCCATCTGCCTCCTCGATGAGTATCACGTTTCCGGGCTTCACATCCCTGTGGATGGTGCTTTGCGCATGAGCGTGGGCCAACGCGTCGGCGATGGACGCCACGATGTGCACCACCTGCTGCCAAGTTGGCTTGTTGGTTTTCAGCCAGGCGTCCAGTCCCTGACCCTGCAGGTACTCCGAGACGATGTAGCAGCGGCCATCTTCCACCCCGACGTCGTATACCGACACGATTCCATGATGGCGAAGTTGTGCGAGCCGCTGGGCCTCTTTCAGAAACGCCTCTTCGATGTCACCAACATCGTCGCGAATACGCGGGACTTTGATTGCAACCTGACGGTCTAGTTTTGGATCCAAGCCAAGATAAACCGCACCAAAACCACCGCGCCCTAAAAGCTTGGTGACCTCATAGCGGCCCAGTGATTTTGGCATCTCTTCCTGCAGGCCGCCATCCGACCCCGACGTACCTGGTGCCGGGGTGTAGTTCTGCGTTTCATCCAGACCGCCCGACCGACGACTCGGCTCGCCGGATGCCGGTAAGTTGTTTTCTGATTCCGAATTGCTGCCCCGTTCGCCGCTTTGGGTCGTCACGAGGCATCTCCACCAACAAAGCAATTCCGAGAGCATCCGTAGGCGTATGGTTTAAACGTCTTCGTGGCCCGAGCGCGAATCGGCTTCGCGATCCTTAGTAAGGCCAAATAACTCCACCATCGTATAGACACGGTGAACCACTGGATTTAAAGGTAGCCCCTCAGCCTGAGGTAATCTTCGCTCCATGATGACCGCCGAAAACGGACATGATCGCCAGGAATTGACTCTCTTGCCACGCCGGTTTGCTCACTGGAAAGAATGAGTGTCGATCTGGCGGCTAGCTCATGATCGTTGGATTATACGGGAAGCTGACCTTCGGCGACATCATTTGGTGTGCAAAATCTAGTAGTTGATTGTTCTTGATCGCCCAGCAACTGCTGAAGAAGTTGAATCTTCCCGGCAAGCGCGCCCTCTTCGCGACCTTCGGCCTTCCCTTCAGCTTTCCCCTCCGCTCGCGCAGCAATCAGCCTCGCCTCCTCGTCGTGAAGAAACTTTAGTCGTGCTTCGTAGAACTGTCGGTCTTCAGGGGATCGCGAGATCATTTCCAGTACCTCCACCCCTTCATTGTACTCGGCTTCCACCAGCAGGCGGGATAACTCATCGGCTTCCAGTTCCTCGGCGTGCTGCAAAAAATACAGCCACCGCTCAAGTGGCGGTAACTCCCCAATATTATCGACCACGGGCGTGAACTTTGGCGACCCCAGCAGGTGAAATTGGAGATCATCGCTAACACCAAGTCTCGTTGGTCCGACCGGAGTCGGAAGCTCAGGTGGTATTCCGGAGCCTGGCGAAAAAGCACCCGGTCGAGCACGCAAATGCAGATCGCCGGTCGCAGATCGAGATAGGGTGATCCCTCGCCCAGCTGACGAACGTAGTTCAGGCAATTGTAATAAGTCAGCCGTTTCGGCAAGTCGGTTGGCAACGTGGTCTGCATCTCAATATTGAACTGTTGCCCGGCGATATCGCGGGCAAGCACATCCAGTACGACCAGCTTGTCCTCTGAGCGATCCTTGTCTTGAATCGGGTTGAGAATCTCGACCCAGTCGATCGGTTGGGGAAGCGCCAGCACGGCATTGAGGAAGTGAATCGCGATTGAGTGTTCAAGAATTCAAACCGGCCGCCGCTTGATCTGAATGCGGAAGAAGTTCGTTGGTACGTCGATTTCAAATTTCAAAAATACTCCAGTCCGGTCATGGTTCCGGTGCTGGAGGCGAACCGGTCAACTCCAACGCCCAGTCGTTGAAGGATGCTGACGTACAGGTTGGCAAGCGGATAGTTGTTGTCGGGATCATACGCCAGGTGTTGGCCATGTTTGAATCCTCCACCGGCCAGGATGATCGGCAGATTGCGGTTGTCGTGGTTTCCGCTGTGCATGTGTGATCCCAGCAATACGGTCGTTCGTTCCAGCAAGTTGGCGTCACCTTCGTCCGTTTCCTTCAAGCGGCGGAGAAAGTCGCCGTAAATGCTCATGTGAGCGAGTTCCACAATGGCAAGCTGCTTGAGTTTTTCCGGGTCTTTCCCGTGATGCGACAGATCGTGATAGTTCATCGAAACACCCGGCAGGTTCGCGACCGAGTTTGAATCGCCGACCGTGTAAGTGATCAGTCTTGTCGAATCGGTCAGCAAGGCCAGATAGATCACGTCGTACAACCGACGAGCTCGATTGATGATGTCGTTCTGATCCAAAATGTCTCGGGGCGGCTGGGCATCGACGTCTGGTTTGGGCTTGTGCTGCCACTGTTCCGATTTCTGAAGCTGTTGTTCGGCTTCGCGTACGGCACTGAAATATTCGTCCAGTTTTCGCTGGTCGCGGCGGCCAACGCGACGTTGCATCTTGCGAGCGCTTTCCAGCACCGTATCGAGTACACTTTGGCCTTCACGCAAACGTTCGATTTGCTGAGCCTTTTGGTCCGGTCGCGCATCCAGAAACATGTCGCTGAAAAGCCTGGATGGAGAGGAATTGCCCAGAATCTTGACTCCTTGAGATGACACGGAGATGCCGCCGCCGCCCAACGCCAAGGAAGCGAAGCGAGTCTGTAGGCCGATCTGCTTGGCCGCCAATTGATCGATGGAGATCGAGTTTTTGAAATTTGCCGCGCCGGGATGGGGCGCACCGGTCAGCCAAGACTTTGACGCGGCGTGTCCTCCATCAACATCCGGGTGCGAAGTTCCCGAGATGACGGTGAAGTCCTTGCGCAGATCGCTGAGTGGTTTCAAATAAGGCGTCAATTCGTAGTCGCGACCTGGTTGCGTCGGCATCAGGTTGGGCGGATGGAACGACAGTTCAAAATTGATCGCTACCATGCGGCGAGCCGTAGAATCCCCGCCGGCGCCCATTGCTGGATTCATGCAATCGAGCGCCGGCAGCGCAAGTGCGACTCCCGCGCCGCGAAGAAACGTTCGTCTCGGTAGTTGTTGTGTCGTACTGGTCATTGTCTCGGATTACAAAAATCCCCTCGCTCTCGCTTTTTGAAGTTGCGCTTTTGGGTTTGTAGGCCGGACCGAGGACGCAAAACCTGCCGGCACGGCGCACACGCGATGTTATTTAGGGTCGCGTCTGCCTGAAAAACGGATTTTCTATTGTTCGTCCGAAGTTAGCGGCGTTTGCTTGGTCCGGCCTACAAATAAGCGCAAAACTCACGCTTCGGGTTACCACTTTTTACTTCGCTACTTATATGGCTGAAATGACTTTGCATGCTGTCACGCGAGAAGGTGGCGTTGTCCAACTATTCATGATCGTCAATCTACATACGGCGGAAAGCTTCACTCTGTACAACTTCATGGATGATCGATCGTAAACCATTATTCTTGTCCTGAACGCTGGCCGCGATGCGTTCGACTTCCGTAGAATCGGAAAAACCCAGTCGTCGGCCGAGAGCATAGCTTAGCAATAGCCGTGAAAGCGTTCGAGTCATTAATGTTTTTTCTTCCAGCAGCAAACGTTTGTATTGACGCGTGTCAGCAAACGTCCGTCCATCCGGCATCACCCCTGACGGATCGACGTCCAGCCCTTGTTTGTATTGAACGTTTTGTGTCGAGTGCGGATGTATTGTTCGCTGGATGTACTTGCCGCTATTTCGAGTGCGATACCATTCGCGTTGGGCACCGATCACATCGAACGTCTCCAAGGCAAAACCGGGCGGGTCGATCTTGCGGTGACAGCGATTGCAACTGGAATCTTCGCGATGCTTGGCGATTTGCTGGCGAATCGTTGTCGCACCGCGAATGTCGGGCTCGACTGCATTGACACTCGCGGGCGGCGGCGGTGAGGGCGTGCCCAACAGGTGTTTCAAAATCCAGGCGCCACGCAACACCGGCGATGTTCGCGTACCGTCGGCAGAGACCTTGAGGACGCTGGCTTGAGTTAGCACGCCGCCGCGCAGGCTGTCCGGCGGTAACGCCACCCGTCGGATCTGCAAACCGGAAACGCCCTTGATTTCATAATGCTCGGCGAGCGGTTGGTTGATCATGACAAAATCAGAATCGATGAAGTTGTCAGCGCTGAGATCATTTTTCAGGATCTCACGGAAGAAGGCGTGCGTTTCGTCCAGCATCGATTGGCGAAGCAGTTGCGTGTATTCCGGATACAGTCGGCGGTCAGGGACGGTGAAGTCGATGTCGCGAAGCCGCAGCCATTGGTCCGTAAAGTTTTCGACAAACCGCTGTGACTTTGCGTCACCCAACATCCGCTCGACTTGCTGACGCAAGACAGCGGGCTTTCCTAATTCGCCACGCTGGGCGAGGGCGAAAAGCTCGCGATCCGGTTTCGAGCTCCAAAGGAAATACGACAATCGTGAGGCCAAGGCAAGGTCGTCGATCATCGCTTGCGACTGTGAATCATCAGCAAGTTGTTCTTCCATGAAAAGAAAATCCGCCGCACAGATAACACCCTTCAATGCGCGGCGCAATGCTTTTTCAAACGACAAACCGTCCGTGAACGCTTGTTCCGCCAGCGCAAGGTAGAGTTCCACTTCCTCGTCGTCCGTCGTTCGTCGAAAAGCTTGTGGCACAATCTGCTTTAGAATCTTGCGAATGTCATCCAGGGTGCCGCTGGCAGGGTCGATACCGGCAAGCAACCGTTGACGACTCAGTGGCGGCCAATCTTCCAACGGCCCTT
>JBFJVZ010000257.1:0-11297 GCA_041623895.1 Pirellulaceae bacterium | reverse complement strand
CGGGCCGTTCCGGCTATTGGGGTCTGACCCCTTTTCGCTCGTTACCCACAAGTTCAACGTGGATGAACCACTAGCTTACAACAATCAGTAGTACAGTTCATACTGAACGCCTGTTGGTTGATCAGCAATGGCACGACATCGGAAAACCAGGAGCCCATCGATGTACCGTAAACTCTTGATCGGAGCCATGTTTGTCGTGGCAGTTCCTATGCTCTCCCTCGCCGACGGCCCAGACTCAGGCGCCATACCACCAGACTACGGCCCTTACTCACGCCCGCCTGCACCATTGGCGGGGGAAGCCGCGAGTGGGTGGATTTTCCTGTCGCACCCGGACCACTTCAAGACGCCCCTTTATCATCTTCACGGTGAGGGCAAGGATGGTCCAGCGGTCACTATCCTGGTTTCGCGGAAGGGTTCCCTGAGTGCGCTCCGTACGTTCGACCTTGCACCGCGACTTATGCTCAACATCGTAGGTTCGGCAGCGGACGAGTACGTTTCCGTCGCATCTGGCGACATAGTGCCTGTTTCCGGTCGGCTCGTGAAATTCGAACGGGCAAAGTTCCCTGCCGACTACCCGAAGGCTTCTATCCCGAAGAATGTGACGGATCGCGGTTTGCGGTGGACTGATGTCACGGATTCCGTTCCCGCGGAAGTTCGACCCGGTAAGGGTTGGCCCCTGGTGTTGGGCACAGCTGATTCTGAGAAGCCGAGCGGTTATTATCGGTTCCACTACAAACTGTTTCCCGATCTAAACCTCCGCACACCCGAAATTCACAAGCGGCCATTCTATGTAAGGGTCGCGGGCATCACGGCCAAAGCCACGGAGGATGGGAAGTCGCACGCAGAAATTGAGATCATTGAAAAGACGCAGTTGCAGCGGAAGACGGTGGGGCGGATGTCCGTTCAAGTCGGTCAGTTCATTCAGCACGACAAGCGTGCACATCGCGTCTTGAAGATCGTGCCCCCGCAGAAGATTAAGGGAATCGGCAACCTGATCGGCTGGGTTGAAGTCGAGCTGTCAACGGCTGGCGAAGAGTATCGGGGCGGGAGCAGTCCGACTGCCGAACCTTAGTGACGAGGTCCGGGCGTTTTGATGCGAGATTTGTGGTTTCACCAATGTCGTTGTCCAGGTCGAATAGGAGCGTGCCGTCAGGGTATTCGTAATCCGGTGCCGCGGACGCCAGCCCTTCTTCGTCAGTTTCGTTTTGGATGCCTGATCACCTTTGCTTTCTGCTACTTCGCAGTGAGTGTCACATTGGATTTTGAATAGCCGATGGTGAAGCGAGACCCGTCGCTGGCAATAACCTGGCCATTTGGGTTTGAGAATTCGCCCGCTACTTGGTTGGCGGTGAGAACGGTGTACGACGTCCCGGGCGTCGGTATGAATCCTTTAGCGTTGGCGATTGCAAGTACGCCACTGAGTTTCGCTTCGCCAGCAACCTGAAATGCCGGTGTTTTGCCTGCAATCGTTAGCTTTAATTTGGCATTCGCAGACTGATGGTAGTCGCGGTTCACACGGAATGCTTTTTGATTGGCACCCGTAACGGCAACGGACCCGTTGTTGTAAATGATGGCGTCGATGGAGCCATGGCCGTTGAGCGTGGCGCCGGGATCGATATCGATCCAGCGGAGCGACGACACGGATCCACCGTTAACTGTTAGCGTTGCATGGGCAGCCAAGCGGATTTCATTGCGCCCCGTGAGCTTAATCTCTGGATCGAGGACGAGGAATTGTTTGGCATTCTCGCCGGCATTGCCGCGGATTTCGAGACCGAGGAATTCCAGGTCTGCGTCGGCGAGAGCGGAGCTGGAATTGTCACTCGTGTTTTCGATGCGCGCGACCCATGATAGTTGCGGCGCACCGTTATCGGTCATGTATGTGATGCCAGCATTGGAGTATTCGTAGTCGGACCAGTTGTCTGGATCGGAAGTTACGCCGCGATCTTTCCCCGTCCACTGGTGATAGGTATTGGCAAAGCCTTTCGGTTCGGCCACGCGTTCGCCAAGCAGAAGCGATTCGAGTTCCTTCACGAGCTTGGGATGCTTCAGGGCGATGTCATTCGCTTCCGCGTGATCCGCATCGAGATCGTAGAGTTTTAGAGGCGAGTTCTTCGAACGAACCAGTTTGTAGTTGCCGCGGATGATGGACTGACCGTTGCCCGCTTCGTGGATGATGAAGTCACGACGACGCTGATGGCCTTTGCCAAGCAGGGTGGGAGCGATGGATATACCGTCGATACCCAGCGGGATGGGAGCGCCGGCAAGTTCGCAGAAAGTGGGCAGAAGATCGGTCACGTCAACAACCATGTCGCAACTCGTGCCTGCCGGGATTGTAGACTCCGACGTGATTTTCGCGGGCCAGCGCATGACGAGCGGGACACGGATGCCGCCTTCCTGGATTTTGCCCTTGTTGCCACTGAGACCGCCGTTCGCGTCGAGTTCGACATTGTTTCTTCCGCTGGGACCACCGTTGTCGGATTGGAAGATGACGAGCGTGTTGTCGGCGATTGAGTCAGATTGATCGCCGTCGTTGTTCGGGTCTTCGAGGGCGGCGAGGATATTACCGAAGTGCGCGTCGATCCGCGTGACCATTGCTGCCCATTGTCGCGTTTGATCGGAGAGCGATGCGAAGTGAGGGTCTTTGGCGTACGCTTTGTCCCACCCGGGAAGTGTCGTGATCTCGCCGAATGGCGCGTGAGGTATCTGCACAGCGAGAAGGCCAAAGAAAGGCTGACCAGACCGGTTGTAGTTTTGTCCCTGGTTGCGGACGAAATCGAGAGCGGCGAAAGCATAAGCATCATCGCAGTAGGCGGTCTTCGGATAGTCGGCGTGGTTCTGCAACGCTGGCGTCTTCGGATAATCCTGGTTGTTCTTGTAGCGGTTCATCGAGCTCGGGATGAGTTCCAGACCAGCGACTGCGTTTGAAACTGCGGGAGCGCTCCAAAGTGTCGGCTGAAAGAACGTGTGAGCGCGGACATGGTGGAGTTCGGCCAGCACGTACTGGTAACCGTGCGAAGTGGGGAGCGTCTGCACATTATCAATCACCGGATTGACGCGGTCCTTGGAACCACCGTAGCCCCACTTGCCCCAGTAACCCGTGACGTAAGCGGCCGCCGAAAGCGCATCGCCGATGAGCACGTCGTCGGCACGCATGGCTTTTTTGGCGTTATTGGGATCGTTGCGATCGGCGAACGTATGTCCCTGGTGGAAGCCCGATTGTTGCGACGAGCGCGCGGGCGAGCAGACGTGGCAGCCGTAGCCACGAGTGAAATTGACACCCTGCTTCGCCATTCGATCGAGGTTAGGCGTACGCACGTAAGGCAGGTTTTTGGCTTTGCGATCAGCCTGACCATTGGGCCCAATGGAGCCCCAACCCATATCATCGACGTAGAAGTAAAGAATGTTGGGACGCGGGGGTTCGGCGGCGAGTTTTGTGGCCGGCGTTGCAGCAAGAACCAGGCCAAGCAGGGAAATGTAGATCTTCATGATGATGGATTCAGCGTTGCTTGATTTCAAGAACGACTCGTTCAGGGATGTTTCAACTGAAGAATCTTGATTCGACGGTATTACTTCTCTTCCGGTTGTTCGGGGAGTTTCGTGGCAACGCATTTAGCAGCGACATATCTTACCCTGCTTCGGGCCTTCGGGAGGGTCGGAGCCGAGCTTGCGAGTTTTCGGGGAGGGGTCCATTGGCAGTGCGGGCGGGCAAGCGGCCACCCCGCTATCCAGCGTGACGGAGTGCATCGATGGGGCTCATTGCCGCGGCTCGCCTTGCCGGGTACAGCCCAAAGATCACGCCCACCCCGACCGAAATCCCAAAGGCGATTGGAATCGACCAGGGAATAATTATCGGCTCCATCGATTGAACGGTCGCCGGCAGCGATTCCATGACTTGCGGCAACGCTTTGTCCATTATCCAGCGAAAGAACTCGAGTGCCGATCCGCAGGTCAGCCCGGCCAGGATGCCGGTGATCCCGCCGGCGACGGAAAGCAACACGGTTTCGATCAAAAACTGCCGGGTGATGTCTCCACGACGGGCACCCAACGCACGACGGATACCAATTTCGCGGGTTCGTTCGGTGACCGTGGCAAGCATGATATTCATGATCCCAATGCCACCGACCAACAGTGAGATCCCTGCGAGCAGACCCATCATGGTAATGAACATCATGCGCGTGTTTTGGGCTTGTTCCAATAACTTCAAGGGGACTCCGACGGTGTAGTCCGTATACAGATGCGTGCGGCTGAGCGCTTGTTCAACCGCTTGTCCCGTGGCCACGGCATCGTGCTGATCCTTCAATCGAAGCGTGATCTGGGAAAGCGCACGACCACCGTTATTGCCGACCGAATAAGACTCTCCGAAATGCGTCCAGTAGGTTTTCAGCGGAATGTAGACGTTGTCAGAGAAGTCTTGACGCCGGCTTGTATCTTCCACGCTTTCCAGTTCTGCCCGAGGTGCGACCACACCGACGACTCGAAAGAAGTCGTCCAGAATATGAATCGACTTGCCAAGCGGGTCTTCGTGCTTGAACAGATCGCGGGCAACTTCCGCAGACAACACGCAGACGTTGGCAATGTCTTCATTATCGCTATCGGTCAGAAAACGTCCCTGTCGAACCTGCAGCGAATAGAGATCGTGATACTGGGGTGTGCATGCATTGATCTCGCCCAGAACGACGCGATCGGCGTAGCGAAATTCGCGTCCTGTGCGGCGATAAAAGGGAATCACCAGGTCAACCGAGGGTATATTTCTTTCTAAATGCCAACAATCTTCTTCTGTTAGTCCGTAGTAGTAGATCTTCTTGCCGTCCAATTCATCGGAAGAAGGGCGTGAGGTCATGACGATGATGTTCTTGGCCCCCAACTCCTCGATCTGCTCATTCGCTTTCGAAGCGATGCCTTCACTGATGGCAAGCAACCAAATCACGCTGGCCACACCGATAAAGATGCCGAGGACGGTTAACATCGACCGTAGCGGATGCATTAACAGAGACTTCAAGCCAACGCGGAGATCACGAAGTCGCAAACGCACGGGAGACGGCCGTCCTGCGCGCGGTACGGTGGCTTCAAAAGCTCGCGCAGGTTCTCGTATCCGCTGATCGGACTCGATGATTCCGTCACGCAACCGCACGATTCGGCGTGCGCGGCGTGCGACTTCCTCTTCGTGCGTGACCATCACGATGGTCGTGCCTCGATCGTTCAAATCGTCAAATAGGTCAAGGATCTCATTGGTTGTCAGCGAATCCAGGTTTCCGGTTGCTTCGTCCGCCAATATGAACTGGGGTTGGTTGACCAGGCTGCGAGCAATTCCCGCTCGTTGTTGTTGGCCACCCGAAAGTTCCGCCGGTCGGTGGCCGGTTTGACCTTCCAGTCCGACGAGCCTGGCAAGCTCGCTCGCGCGGACTCGGTCCGATCCGGTCATGGCTCCGTTATAGGCCAGAGGCACCTCGATGTTTTCCAACAAATCCAATTGTGGAAGCAGGTTGTAGGCTTGAAAAACAAAGCCGATCTTTTCCGCGCGAATCTTAGCCAATTCGTCATCGGTCAAGTTGTTGACATCCCGATCCCCAATGATGTAGCGGCCGGAGGTGGGCGTATCCAGACCGCCCAGCACGTTCAGCAGTGTGCTCTTGCCCGACCCACTCGGTCCCATGATTGCCAAGTAGTCACCATGGGGCACATCCAAATCGATTCCTTTCAGCACGCGGATGGGTTCCGAACCGAGTTGATAGTCTTTGTGCAATCCGCGGACACGCAGCGCAACGGTTTGCTCAATCGCTTCCTCAGTCAATTCTGCTTTCTTTAGCATTTGTGCTGAACCCGCAATCGTTATCAGGTTTCTTCATCAGGCAGCGTGAGCAGTTCGGAAACTCCCTCGTCGCTGATGTTCAGCACGACGTCGTCGTTGATCGTCAAACCGGAAAGGATGACCACATCGGTTTCGTTGGCCACACCGACTTTGATTTCGCGGGTTTCAATACTGCCGTTGTCCGTCGGAATCGCGCAAAAGAACTGACCATTTCGCTCAACCACGGCTTCGATCGGCAACTGCAGCGCGTCGTCAGTCTTCTCAATCAGAATGTTGACCTCCGCAGTCATTCCCGGTCGCAAGTCCTTGGGCGGGTCATTGATATCGATCGCCACCGCGTACTCTTTCACATGTGCCATATAGACGCTGATCGGCGGCATCGGATACTCGCTGACGTCGCTCACGCATCCCGTCAGTGGAAGTTCCGGCATCGAATCAAGTTTCAGATCTGCGGTTTGGCCCGGTTTGATGAATCCGATGCGAGATTCATGGACCTTTGCGACCACGCGCATCTTACTGGGATCGGGTAAGTTGATGATGGTTTGTCGCTCGCGTACCGGCATGCCTTCTTCGATCAAGACGGCACTGCTGCTTCGACCACGATTGTTTTCGTAGACAACCTGACCGGCGACTGGTGCCGTGATCGTGCATAATTTGATCTGCTCTTCGATTTCCCGGAGTTGAACCTGGTCAAGTTCCCAGGTTTTTTGCCGTGACTGGAGTCTTGCTTCCGCGGTTTGAATGTCGGCGCGGAGTTGAGTCAACATCTTCTCGCGCGTGAACTTCTTCAGCACTGCCAACTTGGTCTCGGCCACTCCCAGCTCTTTCTTTGATTTCTCAAGTGCAAACTTGTCGGCATCAAGCTGCGCATCGGGGATGTAACCTCGTTCGGCAAGACGTTTGCTGTATCGGACATACTCTTCGGCCCGGCGTTTGTTTTCCTCGGCGACGAACACTTCGCTTTGCTGCTGCTCCAGTTGTTCAACATAGGTGCCTTCGGCGTACTCGCTGAGTGCCAAACGCGCTGATTCAAGAGCCGCCGTTGCCTCCGTTACGGCTGCTTCGCTGGTGCTAAAGACAATCTGCTGCTGGATCAACTGCGTTTGAAGTGCCGCGTCATCCAGCCGCACCAGGAAGTCGCCTTTCTCCACCCAGGATCCTTCGGGGACGATTTCCAGAATGTTGATACCGTAACTGCTGCTGCGGCTCCGCACCTGACAGCGAACTTCGACATTACTGGAACTTTCGACTTCGCCGCGTTCGAGAACAACATGTTCGAACGGTCCGCGAAACGCACGAGTGGTCAGGTAGTTCAGATCGGGTGTCTCGTCAAAGAACAGTGAGGTTCTGTCGCCTGAACCACTGGTCGTGAAATACACGGCGCCGGAAACGAGGACGAGAAAAATCACGCCAAGTTTGATCGTGGTCTTGGAAAAACCAGACCGCTTTGTCCTGCAGAGTTGGGTGTTCATTTTCGAGCGAGCCCTAACGCAGATCCGGCGCAAAAGGTGTGCCGGTGGATCGTCGCTTGGTGGGAGGTAATCGCGACAATCAGGTGGGAGTTGGATTCCCATATGATACTTTAGAAAGTCACCTAATGACAGCTGTTATGGCCGTGTGACTAATGAATCATGTGGTCAAGATCTGAGCCCGGAAGACGCGAATCCTCCAGGAATCCACCCTCCAGTGGAGGTAATTCTTCGATCTGCAAAGGCCCGGGATCGATCCAGACCCCCGTTGGATCCAGTTGCATCGTTCCCATCTCGAAATCAAGCAGCACTCTTAGAACCTCGTAACTTACCCATACATTCAGCAGATCGTTCTGCGCGTCCAGCAAGTCGTTCAACGCTGACAGCAAGTCGCGGGCAGCTGTGGGTGATGTTCGCGTCGGCTGATTGGGCCGTACCGGTGGATTCAGTCGAAGCCGGGCCATGTCGTATTGGGCGATCGCTACCTCAACTGCCACTCGCCGCACCTCCAGGTTGATTTGGCTGAGCTTGATGATGCGAACCGTATTGCGAAGACTTTGCTTCACTCGGTCTTCGAATAACATGTAGCCACGACGCGCCTGCTGATAGCGGATCAGAGACGCACGATAACGATTGCGCTCGGCCAGTCGCGCCGCCGGTGAGTCGAATTCCAAACCGAATCGGACGCGGCTGTGATCAGAATCAAAATCAAGAATCTTGTCCGGCTCGGTTCCCAGCTGTCCGTCGATAACGATATCCAGGTCGCTCTTCAAGTCGTTGGCGAAGAACTCGATCTTGCGCCACGAGTCAACCACGTTGGCCCGCGCGTTCATCCAATCCAGCCGATGAACGCGTGCCATTCCGATCGCTTGTGTTGCTTCGATTTCAAGCGGCAACAGCGTGATTCCCTGCAACTTCGTTTCCGCCTGGATCAGTGATAGCTCCAACAGCAGATCAGATGCGCGGGTTGCCAGGGAAATCAGTTGTTCATGGACCTTTGGCAGATTGGAGCCGCTGCGATCCTGGGTCAATTCTGCTCGTTCCCTGCGGATGTCTTGTATCTCAGTTTCGATCGCGGGAACTCGCTGCTGAAGAAACTGGAATCGCTGTTCCAACGATTCATGATCGTACACCCGTGGATCGACGTCCGCCTTGAGCAAGCGAGCTTGTTGGGCGACTTTTTCGAGTTGGATTTTTCGCTCGGGAATCCGCTGGCGAAACTGTTTCAATCTTGCGGCCGCATCGCCAATCTGTTCGTCGATGCGTTGGTCTAACTGCTCGAGTTGTTGCAGTGATGTATCGATCAGTTCACTGGTGGGGTCGTTGCGTCCACGGCGCATCGTCAACAGAATCGTGCTTAACGCGTCTTGTAACTGCGTAAGTTTGGGATCGATCAGGACGAATCGTTCGAGTAACGGATCGTGAATCTGTACGGGAATATCTGGCGGAAGTCCGAGGCTGATTTTGTAGTCATCAAGTCGGCTTTGATAAGCAGCCTTGGAAACGAGCAGCCCACTTTGCGCATTCAGCAGCGCCTGGCGGGCTTGATCGACTTGCAGTCGGCTACTAATTCGGTTTGCATCAAAGGCGGCTTCCAGCTGAGCAAGGCTGTCACGGAGCGCGGCGATCGTGGATTCCTGGTTACGGATTTCCTGCTGATCTTGCAGCAAACCAAGGTAGCCGCCGGCAGGTGGCGCACCGTTTCGGCCGCTGGGGAAGCCGGCGATGACGCCCAACCCGGCCTGGCTCACGTTTCCTCCCAATGTTGGGCCGCTGCCGGAATTGCGCCCCGTGGTGATATTGACGTAGAAACCTTGTCGAAATTGTTCCATTTGCCGAACGTTGGCCAACAAGTCTCGTTCGCTTTGTGTCAATAGTTCTAAAACGCGTGCACGCCCCCCAAATCTTAACAGCGGTTGGATCAATGTGAAGTCAAGCGTCGACCGAAACAACTCGCTGCCGCTGCCCCACGAGTCCCAGACCAGTGAATTGGCGAAGCCAGTAACTAACTCCCCGCCCGTTGCCGAAAGCTTGCTGAAACCGGCAAAAGAATCAAGCCGCGTTTCGCTGCCGGCACCGACTTCGCTGCCACGGAAGTCTTGATTCAAACGGTTGCCGGCAAAAAGCTGATGGTCGAATTGGAATCGCTCCAAGGTCACGTCGAGCGCAGAGAGGTACAATGTTTCGAGGTTCCTTTGATACTCACGAGAGTTGACGCGGGCGATGCGAACAGCTTCGCGAAGATCAAGCTGAACCTCGCCCCGTTCGTCTCTCGGCAGTGTCTCGACCCACTGTGAGCTCTCGATCGTCGGGGTGTAGCCGAATTTCCCCCACCGCTTGTAGCCGCGTTTGCCATCGACGCAGCGCATCAACTGGTGGGACTGCGGGTCATCGGGGGGCATGGGAGGACGGTCGGCGGCAAATGGATCATGAAGCCGGGAAGCCGAAGCGGGGTAAATGCTGCCCCCGTCCAAGTAGCCGCCTTTCTCACTGATTGCCGCGGCCGTCTCTTGATCGGCTTGTCTGCGAAACCAGCGGCGCGAGCATCCGACAAAACACAGGCAAAGGCACAACAGCAATCTCACACGTTTTGCTGTCATGAACTGTCGCAACCAATATGGACCCTTAAACACTACAGCGCATGCGGCGCGTACGAGATATTGGATCGGCATCGATTGGGTAAGATTTGAACGTTAGTGCAACTTGTTGGCCTAGTCTTTTCAACTATTCAAGCTGGGCTTCATCTCTTTCTGTGAAACACGATTCAGAACCGACCAGCTGCTGCATCAGCCCGGGGAGATAGAACAAATGAGGACAATTGGCTGCTGAATATGCATTCTTCTCTGTGATAGACTGGGGGCATGCTTAAGCCGCTTGTCAGTTGCTGTTTGCTGTTCACCTGTCTGATCGCTGCTGCTGTCGGCATGCGCACTTTGCTGGCGGATTCGGATAGGCGTGCGCCCACCGGATCGCGCGACTTGGATGCGTTTACGTTCGTTCGCATCAAGTACGACAGCAGCGGGGGTTTTGGTGAATCGTGGTATCGTTACGAGGGCCGCGACTGGGAGCGCTGGGAGACCGATTACCCGCGGGCGGAAAATAACTTAATTTTGCGGCTCCAGGAACTGACGTCGATCCGCGTGAATGCGGAGCCGATCGTGCTGCGATTGACCGATGATGATCTGTTTGATTATCCGTTCATCTTCATGAGCGATGTTGGTTGGCAACGCCTCTCGCGGGCAGAATTGACGGCGCTGCAAGAATACTTGGCAGCAGGCGGCTTTCTGTGGGTCGATGATTTTTGGGGTCGCGCGGAATGGCAAAACTTGATGAACAACCTCGATCGCCTGAATCCACGTTGGCAATGGCGGCAGATTCCCGATGACCATCCGATCATGACGATTGTTTATCGTCGCAGAGAATGCCCGCAGATCCCGGCCAGGATCTTTTTTACTCAAACCGGACTTCCCTACGATCCGCCACAAGTACACCGTTATCCCAGCGGTGGACTGGCGGGAGTCAACGAAGTGCATTTCATGGGTTTGTTCGACGAGCCCAGCGGCCGGCTGATGGCAGTCGCAACCCACAACACAGACATCGCGGACGGTTGGGAACGCGAAGGTGAATCAAAAGAATTCTTTGATCGCTTTTCAATCGACTCGTATGCGATGACCATCAATATTCTGGTCTATGCGCTGACACACTGAGGCAGTTTCATCATTGATGATCATCGGTAGGCCAGGACTCGTCCTGGCGGCTTATTTCCAGGACAAGTCCTGGCCTACGAGATATCTGAAAATGCGCTAAAGTCGTCGCTCGCTCCCGCGGGCGAACGTTCCTTCCCGTTCGTTTGCGGAGAGACTGTGAATCTATTGGTAAATCCCGGTGTTTGTGGGTCCCATTTAATTCTTAGTTCGTCGTTCGTCAGTCCTTGTTCGATATTGGATGTTCTTTCATGCCGCCATGAAAACCGCAGAACATCGAACAAGAAATGTCGAATGAAAAAGTCAAAACCCGGT
>JBFJVZ010000256.1:0-11310 GCA_041623895.1 Pirellulaceae bacterium | reverse complement strand
ATCGTCGGAAAAAGGGGTCAGACACCAATAGCCGCCACGGCCGGAAGGGTGCTTCGCACTATTGGTGTTTGACCCCTTTTCCCGACCACCGTTGATTGATTCAGGCGTCAGATGTATCAGCGTTAGATGTATCAGCGTTGCAGAAGCTTTCAGGAATCGTCCCATGTCAGAAGCAGAGAGCGAAGAGCAGAAAGACAAACAATCCGCCGGTGTTCTCGGTTCGAGAGTGTTGGTGTGGGGCGTCATTTTCGTGCTCGGTGTCGGGACTGGAGTCTCTGTCCCGCTATTCATTCTTCCTTCGCAAGGCGGTGATGTCAGTCAGGCCGGGCCGGCCGACGCCGGCCGCATGGATATACCCGAGGCTGATGACAAATCAGCATTTGTCGATTTCGATGAAGTCGTCGTGAACTTGAACGACACACGATATTCGAGATATGTGACCTGCACCTTTTCGCTTCAGATCGCTAACTCGCAAAAAGAAGCGATTGAAAAACTGGTCGAAGAGAAGAATGTGGTGCTCAAAAACTGGCTGATCGCCCATTTGCGGGACAAGAAGCTGGAGGATGTCCGCGGCAAGCTGGGTCACAACGCACTTCGACGCGAGATTCACGACAAGTTTAATGAAATGCTTTTCACGGACGGAATCGAACGGATTCAGGATGTCTTATTTCAGGATTTCAAGGTTCAGTGACCAGTTCAAAGCACCGAGTATTCGACTTCCGCGAGATCGCGGCGCTGGATGATACCGCGGTCATACTGCGGAATTGGGTTTCCAAGGCGTCGTCTTTCTTTTCAGATTTTTGGAACGACGCGGCTGGTTACGGGGCCCAAGTTTCGCTTGGTGCGATTAGTACCGAAAGTTACGCATCGTTATTGGAGGGCGTGCCCAAGGAGAATGTTTGCTGCCTGGCTGAGATCGGAAATTACGCCTGGTCGATGTGGTTCGTCAGTGCTGAGGATTTGCGATTGATAGCGTCCGAGTTGTTATGCCTGCCCGAAGTTAGCGAGTTGGGCGACGGTGATTTGTCACCGGTGGAGTTGTCCTTGGCCAAATTGTTTGTCGATCGTTTGGCGGATTCATTAAGCGATGGCTGGCTGGGCGAGGAACAAGTCCGCGTGAACGCAACGGACTTGGAAAAGGATCCAAGAAAGACACGCATCTTTCGGGCCAAGGATTTGGTTTCCAGGACAAGCGTGCAAGTTGACTTGAAGGCCCGGACGGTCGTTATTCATTGGCTGCTTCCAAAGCAGAAAACCTGTGACTTGCTGGAGACCTCAGTTGATCGGCGAAAGAGCGAAGAGCCCGTGTGTCCGTCCCCCGATCTGATTGAACAATTGCCAATCGAGATCGCCTGCCAACTGGGCAAGGCCACGATGCCGATGACAAAGTTGTCAGCTCTCCACGTGGGACAACTGATTCTGTTGGACCAACGCATCGACCAGCCCGTGACCGCGTTTATCAATGAATCTCCTGTCTATGCATGCTGGCCGGGCAGGATTGGCAAGCAGCAAGCCTTGGAAATCGCCAGCTGCCTGAATGATTAGACAAAACATCCACGGACGAAACCAATGAGCGACCAACAGCCAAGCGAATCCCAACCACCGACGTTGACCGTACAGTCGGAACATTCCAATGATGAAACAGTTCATTCGGGCGTTGGAAGTGATTCCAACGATCAAAGCACTCCCGAGTTTCAAGAGTTTCGCTCAAAAAACGTCGCAGCTTCCGGTAGCTTCGAGTTGCAGCGATTCGGCGGAGTGCAAGTCGTGTTGACGGCCGAGCTTGGCAGAATTCAGGTGACGATTCAAGAGTTGATGGGACTGTCCGAGGGCTCGATTCTGGAACTGAATCGCGAAATCAGTGCGCCCGTCGAGTTGGTCGCTCAAGGTGTTCCACTTGGCAATGGCGAAGTTGTCGTCGTTGACGATCGGTTTGCCATCAGGATTAAGCAGATCTACCAGGTCTAACCATGGCATCTTGATGATGGAAAGCAAGTTAACGAATTGATGATTCAAGCTAAGTCGAAACGAATGCCTACAACTGCTTTAGCCGTTGGGTTGCTGCTGCTGCTGGCTGCAAATCTGAACGCCCAGCAGTTGTACGAACCGGGCCCGGCTGTGAGCTTGCGGGGCCGCGGCGTCGTCGATCAATTGGTCAACGGCTCGGCAAACGATCACCTGACTTCCCCCGTGGGTCAGGCAAGTTTTGTTCGGCAAACTTCGGGGCCGGCAGAAGCCGATTGGCAGGCAGTACTGAATGCAAGTCCCGACGATTCAAACGCGCAAACAAATGGCTCCACGAACGATTCGCGATCGTTCATCGAACGTGAGAAGACGTCAGCGCCGGCCGACCAACAAAGCGCGCGTGAATTGGTCGCCAAGATCTCAATGAATCTGCTGTTCGTGCTGGCACTGGCATGCGGATTCATCCTGCTGGCAAGGCAATGGCAGAAATCAAGAACAACTCAGCATGCAAAGCCAAGCGGTGAAGTGGAAACGTTCAAAGTCAGTCAGGTATTGCCGTTGGCTGGCGGAGCTGCGCTGCACGTTGTGGAGGGATTTCAGAACAAGTGTTTGGTCGCGATTGATTCAACTGGAATCAAGTCGGTGAGCATATTAACGCCCACTTTTGAGCAAAGCTTGGAAGCAGCGGACGAGTTGGAGGCGGCCGAGGATGCCGGCATGTCAGAACCGATGGCTAGCGATCAGTCGACAGCGGAGATTGACGAAAACCTGATCCGACTTTTGTTGCAGAACTCCCGAAGAGCGGCCTGATCCGCCGGCGCCACTTCGAACAAGGACATGGCAAATGGATTTGCTATTGGTTGGACAGCTGACGACAGACGGCGGTAAGGAGGCGGAGATCTTCTCTAACCTGGCTCCGTCGCTGCAGATTGCCATTTTGCTGGGGGCGCTCAGCTTTGCAACGGCGGCGCTGGTCAGCGTCACTGCGTTCACTCGCATCATTATCGTGCTCTCATTCGTGAGACGCGCCTTGTCGACACAAGAAATTCCTCCCAATCAGGTTCTACTGGGCCTAAGTCTGTTTCTGACGCTGTTTGTCATGGCGCCCACCTTCGAGGCAATTCACCAAAATGCGATCGCACCTCTGATCGAAGCCAGCAGTGATTCCGATCCTCTGGATGATTCTGAGGCGAGCTTTGGATTTCAGGATGCTTGGGTGATTGCTTCGGGTGAGTTGAAGACATTCATGATGCACAACACCAGGACCGACGATTTGCAGCTGTTTTTCGATCTGTCCAATACCGAACCGCCCTACGAACGCATGGATACTCCGCTGAAGATTGTGGTTCCAGCCTTCATCATCAGTGAATTGAAAACGGCGTTCATCATGGGGTTCTGCATTTACATCCCCTTTCTGCTGATCGATTTAGTGGTCTCCACGATTCTGATGGCGTTGGGGATGATGATGATGCCGCCGGTTGTCGTTTCCACGCCTTGCAAGCTGCTGTTGTTCGTGCTGGTTGACGGATGGCAGCTGATCGCCAAGGCGCTGGTCTCTAGTTTCGCGACGCAGTAGGAGGTGAGCGGTGGCACCGAGCCGTGATTCAAACTTTGCATTCTTGCAACGCAGTGAACTTTGGCTGTCAACCACGTTCTTGATCACGTTGGTGGTCTTGATCATTCCGCTGCCGACGTTCTTGTTGGATATGTTCTTGGCCTGCAACATCGCCGCGGCGATCATGCTGTTGCTGGTAACGCTGGGAGCCAAGAAACCGTTAGACGTCTCCGTGTTTCCCTCCATGCTGCTGCTGTTGACGTTGTTCCGGCTCTCACTGAATGTTGCAACGACGCGACTAATTCTCTTAGATGCGGACGCGGGCAAGATCGTGCTGACATTCGGCGACTTTGTGGTCGGTGGAAACTTGATTGTCGGGATCGTTATCTTTCTGATCCTCGTTACCATTCAGTTCATCGTGATCACCAAGGGGGCCACGAGAATCTCGGAAGTCAACGCCCGCTTTACGTTGGACGCCATGCCGGGAAAGCAGATGTCGATCGACGCCGAGTTGAACGCCGGATCGATTGATGAAACTGAAGCCAAAGGTCGAAGAGAAAACCTGACTCGCGAGGCTGAGTTCTATGGTGCCATGGACGGTGCCAGCAAATACGTGCGCGGTGACGCGATCGCCGGCCTGATTATCATGGTCGTGAATATTCTTGGCGGCATGATGCTGGGGATCAGTGACGGTCAAAGCGTTGCCGATGCGCTTCAGATCTATTCAATCTTGACCATTGGTGACGGCCTGGTTTCTCAGATTCCCGCGCTGATCATTGCCACCAGCGCCGGTATTCTTGTCACCAAATCGGCGTCCGAGTTCAGTCTGGGAGACGAGATTAACCAACAAGTGGCCGGCGGCTACCGCTCGCTGTATGTTGGTCCGATCATTCTGTTGCTGGTCGCGTTGACGCCCGGATTTCCCAAGTTTCCCTTTGTGGCGATCGCCGCTTGCATCCTTGTATTCGTGCTGTACGCGAAACGTCAGGATGAAAAACGAGAGTTAGAAGCCAGCCAGCCGGATCCGGAGTCGCCAACCCAGGAATTAACTCCTGAAGAAAAAGGCCTGCAGAAGTTCCTGCAAACCGAACGGATTGTTGTCGAAATCGGTGCCGGCCTGATCTCGCTTGTCGAACCAAAAAAGGGTAAGGGAATCGCCGAGCGGATTTCCACACTTCGCGAAGACGTTGCTCGCGAGCACGGTTTCTGGATACCGAAAGCACGAATTCGCGACAACCTGCAAATCAACGTCAACGATTATCGCTTTTTGATTTGCGGGCGAGAGATCGCAAAAGGACAGTTGGTCGTCAACCATCTGCTGGCAATCAATCCCGGTAACATCCATGTGGATCTGGAAGGCCAGGATACCCGTGATCCGGCATTTGATTTGCCTGCCAAATGGATTCCAGAAACGCTCCGCCGCCGCGCGGAAATGGTCGGCTTCACCGTTGTCGATGCCCCCACGGTCTTGATCACGCACCTCAGCGAAGTCCTCCGCAAACACGCGCACGAACTTCTCAGTCGACAAGACCTGCAGTTGATGTTGGAGAAACTGAAAGAAATCGCCCCGATCACGGTCGATGACATCAAGCCGGATACGGTGCGGCCGGCAACATTACATCAAGTCCTGGTTCTGTTGCTGCGAGAAGGGATCCCAATCACGTCGCTGGAAAAGATTGTCGAGTCTGCCGTCCAATTTGGACCACAACTCAAGGACCCAATTCAGTTGACCGAGAAGATTCGCGGAAGCATCGGCCACCTGATTTGCGATCGATTTCGAGATGCTGAGGGAAGTGTCCGTGTCATCATTCTGGAACCGAAGTTGGAGCATCGATTGCGACAGAATGCGACGCCGGAATCGGTCGTGCTGCGGCCCGATGAGTTGGAGCGGCTGGTCCAGCAGTTGCAGGCTCGCTGGCAGACTTCGCGTCTGAAGAACGAGCCGGCTGCGGTGCTGGTTGATTCTTCGATTCGCTACCCGCTGCATCGCAGCATCTTCCGTTCGCTGCCCGACATTTCGGTGATTGCTTATAGCGAAATCCCCTCCGATTTGTTGATCGAGTCGGTCGGGATTATTCGCTTCGACGAAGTTATCAGCGACGACGCCCAGGTTGCTGAATTCGATCTGATGTCCTCGCCAACAGGAAAAGCTAACCCCCAGCAGGAAGCCAACGGATGAAAGCCAAGCGAAGAACACGAAGAGAAATGCTGAGAAGCAAGAAAACCTTTCCCGCGGGTATGTTTGCGGCACTATTGACAGCGGCTTGCGTCACGCTGGTCGGTGTTTATCTCGTGCTGGAACCGTTCGTGATTCTTGTGCGGGCATTCTTTTCAGCGATCGTGATCGGCAGTCTGGTCTCGCTTGGCGTCAGCATCGTACGTTTGGCAGATTCGGAATACAAGAAACGACAGCCGGAACGTTGATCGGTGCGGACACACTTACTCATGGATGAGCGAACGAATTGATGAAAGCTGCTTTGGCGACAACCTACCGACATCATGCCCAACAAAGCCGGGATCATTTGATCCTTGACAATGTGGATTTCGTTGCGCGAATCCTTAGTACGATGGCCTTTATCGCCAACAATGACGAGGCTCGCGAGAATCTCCACTCCGCCGGCGTCCTGGGGCTGGTTGAGGCGGCGAATAATTATGATCCGGAGCAGGGTGTCCCTTTTCGCACCTTTGCCTACCCCAGGATTCGTGGTGCCATCGTTGATGAGCTCCGAAAACAGTGCCCGGTTTCGCAACAGGTCCTCGGGCACATCGGACTGGTCAAGAAAGCTTTCGAGGCGTTGGAGCCACCGGTCACGCCGGAGGTGCTTGCCGAACAATCCGGTTTAACGCTTGACCAGGTCGTCACTTGCTTGGAAGCCATGCGTTTCATCAAGCCCGATGATTGGAATGACCTTTCGGATGTTGTTCACGGTAGTTGGCGATCAGCGGCAGATTCGCCCGACCAAAACGTGGAAATGGAAGAACTGAAACGCTTGATCGCAAAGTCGATTGAGAATTTGCCCGAGCGGGAGTGTCTCGTGCTGACGCTCTATTACTGCGAAGAACTCAACCTGGCAGAGATCGGCTGCGTTTTGGATTTATCCGAATCCAGAGTCTCTCGCATCCTCGCCTCGGCGCGGTTTCGACTTCAGGAGATCATCCGATGCAAGACAAGCTAGTCTCATCCACGGGCAACGAAAATCCTGATCACGCCAGACGAATTGGTTCCAGTGTGCGCATCGGACCACGGGGACAAGCAAACCAACCGGACATCCATGTTCACAAACAGGGCGAGCGAATTGAGACGATCGTGATCACGTGCTCGTGCGGTAAGCAAATCACCATCAACTGTGACTACGCGGAGGATGGGACATGATCTTTGCAGCTGCCCAGGGCGAACCGTTTTCATGCGCTAAAGGTCTACCCTTAATCCTACTCATGCTGTGTGCGATCAGCTGCGGCTGCAAGTCGGTTCCCAAGCGTAGTGTCCCTTGCGACGTATGTCTTGATGCAGCGATTGATTCAACCGCCCACACGGAAATAGCAGCACCCGATGGTCTTGCCACAATGCCGTCCGCACAGGTTGCTTCTTTTCCAATCACGTCCACGCTGCCCGCCAGTCCTTCTGCTACCGAAGATCTGGAAAGCGGATATCACGATCTCTCCGCGCCCGCTGCCGATTTCGTTGCTGTTGCCGACATTTCGATGGAACGAAGATCCGAAAACCTCGCGCCCAGTATCTCAGGGACTCACTTGGGAACGGCACAGATCACGGCTACCGAGCACGCCTTACGGTTAAAACAAGAAAACGAACAATTACGCTCGTCTCGAGAATCGCTGTTAGCGGACAACCAGCGGCTGAAGGATCAGTTAGAGGATAAGGAAGATCTGTTCGATCAAATTGGCATTGCCATGAGCAAAGCGCAACTGGAACTTGAGAAAGCCGCCCAAGAAAACCAGCGGCTGAAATATGAGATTTCCAAACTGCAACGCCAGCAGCAACGCGCTCAACAGGCCACGGAGCGAATGCTGGAGTCGATTCGCGGTGAATTGGATGACGTCTTGATGCGTGAAATGACTTCCGAGCAGAACTAGTAATGAAAAAAATTCGCGAAATCTGGTTTGCCTTCTTTACCTTGCCTTTTTGCGGACTCGTTCCGGGGCAGGTTCCGACAGAGCCCCACGCCGATTTGTTGGAGACTCCGCAACCGTTAATCTCCAGGCATTGTGCGTACCTGCAGCCGCGCCGGGTCGTCATCGTTACAACGGACGATCGCCAAGACAGGCTGAAGGAACAACAACTCTTCTCTGCAACTCTGGAAAAGCACCTTAGACACGGTCAACGATTCGACGTTGTTGTCGCCCGCGATCGCGTGTGTCAGCGCAACCTGCCAATGCGGAGCGGCAGATTTGACGAACACGAATTGCTCGCTCTATCCGAAAGATACAACGCCGACTGTGTGCTGTACTGCGAACTTGAACAGATATCCGCTTACGAACCGATGCAGCTGCAGACGTCGATCTTGATCGTCCATGTTGCCGAGGCGGTATCATTGGTTGCGGCAACATCAACGATCGACTTACGTGATCCGAAGACGCGTCATGGCTATCTGAAATTCTTACAACACAGGTGCCGCGAATCGACGACAGATACAACTTTGCATTCCCCGTCGCAATTGATCGATTACGCATCAAGCCGACTAGCCAGCGTGATTCTGTCGGTTTGGCCTCCGTAGGCGTTCGCCATGCTAAAGTGGAAACAAGGGCGCATCCATTTCATGCAAGATACGCTTCAATTCGGGCAACGCTTCTTCTGCCGCCGTGCGGCCCAACCTGGCGATTTTGTCGGCGTTCTTGAAATCGGTTAGTTCCACGGTGGACACATCCGGCTCAATCACAATGTCGGCGGCGCTACCTCCCATGGCGCGAATATTGCGGTCCTGAACAGTACGCATGCGGATCAACGACGCCGTCCCGCTCGGCCTTTTCATTTTTTCCGTGGGAGTGTCGGGCCGGTTGCCATAAAACTCAAAACTGATCTTGGCCGAAACATCACTGGAAATCACTAGATTGGCGCCTTGATTGACCACCACGTCCGCGGGTACGACATCCAGGACTCCGCCGTCCACGAGCGCTTGCCCGTTGCTACAAATGGGTCTGGCAATGCCCGGTAGATTGATACTTTCCAGAACCGCAGTCGACGCATCGCCGTCGTGTCGAATCACCGGTTCGGCGGCAACCAAATCAACGGTAACGCTGCTGAACGGCAGGGCCAATTGCTCAAGTCGCCAGTCATGCAGATATTTGCGGAGCATTGGATCCCAACCGCCACGGCGGTACTTCAACAGCGCGTAGATCGCGTCGCCGTAGGGCAGCATCTGATATATCGAGCCCGGTTTCAGGTCGGTCGAGAAAGCATTGATTAAGAAGTCGGCCGTGTAGCCGGCGGCAAACGGAACCCCTGCCAAGGCACCGGCGCTGGTGCCCGACATGCGGTCGATCGTGATGCCTGCTTCCTGGATGACCTGCAAGACTCCCAAGTGAGCCATCCCTCGTGCGGCGCCTCCGCCAAGCGCCAATCCCACGGAAACGCCGCGGAGATGATGGAGAATCCGCTGCAGACCGGCCCGTTGCGTGCACGCATACGAATCAATCTTGCAGCCATTCCAGTGATACTTGAATTCGTCCGCACAAACCTCCCTCAAGTCCGGTGCCAGCGGAGCAACTTGTTCGTGTTCGCTCAACATGCGAATCGCGAAAATCTTTTCTCGCAACCGCGGTGACTGCTTCAGTATTGGTTTTAGTTCCCTTACGACATCATCCGTCCGATCCGAGGCGCACAGCCAATAGGTGGCTTCGCTGGCGACGAGCAGATCCACCAGGTGGCGAGCAGCACTGCTGATGTTGAGATCCAGAATCACACGGTCAGCGTCTGACCAGGACGCCACCTGGTCGCGGATCTGGGAGGCCGGCAATGCATCGCCAGCGGAATCCAGCAGCGACATTGAGTACATTGTCTCGGCTGAAAGCGTGTCGTCACAGTCGCTTCCCAGTCCCACTTTCTCCCCCAGAAAAGTCAGCTGTTGGACAAGGTCAGCCGTTAAATTCCTGGATTGCTGGCTGGAGTGGATCAGAACAATGACACGCTTGCGCACTTGTGCTTTGCTGCCGATGATGGCCTTGCGAAGCTGCGGCCCCAGGGCCTTCAGCAGATTGCGACCCCATAACGGCGATTCATGCAATAATCGCAACGCATCCTGGCGGGGAATCCGCATCAAGATGCTGGGCTGCTCGGCAACGACTTTTAGTTGCAGCGATTCCTCTTGAAGCAACGCGAGCACGCCGATCTGTTCATCACGGCCGACATACGAGATGGTCTTCTCCACGCCGCCCGGCAGCACGATTGATGTCTTCAGTCGTCCGGCAGACACCAAATACAATGCTTCCAGCGGATCATCCGGTTGCAAGACCACGTCGCCTTCCTCGAATCGCACGATTTCCGCATGCTGCGCGATCTCCCTGACCTCTTGCTCGCCTAGTCCTCGAGTAGACGCATGAATCAGTAACTGAGTGTATGGATCCGATGGAATTGGCAAAGAGGTCGCTCTCAAGAATTGGTCCAAGCAAGAAAAGCGGCATTGTAGCAAAACAACCAAAACGCCTCATCAGCAATCTCGGATCGTTGCTCAAGCCGATTTGAACAGCTTGTTCTTGCTCAAAATCCGCGACGGCGTTGACCTCCCGCTGAGGCATGGCAACTGCGAAAAAACTGGCAATTGAGGTCCGCAGCTGTTACCCTGATCCTCAATGCATTCTTCTCCATCGGAAACGTTCCATGCAAGTTCGCTTCGCCTTGGCAACCATCGCGTTGTGCACCGCGCTCCTGAACAATGTGTCTGCTAAAGCGGCGGTGATCACATTCGATGCAAATGATTTTGGATTGAATCCCACATTCAGCAATGTGACAACGTTTAGTTTTACGATTGATCTTGCTGGGGCAATCACGCCCGGCGGATTTGTGAATCCCGCTCTCAATTCGGTTCAGTACAATGTGTCTGGAACGCTGGCAGCGGGAACGCCGTCTGGATTTTCGGCGTTTAATCTGCAACGGACGATTACTGGTGGGGATTTCTACGCGCAGGGCAGTTCCCTTGACTTCGAGGTCTCGCCAACGGCAGACTTGTCCGATGGGCTGCAAGTTTCCGAGTTGAATGGGGCCGATCCGGTATTTGTGTTTAACGGCAGAGAAGTCGGTACCGGACGTTATCATCCTGCGCTGGTCGAGTTGAACGCTGATGGAACCGGCCTGATACGCAACTCGAATAATTTTGGCGGGATCAATCCTGCGACCATGCAGATGGTTGACGTGCAGATTGGCGAAGAGTACGTCACGGAATTGGCGTTCGATGCCAGCACGTTAACGCTGGCCGCCTCGGCTGTGCCGGAACCGTCGACTTGGGCAATCTTTGCGTTCGCGGCTGTTCTTTTGGCAGGCAGGCGTCTTAGATGCTTGAACAAAACGAACGAGTGATTTAACAGCCTCGATCGGCTCGGCGGGAGCCTCGCCCAGGGGTGATGAAAAGTGGCCGGCATATACGTTTTTCTGTTACGTGTGGGGGACAAGAAGACAAGTTTCCCAACCGCTGGGAGGGCGACGCTCCCGCGGAGCCGCAATGCGTTTTCCGGCGCTTCGGCTCGGCGGGAGCCTCGCCCAACGCCGTTAAGGCTGTTCTTCGTAGCCGGATTCGCCAGAATTCGGGCGCCGTCCACGATACAACCGAAGTCTGGCGACT
>JBFJVZ010000255.1:0-11331 GCA_041623895.1 Pirellulaceae bacterium | reverse complement strand
TGCGTAAATCCTGGGCCGCAGCCCAAAGAATAGGTTCGCATCCAATAAGCTGCGGAGCAGCGAAAGCATAAAGCCTGGGGTGAACCAACGAGCGACAGCGAAGTTGGTGTAACCCCAGGCTATATTCTGCCACTGCTACGCAGTTGTCGCATTATTGTGACGAATCAAAATGTTCATGCTTGCAACTACCGTGACTCAAGAGAAAAGCCGGGCTCAAATTATTTGCTACGCGGGACGCTCTCGTCAGCACCCGGTTATTGCGGCACAAACGAACAAACCGTGGGCTAACACGCGGCAGCTAATAAGACCACGACTTACGGCGTCTTACCGCAAAAACTGGTACTGTCCAATTAGAGGAATATAGTAAAGTGCATACCTCGGACGGAGTCAAGCCATTTGCAACAGGCTTCACGTATACGTCGGTGCAATAGAACAACATTTAATCGCGAACAAGGAATGTCGAAGCACGAAGCTGGGATCCGCCGAGAACCGTGATGGCGCCGCTAGGCCGAGGCCGAGCGCGTTGAAGACAGAGCGTCGTTGTTGATTCAGATTTTTTTCTTTCCAACAAGGAATCATTGATGCCCAAACTCGCCGCCTTTCCAAAACTGTACATGCAACAGTTGTGCAAGGATGGTACCTACAGCCTGGCTGAGTGGATTGATGCGGCAAGTGAGTTACCGGTCGACGGTTTGGAGTGGTACGCGGGATTCTTGGAGATGCAAGATCGGGCGAACTGGGAACCACTACGCCAGAAAGTCGAAGCAAAAGGATTGAGCATCCCGATGATGTGTTGTTCGCCGGACTTCACGCATCCGGATGCTGGATTTCGTGCCGAACAGATGGAACGGCAAAAGTTTTGGGTCGACATGACCGCGGCACTGGGCGGAAGCTACTGTCGTGTGCTGTCGGGCCAGCGGCGTCCCGAGCTGACGCGGGAGCAGGGAATTCAGCTTGCCGCCGACTGCATCGACCAATGTGCACCCTATGCTGCCGAGCGGGGTGTGACGTTGATCATTGAAAACCACTACAAAGACGATTTCTGGACCTATCCGGAATTTGCTCAGATGATGGATGTGTTTTGTGACCTGGTGCAGCGAGTCAGGGCGCCGAATTTTGGCGTCAACTATGATCCCAGCAACACGATCCTTGCCGGCGAAGATCCGCTGGATTTATTGCGCCGCGTGGCCGATCGTGTTGTCACGATGCACGCCAGCGACCGCTATTTGCTGGAAGGAACGATCGAAGATTTGCGTAACGAAGAGCTTGGCGTCGAGGGCTACGCAAAGAGACTCAGTCACGGCGAAGTCGGCAAAGGCTTGAATGATTACGATGCGATTTTTTCAATCTTGAAAGATGCCGGCTTTGACGACAACTGGATCAGTATCGAAGACGGCGTCGAGGGCATGGACCAGATGGCACGCAGTGCTGAGTTCCTGCAGCACAAGATCGCCCAGCACTGGCCAACGTAGCGGCACTGGCCGCGCTGATGTCGTCTACTTCAGCAGTGATAATGACGGCAATGCAGAACTGTCAGCGGGTTGATCGGCGTTTGTTCTTGCGGATTCGACGCACTGAATGACCCCTTGCAGATTGCTTCGCTGATCGTGGGCGGATGGTCCACCAAAGCCGCCTAAAATCAAAATGGTGTCTGTTGGTTTCGCCTCGCCAACCGCCCAACCGATCGCGCGTCGCTGATCAGCGACCAATC
Source organism: Pirellulaceae bacterium (assembly GCA_041623895.1). GTDB lineage: Bacteria > Planctomycetota > Planctomycetia > Pirellulales > Pirellulaceae > JBFJVZ01. The sequence goes on along the minus strand of JBFJVZ010000255.1, from coordinate 9,620 downwards.
GCATCGCGGCACATTTTTGTACGCCGTCCAAAACTGCATGCGATGCTTTCAGGAAACTTTTCTTTTGGTCCACGCTGCAAATGATGCTGTGAGTCGCAAAACGTTCCATCAGGGAACCACAGTGAGCGAGTTGTTGGGGATCATCGACTCCATCGACGGCAAACACACACCAAAGTCTTCCGCCTCCTTTCATCGACCGAGCGGTTCGCAGCGCAGCAGCACATCGCGCAGGGGAACCTGCGGCATCGATGATCACGTTGGCGTGTTCCATCGACGCCAGCTGTTGTCCCCTGCCTGGCACCGACCGCAATTTGCTCAACGACTCAACGATGCCTGGCAAAGTCGAATCGACCAATACGCCGACCATGGCAGCTGCGGCGTGATTAGCAGCCATCGCAGAACCGCAGAGTGGTGTTTCCATGATCGCGGTGGTATCGTGATACGTCATCATCAAGGTCGTCATTCCATCCGACTGTTCAATGACCTTGGCGGTCATGTCGGCTGCGTTTTGAACACCATAGGTCACCATCCCAACGCCACTGTCGCGGACCACGCGCATCGTGCTTTGATCATCGGCTGGAGCAACGACAACGCCAGTCGGCGATAAACGATCGAGCGCGCACTGCGTGCTCGATGGACCGTAATCGTCCGATCGTTCTGAACCGGTGAGGATGAGCAGGTCAAATTGAATCGCATCATATCGACCATATCGAACATCGCTGTCCGACATTTCGATCAAGGCAGCGGAACACTGGCTGTCAACTGCCTCGGATAACCAGCGCAACAACGGTGTACCACTGGGCAGCGGCTGACGACTGGTTTGTTGAACCACCCCATCGCTGTCGCCCAGATCCGTTTGATAGGCAGTACGAATTCCCGCGGAACGCAGTAGCGATGCGACCAACAAAGTTGTCGTTGTCTTACCGGCGGGACCGATCACGCCGACGGTCAATAATCGACGATCGGGATGTCCCAGGATCTCGGCATGGATTTGCGAGACGGCTAAATCGACGTCGCCCACGATGCATTGCGGAAGCGGCGAGGGCAAGAGTTGCTCCGTCAGAATGCCCGCTGCCCCGCGGGCCATCGCGTCGGCAATCAACTCTTCCGGAGAGCCTTCACCAATTCGATAGACCACCAAGTCCGTGGGACTGCATTGCTGCGGGCTATCGGCAATTGAGCGAAAAGAAATGTCCTGGCAAGAAAAAAATCTCGCATTGGGCAAAATGGCTGACAGCGATAACTCATCCAAGTCTTGGCTGCCGGCCGAATCACAAGCCGAATCAAGATCAGCAGACGAAAGTGATATCGACGATTCGATCGTGTGACGCATGATGGCCTCCTTGCACATCGTGGCGGTAAAGTCACGGCGGCTCCTCCGCCGTAGGCGAGCAATCCTGCGCTCACCAGATGCGACGATTGTTCCCATCAGGCCCAAACGGTCAAGAGGAATTGTCGCCGGGAGCGAGTCAAAGAATGAAGGCAAATGCTTTCCGCTGCAAACTCCCCCGTTACATCAAGCCTGCGTCGCGGAGCATGATTTGTAAATCTTGCCAGGCAGCTTTTTTGGCGCTAGGGTTGCGCAATAAATACGCCGGGTGATAAGTCACCAACACTTTGCTGTCAAAGTATTGGTGGAATTTTCCGCGCAAGCGACCGACCGGTAATTTGCTTCTCAACAGCGCCTGGCTGGCCACGGCCCCGAGACAAACAATGTATTCCGGTCGCAGGATCTGCAGTTGCTGCTGGAAGTATTCGCGGCAGTTGGACACTTCCTCCGGCTCGGGGTTTCGGTTTCCCGGCGGACGGCATTTGACGGTATTCAAAATGTAGACATCTTCGCGGCGCATTTTGCAGGCTTCGATCATCTTGGTAAGCAGTTGACCGGCCTTGCCCACAAAAGGGCGCCCGCTACGGTCCTCATCGGCGCCGGGGCCTTCGCCGAAGAAAGCCACCCTGGGCGTCACACTGCCTTCACCAAACACGGTCAACGTTCGCGATTGCACCAGCTGTGCACATCGAGTGCAGGCCGCCACTTGCTGCTGCAAGACTTCCAGTTGAATCGTACGCTGATCCTCCGACAGCGAGTCACCCGGGTAAGTCTCCGCCACATCGACGAGCAGCGACGACGCGGCGGGTGTTGCCTTGCCGGTCTCGGCAGAAGCGGGAGGACTTTGAGGGGCACGCGAATCGACGGACGCGGTCGAATCCTCGCGAGCCGGCCGATTTGCAGCCATTCGCATGGTCCATTTGTTCACTCCCACCTCATCGGGGTTGGGCAGAAACGCTACTCCGCTTGATTGCAGGTGTTTTGCCAGGGCAACAACCTGGACGGCAACCTGGCGAGCGTCCATGGGGCCGGATTCAGCGTCTTGTTTTGGTTTCGACATCTTCCGATACTCAATGACAGGAGGGCCGGCAGTATATCGTGGGCCCGGGTTTGCTCGAAGCATGTCAAAAAATGCGTTATTTCGTGCAACGCTCTACTTGCCAAGCATGTGATCGAATAGACTACATCCTCTCATCTTTTTCTTTCTTCGAGCAACAACAATGCCCGCCCCACAAGTCGCTATCGTTGGCCGGCCCAATGTTGGCAAGAGCAGTATTTTCAATTGGCTGGCACGTCGGCGGCTGGCGATCGTTGATGATTACGAGGGCGTCACGCGCGATCGCTTGACCACACTGATCGAAGGCGAGACAAAGTTCTTCGAGCTGATCGACACCGGTGGAATGGGAGTGGTTGATGCCGACAATTTGTCCGAAGACGTCGCGCATCAGATCGAACTGGCGATCAATACCGCCGATGTGATTTTGCTGGTCGTTGACGTTCAATCCGGTCTCATGCCGCTGGATGAAGACGTTGCCAAGCGGCTTCGTGAGGTCGAACGCCCTGTGATTCTGGTTGCCAACAAAGCGGATCAACCTGACAAAGACGTCAATGCCGACGAATTTCACAAGCTGGGACGCGGTCATTTGATCTGCGTGAGCACGATCCAGAATCGCAATCGCGAAGAATTGATGACGCTGATTGATGAGCGCTTGCCGCAGGCCGACGGCCAGGAAGCTGCGAAAGCGAGAATGAAAGTTGCGATCGTCGGACGCCGCAACGTCGGCAAGAGTACGTTTGTCAACACGCTGGCTCAAGCCGATCGAATGATCGTCAGCGAAGTTCCCGGGACAACCCGAGACAGCGTTGACGTGCACTTCGAGATGGATGGTCAGAACTTCATTGCTATCGACACACCGGGATTGAGAAAACGCAAGAGCCAAAAAACCGATCTGGAATTCTACGGCACACATCGCGCCCAGCGGAGCATTCGACGCGCCGACGTTGTCTTGATGTTTTTTGACGCTTCCGATGTGATCAGCAAAGTCGACAAGCAGCTGATGGGCTATGTGATTGATAATTACAAGCCGGTGATCTTCGTCGTCAACAAATGGGATCTGCATGTTGGCAAGGTTCCGACCGACCGCTGGGTCCGCTACTTGCATCACAATTTCCCATCACTCGCCTATGCGCCCATCGCATTCATCACCGGGCAGACGGGCAAGAATGTAAAGGCCTTGTTGAATCATGCGACCATGTTGTTTAAGCAGGGTCGTGAACGCATCACGACCGCCGAACTGAACCGTTTGATGGAATTGGCGACCAAGCAACATCCACCACCCATCTATCAAAACCGCCGCCCCAAGATTCTGTTTGCCACACAAGTTGCCACCGAGCCGCCGACGATTGTCTTGATGTGCAACGAACCAAGAGCATTTTCCAACGACTACCGGCGGTACCTACTGGGCGTGCTGAGAGATTATCTGCCGTATAGCGAAGTTCCCATCAAGCTGTATTTGCAGAAGAAATCGCGAAGCTCCAAGCCTGATCCCAAAAAACAGAGAAAGTGGCTGCCGCCGAAGCCGGCATCGCAAGGATCAGCCAAACAACATGAATCGGCTGGTTGACCAACAGATTCGCAGGAATACCGAGACCCGCTATGGCTGGCAACATTTTGCCTTTCATCGCGATCAAGTCGCCAATCTGATCGCCGGGAATGATTGTCCAAGGGGCGGCAGCTTGTGCGTTTTCGGCGCCGGCAATTGCAATGACTTGGATCTCAGCCGGATACTCGCTTGCTTTGCCGAGGTTCACCTGGTCGATATCGACAGCGAGGCGATGCTCTCGGGTGTTGCCGCCCAGGGAGTGGCCGATCATGCCGCGATACGTCTGCACGGCAACCTTGATTTGACGGGCATCTGCGCCTTGGTCAGCCAATGGCGGCCCGCTTCGCCGGTCGACGATCAGCAGATCAACCAGGTGATCGAGGCCGTCAAGTGCGCCAACACCTGTCCGCTTGAAGAAAGTTTTGATGTGGTCGCTTCGGTTTGCCTGTTGAGCCAGCTGATTGAGCCACTTGTTGACACTCTGGGCGATCAACACCCTCGTTTTTTGGAGTTGCTGCGGCTGGTACGTTTCGGGCATCTGCAACAGCTGGTTCAGTCGACTCGCGTTGGCGGGACGGCGATTTTGATCACTGATTTTGTTTCATCCGAGACCGCTCCGGAGATCGCCTCGGCAAGCCAGCAAGAGCTTCCATCGCTGCTTGCGCAATTGATCGAACGCCGCAATTTTTTTCACGGCATGAATCCTGCCGTGCTGATGAATTCGCTTTGTAATGATCCTCTGTTATCACAACACGTTGGCTTTGCCGAGCTCTTAGCGCCTTGGGTCTGGGACTTCGGTGTGCGACACTACGCTGTTGCAGCGATTAGATTTCAGCGCCTGTGAATCAACAACCATGAAGCGCAGCCGCTGGCAATTCGGATTACTCGCATTAACCCTGTTGATCACGGCGAGTGCCATTGTCTTTGCCGTCTTGCGGCCGCCCGTTTTTCCCAGCGACGATTCCATTCGCTCTGACTTGGGTATCCCCAAGTCGATCCAGATGTTTGTCTATGACCGACAAACCGTGACCAGTCATGGGAAAATCGTCTATTGGGCAACGGTTCACGTTGCCGAACAACCGCATCGCCTGGTGCGAGTTTGGTGTACAGCATCCGACCCGCTGGGGAACCGGGAAAACTGGGAACCGTTTGTGATTCATGAACAATACGACAACGGGACAGCGGTTTTTCGCTTCTGCGAGCGGCTGTATGGGAAACCGCCAACGGAAGCAGAGCACGCGGAATTTCGAGAATTCGTCGCGAATTTTCGTTAGCGTTACAGACAATGCTCGCTTGCCAGGTCCAAGCACTTCACCTGGCCTCACACCCCAAGGTCGCCGCCAGGTCATCAACGGCAAACGGTTTGGCGGCAGCGAATGATTCGGCAGCGGCGACACCGGCTAGCGAGCCTGTCATCGTTGCTGCCGCTCGAACACGATCCATGATGGCCGGCTTGTGGTCGAACTGCGTTTTGTAGCACTCAATTGCGGCAATTTTCTGATCCAACGTGTCGCTGATATCGACAATCGTGTGAAACTGATTTCCCGGAATCGTGATCGGATCGACCGCCAAGCGAAAGTAAAGTTGACGCTGGATGGTGTGGACAGGCAACCCATCGAACTCGCTATCCCATTTGCTCAGCCGGCTGTAGAAAACCGCAGCGTCAGTGATTTGCATTGCCTGCCAGTGATCCGGCGAAGCCAGGGGCGTTTTGTCACCAAAACCAATCACGATCGAGGGTCGGTAGCGGCGAAACAATTTTGCCAAGGCAACGCGATGGTCGAACGAGTCCATCAGTCGCCGATTCGGCATTTCCAAGTGAAACCGCTGATGCACGCCAAGCAGTTGGGCGGCCGCTTCTGCTTCCTCGAATCGCACTTCGGGACCTGGTGAATTCGGCGTCGGCTCGCCATCGGTCAGATCGACGATGCCGACTCGGTAACCTTGCCCAACCAGTTTTGCCACGGTACCGCCGCAGGCGATTTCGACGTCGTCCGGGTGGGCACCGATCGCGATCACATCCAAGGGCTCGGGAAGCTCAGTCATGATTGATGGAAGCATCTTGCCTCAGGGCGGATCCAAGCCACGTGCCGTAGCGTGGGAAATGGGCAAACAACGCGACGGGCCGGGGAACACCCTGGCAAACGATAATTACTGGGTGGTAAAGCGGTAGATCGTCGTGGTGTGATAGTCTTCTCCCGGTTCAAGAATGGTCGACGGAAAATCTGCGTGGTTGACTGAATCGGGGAAGTGCTGCGTTTCCAAGCAGAGTGCTCCGCGGTGGACGTAGGTCTTGCCGTCCTTTCCCTTTTGGCCGTTAAGAAAGTTGCCGCTGTAAAACTGCAGGCCGGGTTGATCGGTCAAGACGGAAAGCACTCTGCCGCTTTTCGGATCGTGCAATCGCGCTGCCAGGCGGATTCCTTCTCCGTAAGCGAGAACCCAGTTGTGATCGTACCCCTTGGCGGCGGTGTCGGTAACGGCCTCAAGGCGCTTACCAATCGCTGTCGGCTCGCGGAAATCCAGCGGCGTGCCCTCAACTGATTTGATCTCGCCGGTCGGAATCAATTCGTCGTCGGTGGGCGTGTATTGGTGTGCATCGATCATCAGCACGTGATCGTCGATCGTGCCACTGCCATGTCCACTCAGATTGAAGTAGGCGTGGTTGGTCAGATTCACGGGAGTCGCGATGTCGGTGGTCGCATCATAAATCATGACCAAGGCATTATTGTCGGTCAGCGTGTAGCGAACACTGGCGTGAAGATTCCCGGGGAAGCCTTCGTCGCCGTCGGCGCTAAAACAGCTCAGTTTGACCGACGCTCCCTGTTCGGTCTGCTCGGCAACTCCATCCCACACTAACTTGTCTAAACTTTTATCACCGCCGCCGTGTAAGGTGTTCCGGCCATCGTTGGCAGTCAGTTTGTAGGTCTCGCCATACAACTCGAACTGGGCCTTGCCGATCCGATTGCAAACGCGTCCAGCGACACATCCAAAGTATTGATTACGATCGGACTCGTAGCCGGCAACTTCATCAAACCCGTTACACACATCGACAAAACTGCCCGCGGAATCTGGGACGCGGATGGCGCGGATCGTGGCGCCGCGGCTAATGATTTCGACCTCCATGCCTTTTTCGTTTTTCAGCAGAAACAGAGTCACCGGCTTTCCGTCGGTGGTTTTCCCAAACGGTTCTTCAGAGACCTCGGCAAAAGCGGTCGTCGATGCGGCGGAGGTGAAAAAGAAACTGACCCAAAAAAGCTGCTTGAATCTTGTCATTGTCGTTACCAGGTTGACAGTTCCGGCTTTGCGCCGGCGTTGCTAGAAGTCACTTCCGGCACCATTGAATGTGGTGGTACGAATCCAGATGTGGCTACCAAACAGGCAGCCGAGAATGATCGCGGAAGATTAAATCATAGCCAAACCAAGTCGACGACGTCGTCTCAGGTCAGTGCCGCAGGGCGTTGCCCGGTGTAACCGCCAAAACCGTCACAACTCGACGGAAAACCCAGCCTGTTCGCTGCAAATTATCGGATTCGCTAAATCGGCGGCGTTGGAACGGATGGTTCAGGAGTACTGTTGCTGGTACTGGGGACGCTCACTACATCGTGACGCACATCAAGATCTTTAAGCGTCCCCCCGTGCGAGGCGGGGTCGGTTCTTCGGAATCGGCCTCGCCTTTTTTTATGTTCAGGCCTCCGCCATCGATAGCGGAAGTCGCCAAGACTTTCCGCTGTTTTGGCCGTCCAACCGAAACTCTCGACAAGATCGGCTACACTGAAACTGGCCGCCGAGCGGTCGAATTCCAGAATCGCGGGAAGAATGCCGTGGAAACGTTCTTTGGCACGGGGATCGCATCATTAGGATCGGCGCGACGAGAAAATGCCGTTTGAGCACGCCCGGTACTGCAGGATGCGCCAGTTGTTGCAATTTGCAACACTTATAATCGGAAGGATCCGGCCGCCGAGCTGGCGAATGCCCGTTTTTTTCGTAGCGAGCGAATTCGAGCGGAAATAAACTCGGAGAAGAGATTCTTCTCGATCAACTTTTCCAGGACAATTCACCCACACTCAATTGTTGATGAAATCCCCTCTTGTGGGCGGATGATTCGGCAATTGGATCCTCGACTCGGGGATAACCAAAGTAGGCAAGAGCCACTTTTCACACTTGCGGAGATTGACACGATGCGACAGGTCGCACCCACCTTTGCCTTTGCTGCCCTTGCCATGCTGACTGCGTGGTCGCCAGCTTTGGCCGCCGACTCGGAAGGAGCCAATGTTCGAATCGCGAGTTTCCAGACTCCGTCGGGCGATGCTTACTTCGCTGCTTCGATTCAGCCTTCGGCCAATGACAGTTTGCTTGCGGCCTCACGTGACTCTGCGGCCGACGTTGTGATTGTGGTCGATACTTCGGCAAGTCAAGTCGGCGATTTCCGCCGCGAGTCATTGGCGGCATTAAACGGAATCTTGGCGCAGCTCCGCGACGGTGACCGTGTACAGATCTTTGCCGGCGACGTGGCAGCAACCCAATTAAGCCAGGCGTTTGACGCGGCGGGCGGTGAGTCGACTCGTCAAGCGATGGCGAAAGTCCAGCGTCGATTGCCACTTGGTAACACCAACTTTGTCACCGTGATCGATTCGGTACGAGCAGCGTTGTTGGCCCAACCACAGAATCACACGCGTTCGATCGTGTACATCGGCGACGGTGCCACGATCGACGCAACCGGTAACCAGGATCGTTTCGCCAGCTTGATTGATGCGTTGAGATCGGATCGGATTTCCGTGCACTCGGTCGCGATTGGCCCGACCACCAACATTGAGCTGATGGCAATTCTCGCCAATCAAACCGGCGGCGTCTTGGGCGTGGTCGGTGGAGAAAACACGGCCGCTTTGATCGCACGTCATGTGGGCAAATCGGCAACGATGTCGCCGATCTGGATCAGCGAAGTCAAGCTGCTGGAAAAGATGACGACGGTTCACGGTAATCGATTGCCACCGCTTCGTCTGGATCGTGATTCGATCTTACTTGGCAAGTTTGACGCAGCGAACGTGCGAGGTGATGTTCAGTTCATCGGCGAGACGACGGGCGATAACATTCGGATGACAGCCCACGTTACTGTCGAAGCAACACATCCTGACTTTTCGTTTTTGCCTGGACTGGTTACTCAAGCTGACAAGAACAGCGGACTGACATTACCTTCAGCCGGTTCGAGTCTGTTGCGTGAGACGGCTCGCTTGCTGGCTGCACGCGCGGATGAACTGGTTCGAGCCGGCAACATGGCTCTCCAGCAAGGCAACAAACGAGGTGCCAAGGCCGTCGCCGAAATGGCCCTGGAAGCAGATCCAGAAAATTCCGACGCCAAGTCGTTGTTGAAGGTCAGCGGCAATCGCCTGATCTTGCAGAATCCACAAGACTCGCCATTCAATGATATTTTCTCCGGCGAAGCGGCTCCTGCTCCAGCGGCGGCACCGCCCGCCGCTGCTGCTCCTGCTGCGGCCGGCGATGATCCGTTTGGTGCTCCGCCCGCTGCTGCTCCTGCTGCGGCCGGCGATGATCCGTTCGGTGCACCGCCCGCCCCTGCTGCTCCTGCTGCGGCCGGCGACGATCCGTTTGGTGCACCGCCCGCCCCTGCTGCTCCTGCTGCGGCCGGCGACGATCCGTTTGGTGCACCGCCCGCCCCTGCTGCTCCTGCT
>JBFJVZ010000254.1:0-11335 GCA_041623895.1 Pirellulaceae bacterium | reverse complement strand
TCGCTCAGACGAGCAATCCTGACCCCAGGCTTTACGCTGCCACTGCTACGCAGTTGTCGTCTGGTTGTGACGAACGAAATCGTCGATGCCTACAACCACCGTGACTTATCAAAAGAGCCAGCCTTAGATTGCTTCCCAAGCCGATCGCCGTAAGACCACGGGCAGTCCACGAGGCCCGGCCGCTCACGCGTCACGGCTCACTCAATCAATAAGCCGTTTTCGCGTCTGTTTTGTGCCGCGAAGAGATCGCCACCATGGGCGAATACTGGGGGTTCTGGGAAAACGATAGCGATCAAGGGACAATTAGCTTCGATATGTGGCAAGTCGAATGCCACGACGTTATGCTCTGAACATTCGGGAACATCTTCTGTCCACGATTTGTTCCGGCGATCAACACGACCAAGAGAGCAGTCATGTCGAAAAAGAAAACGAATATTCCTCGGCGTCGATTCATAAAGACAGCAGCTTCTTCCGCGGGTGCCGCTCTCGTGGCCCCGACCATCATCCCCAGTTCGGCGCTTGGCCTGGACGGAGCCGTCCCGCCCAGTGAGCGGATTGTCGTGGGCGGCATCGGGATCGGTCGCCGCGGAGGCTACGATCTGAGTTGTTTCCTGCCACAAAAAGATGTCCAGTTCGTGGCGGTCTGTGATGTGAAGCAAAAACGCCGGCGCGAAGTCAAGAAAATCGTTGACGACCATTACGGCAATCAAAACTGCGACACTTACCGCGATTTTCGTGAATTGTTGGACCGCAACGATATCGATGCGGTGCTGATCGCCACCGGACCTAACTGGCATGCCACGGCCGCCATGACTGCCGCCAAAGCCGGCAAGGACATGTATTGCGAAAAGCCCGTCACGAAAAACATTTCCCAAAGCCTGATCCTGGCCGACACGATGCGCCGCACCGGACGCGTTTTCCAGGCTGGAACTCAGCGGCGAAATCTTCCGCACTTCGCTTTTGCCTGCGAGTTGGCCCGCACCGGAAAGCTGGGCAAACTCAAGAAAGTCTATGCCCACCCGGCGGGCATGCAGGCGATGATGAGTGGCTGGTTACCAGCGGAGCCAGAGCCCGATCAGGAAGTTGTGGATTGGGACATGTATCTGGGACCGGCGGCCTGGCGTCCGTTCAACAAAAAATTGCTGGACGGTTTCAATTTTGAAAAGGGAGGCGGACTGGTTGGCGGCGGCGTTCTGGAATGGGGTTCGCATTGTGTGGATCTCTGCCAATGGGCCGTCGATGATTGCCTGCCACCGGTTGAATACAACGCGCCGAAAGATGGGCACCTGGTCGCGCGTTACGAAAATGGTACCGAGTTGATCTTCCGCGAGACCGGCTGGATTCCGCTGGGCTCCTGCCCGGTACGGTTCGAAGGCGAAACCGGATGGGTGGAAGCCGGCGACAGCGGCAAGCTGGTGTTGAGTTCGCCAGAGTTGATCGCCGGCAGAGAGGTTGCGGAAATCGGCGGCTATCCGGCGACCTTCCATGTCCGTGATTTCCTGGACTGCGTGAAGACACGCCGACAGCCAAAAGGGAATGCCGACGCCGCGTGCAACGCGCACATCGCCTGCCACGCGGCAAACATTGCGCTACATCTGGGACGCCAGGTGAAGTACGACAACGTGGCACACGCATTCATCAACGACGAACCGGCCAATCGCCTGCGATCGGAGGCTCTGCGGGAACCATGGAGGCTGTGATGTTACTCGCATCGCAGGCTTTCGGCCTGTGATGATTCATTTCACATACCTCCCTCAAAGATTCACAGATTTGGACCCTTCACATGCATACAACTCCACAATTCACTCGCTTGTTTTTGTGCCTGCCATTCGCATTGATTGCCTTGCTCGCAACCACGGCCACAGCGGATGATCCCAGCAAGTCAACTGCAATAGAAACAGAACTGCTCGCCGTCCTTCACTCCGATGCGCCCGGTAGTGAGAAAGCGATCGCCTGCAAGAAGCTGGCCATCCACGGATCCAGCAAGGCGGTTGCTGATCTGGCAAAGCTGCTTCCCGATCCCCAGTTGTCCTCGTGGGCAAGGATCGCGCTGGAAGCGATCCCGGGCGAAGAAGCCGACGAAGCGTTGCGGCAAGCGACTGATTCGCTGCAAGGAAAACTTCTGGTTGGCATGATCAACTCCATCGGTGTTCGCCGCGACGCTGCGGCCGTCGATGTCTTGACCGCACGATTGAAGGACAAGGACGGCGACGTCGCATCAGCCGCAGCAGTGGCTTTAGGACAGATTGGAAATGATGCCGCCACGAAATCGCTACAAAACGCTTTAGCTACCGCGCCAGCCAATGTTCGCAGCGCAGTTGCCGAGGGGTACGTATTGTGTGCGGAGCGATTGCATTTAGAAGGCAAGTCAGATGCTGCCACGCAGATTTACGACGAAATTCGCAACGCCGATGTTCCGCTGCAAAGAATCATCGAAGCAACTCGCGGTGCGATCCTTGCCCGCAACCAGGGCGGGATTCCATTGTTGCTGGAGACCTTCCAATCACCGGATGTGAAGATGTTTCAGCTCGCGCTCAGCACGGCTCGAGAGTTTCCCGGTAGTGAAGTTGACAAGGCTCTAGCAACCGAGCTGGCTCGCACGACGCCGCAGCGGGCTGCGTTGATCATTCAGGCGATGGCAGACCGACCCGATACCGTCGTCTTGGCGTCGCTGCTGAAAGCCGCCGAGCAAGGGGAGAAACAGGTACGTATGTCAGCGATCGATGCACTCAAACGCGTGGGCGACGATTCGTGTCTGGCTGCACTGCTGGAGATTGCGGTCGGAGCCGATGCGGAATTAGCGCAAGCGGCGAAAGATACGTTGGCAGAACTTCCAGGTCAGCGCGTCGATGCGAGAATCGTCTCGCTGATGCCCACTGCCAAAGGAAAGAGTTACCCCTTACTGATTGAGTTGGTTGGCCAGCGACGTATAGATGCCGTGCCGGATTTGCTCAAGGCGTTGAACGATTCCGATCAAGCCGTCCGTAGCGCCGCCCTGATCGCACTTGGTGAAACGGTCACGCTCGACAGACTCTCGCTGTTGGTTTCTCAGGCCGTCGATCCGAAGCACCCGGAAGACGCCCCCATCGCCCGGCAAGCATTGAAGGCGGCAAGTATCCGCATGCCGGATCGCGAGGCGTGCGCGGCCGAACTTGCCATCGCCTTGCAGCGGTCGCCAGCGGCAACGAAAAGTTCGCTGTTGGAGATCCTGAGTGATGTCGGTGGAACCAAAGCCCTGCAGACACTTGCCATCGCGGCAAAGAGCCCCGATCCCCAACTGCAAGACACCGGCAGCCGTTTGCTGGGCAAATGGAACAGCGTGGAAGCCGGGCCCGTGTTGTTGGATTTGGCCAAGACGGCGCCGGCGGAAAAGTACAGGATCCGCGCGCTGCGAGGTTACATCAGTCTGGCGCGAAAGTTCGCAATGCCCGATGGGCAGCGAGCCAAGATGTGCCAGCAGGCGATGGAGATTTCGCGTCGGACCGATGAGCAGAAGTTAGTCTTGGACGTACTGAAACTTCACCCCAGCATCGAAGGGCTCAAACTGGCAATCGACGCCAAACAGATTCCTGAAGTAAAGGCCGACGCTTCCGCTGCCACGCTGGTCATCGCGCAAAAGCTGGGCGGAAAGGGAGTCGACGTGAGCGCCCTGATGTCAGGAGCAGGTCTCGATAAGGTCAAGCTGGAAATCGTCAAAGCACAGTACGGAGCAGGAACGAAGCAAAAGGACGTCACCGAAATCGTTCGCAGGCAAGCTGGTAACTTGGCTTTGATCACGCTGGGCTCGGGAACTTACAACGCCAGCTTCGGTGGCGACCCGGCGCCCGGCACTGTCAAGCAATTGAAGATCCAGTACCGCATCAACGGCAAGGCCGGTGAGGCGACGTTCGCCGAGAACGCCACCATCATTCTGCCAATACCCAAGTAAGTCGTCCTTCGCGCCAAGCGTGTGAAGTTATGGAACTGCGCTACGGTGGGGCAGGCGCGCCGTGACTATCGAAGACTTCAATCGGAAAACCAGGCTTTCTTAACTTTGTCGTTCGGCATTTCTTGTTCGGTGTTCTGCGGTTTTCTTTGCGCAACAGAAGAATATCGAATCTCGAACAAGGAATGTTAAACAAGGAATCTCCAACAACGAATGCCGAAGGACAAAGAAGGTGCGAGCGACAAACTAGTGCTTTGTCCAGATTCAATCTTACGGTGGTGGTCGTAGCCGATGTCACCAGACTTCGGGGTATCTTGGAACGAACCGAATTCTGGCGAATCCGGCTACCCTAAAGTTAAAAGTTGACAGAGCATTAGCTGCTGGTTTTCATTACCGTGATGCCGACGTGCTTTCGGACAAGAGTTGGTCGACGAAGCGGCGCAGTAGCTTTCCTGTCGCTTCCGTCTCTTGGCAGGTTGCCCTGAATTCGTCCAGGGACAGCCCGCTGATCCGCTGCACGTATTGTGGATATGCCACCAGCCGCTCCAGCAATGCTTCCCGATTGAGCTCCGGATGGAACTGTGTGCAATAGATCGGTTTGCCGTCAACGCGAAAGGCCTGGTTTTGCACCCGATCCGACGAGGCGAGTAAGATCGCATTCTCGGGCAGGCGAATCACACAGTCCTGGTGTCCCGCCGCAGCCAGGAAGCGGTCACCCAAGGGTGCAAACAGCGGGTCCGCTCGGCCCGCTGCGGTTAAGTGCATTTCGATCGAGCCGAGTTCCGCGTGGGCAATGTCGGTGACCACTTCGCCACCGAGAGCCTTTGCCATGGCTTGGAATCCCCAACAGGAAGCGAAGGTGGGTGTTCCGGTTTCCACCAATTCGCGCATGCCATCCAAGGCCGGTTCCAACCACGGACCGCCTTCAGCAACGGAGTAATCACCGCTGCCACCGAGCAGCACGGCATCAACCGATGCCAATTGCTTCAATGTCGGCGGCCCGGTAAGCAGGTCATGGATCGCGATCCGCGAGCGGTCGACACTGAGCGCTCGCGAAAAGCAGCCAATCTCCTGAGATCGCATCGGGTCGTCCGCATTGCGAACTTGTAACAGCAGGAAGTTGTGTTCTCGCAAACCCGTGTCAGCCAATTTGATGATTCGCTTAGCGAGCTGTGACGACCACGTCGTCAAACTCATTCAAGTCGTCAAACGATCCTATTCCAACGCGGCCCTCGCCAAAAGTCTTATCGTTGACTTTCATGTGCGGCGTCTTCATGTCGTCAAAGTAAACTTCGATCGATCCACTTTTCAGATCGCGACTGACGCGAACGGTATGCCACTGGTCATCCCAGGGCGTCAGACGTTCGTTTTTCGTCATCGCCTTGCGCGGTGCTTCCTTGACAATCATGATTTGTCCGCTGTGCGGATCCGGTTTCGCGCCCAAGTGCACGTAGTAAAAGTGCTGATCATCTTGATAGCCGAAAAACACGCAGCAATCGCGATGGTTGCCCGTGTCTTTTGTGCTGCGGACGCGGAATGTGATATCAAAACTGCTCACCTTCAGATCGCGAATCAGGGCCACATGGCCGGGGCTGCGAACGGGAGGCTTGTAGGCACTCCCTCGCTCGGTGATCTCCAACGTGTTGTTGCCATCACGATGAGCTACTTTCCAGGTATCGGGGTCCAGGAATTCCCAGCGATCACTCGATTTCTCGAAATCATCGGCAAACAAAACCTTTCCGCTGTCACCTTTGGAAGGCCGGTCCGCTAACAGCGAGGCCAACGGTAGCAGAGACAGGATGCAGCAGAGTGTGTTTCGCATCAGAACAAACCTTTTGTTTTTCGGAGTAACGGAATTCGAACCAGCGAAAAGGGGTCAGACCCCTTCTCGCGGCACACAAAAACTGACTCGAAGTACCACTAGCACGGGGACGTGCTGGCTTGCTGACATTCAACGGCCGGCTCACAATTTAACGATTTGGCCAGTCTGTGCGCTTTCATAAATGGCACAAATCACTTCCACACTGCGTTTGCCTTCGGGCCCGTCCGTCATTGGCGAAGCATCTTCGTTGATGGCGCGAATAAAATCTTCAAAAACCATCGTGTGTCCGTGGTGTCCAATCGCGGCCGGATCGGACGCGCCGCCGCCCGTGTCGGTCTTTCCTACCATCGATTTGCGAATCTCTTCATCTGCGGGGGTTTCCTTGGCAAATTGCCAGGTGTGAATATCTTCTTCCTCCAAGACCGCGGTGCCTTCGTTGCCGCAGACTTCGATTCGTTTCAGGGCGCCGGGAAATGCGGTCGTGGTGGCTTCGATCACGCCCAGTGCACCCGAGGCAAATTTCAGGTTCGCCACAGCCACATCCTCGACCTCAATCCGCTCATGCGTCATGGTTGCCGTCATGGCGCTGATCTCGCTGACGGGTCCCATCAACCACAGCAGCAGGTCGACCGAATGGATTGCCTGATTCATTAAAGCGCCGCCGCCATCCAGCGCCCAAGTGCCGCGCCAGGCGCCGCTATCGTAGTACTCTTGGCTGCGATACCACTTCACATAGGCGTCCCCCATCGTGACCTGGCCAAAGCGTCCCTGGTCGACGGCATTCTTGATCAATTGGCTGGACTGGTGAAATCGGCTCTGGAACGTGACGGCAAGTTTGACGCCGGTCTTCTCAGCGGCGGCAATGATTTCGTCGCATTTCTCGGTGGTGACTTCGAGCGGTTTTTCGACGACGACGTGTTTACCGGCACTGGCGGCGGCCACGGCTGGATCCCGGTGGGCACCACTGGGCGTACAAATCGTGACGGCGGCGATGTCGGGATCCGCCAACATTTCATCCAGGGTCGCGTAAGCTTTGCAGCTGTTTTTTTCGGCAAAGGCGGTGGCCAACTCCGGTTTGAAGTCGGTGCATGCAACGAGGTGGGCGCCCTGAGCGTCCGCGATCGCCCGGGCGTGAAAGTTGGCGATCATGCCGCAGCCGACAATTCCGATTCCGATGCTCATATTCTTCTTCTTCGCGTGATTTTAGGCAATTTGATGTAGCGGAACTCGCCAAGAGTTTCGGCTGTTTTCGTCCATCCGGCGGCGAAACTTTCGGCGACTACCGATACAGTTTGAATCCTAATTCCTAAGGGTGACGAAGCACCAGGAGGCTTGTTGACAGGCGATAAATGTTCGCTGTTTCCAATCTGCCGGTAACACGATACGTTTTTTACTGATTCCTACCACCGCTGGTTTCGCTTACTTTTGGCAAAGACCGCGATCAAGACCGCCACGACGCTCGCCGACGTGCCTCGTCTCTTGGACGAGACCTGTGGCATCGGTGCGCGCCTGGACGGCCTTCGGCCGGGACAAAACCTCGCTTTTTCGGGTGTTTGGGGAGGTGTTCGGGCCCTTTTGGCCACCGCGCTTGCGCGACATTCCTCCCACATCCTGATGTTACTGCCCGACGCGGCCGACGCTGACATTGTTGCCGGCGACGCCATCGCCTATGGGTTGGATGACGCGATCCCGCTACCCCTTTCGGCTGCAGAAGGTTCCGGTGCGTCGATCCGAGACGCCGATTATGCCGATCGTCTTCAGGTGCTGCAGCAGCTGAGCCACCGTGACAATTCGTCACCCGAGCCGCTGTTGGTGACGGCCTACGTGGGCGGGGCGATGCAGTTGGTGCCGACTCCGCAGAAGCTGAAGTCAGCAACCCGGACGTTGAACGTCGGCGACGTGATTGACCCGGAGGAGATTCGACGGTGGTTGGCCGAGGCTGGATTTGCTGCAACCACGGCGGTTCAGTTTCCGGGCGAGTTCGCCACGCGGGGTGGATTGCTGGACGTCTTTTCCGCTGACCATAGCGATCCCATTCGTTTGGAATGGTTTGGCGACGAGCTTGAATCGATTCGGCGTTTTGATCCGGCAAGTCAACGCAGCATCGAATCGTTAGATCACGTGGAATTGGCTGCGATCGGAATCAGGCCTGAAGAATACGCCGCCGATCCGTACGAAGACCCGGTCTCGACAACATCAGGCTCAGCGGTCGAATTCGATGACATCGTCGAACTCGGGCCGATTTGCGACTATCTGCCCGAAGACACGCTGGTCGTCATCGTTGATCCGCAGGCTTGTGAAATGTCTGCCCAAGCGCTGTTGTCGCGATCGGAAGACACATCGCACTTCCTGGATTACCAGCAGCTCTTAGACGCGTTGGGACAATTTCGTGTTGTCTCCGCAAGCAATCTGGCCGACGTCTCCGACGGCGAAGCAATCGATTTATGCACGAACACCGCGGATAGCTTCGCAACATCGCTGGACGAAACGCGAAGTCGTGTTGATTCGGTCGCCGCCGATCACGAAGTCATCGTTGTCGGTGACACGGCGGCAGACAGTGAACGATTGTCGCAACTGCTCGGGGAAACCAGCGCGGCGCGCAGTGGACGGTTGCATCTTTGCGTCGCCGAATTGAGCGGTGGTTTCAGGCTGGTTGCTGCGCAAGTTCTGGTGCTGACCGGGGCCGAACTTTTTCACCGCAGCCCCGTGCGCCGCGGCCGCACCCGCGCGAAAGGAAAACCGATTGCCAGCTCGCTGCAGTTGGAAATCGGCGATTTAGTCGTGCATCTTTCGCATGGCATCGGTTTATACCGCGGCTTGCAAACGATCGACAAGAACGGCCAACAGATCGAACACCTGGTGCTGGAATTCGATGGGGGCGCAAAAGTCTACGTGCCGGCATCCCGAATCGGATTGGTTCAGCGCTACATTGGCGGCACGAAAACGCAGCCCAGGCTGGCGAAAATCGGCAGCCAGGCCTGGGTCCGCCAGCGCAAGGCGGCCGAGTCCGCGGTTACCGACATGGCGGTTGAGCTGTTGGAGATGCAAGCGTCGCGGCAAGCACGGCTGGGGATCGCCTTTGACGCCGACGGGGAATGGCAGCATCAGTTTGATGCGAGTTTTCCCTATACCGAAACACGCGATCAGGTGACATCGATCGAATCGTGCAAAGACGATATGCAGTTGCCCAAGCCAATGGATCGGCTGATTTGTGGTGACGTTGGCTTTGGCAAGACCGAAGTCGCGATGCGGGCCGCGTTCAAAGCAGTGCTAAGCGGCTATCAAGTCGCCGTGTTGGTGCCCACGACCGTGCTGGCGGAACAGCATTTTCACAACTTTTGCGACCGGATGGCCGAGTTCCCCGTCAACATTGCCAAGCTCAGCCGCTTTTGCTCTGCGAAACAGCAGCGCGAAACCGTCAAGCAACTCAGGGCCGGTGCCGTCGACATCGTTGTCGGCACTCATCGACTGGCCAGCAAAGATGTTGAATTTGCCAATCTTGGTCTGGTCATCGTCGACGAGGAGCAGCGTTTTGGCGTGGCTGTGAAAGAGCGACTCAAAACCTCTAACCGCAATGTCGATGTCTTGACGCTGTCGGCAACGCCCATTCCCCGGACGCTTCACATGGCGTTGGTCGGTGTCCGCGACATCAGCAATTTGGAAACGCCTCCGGCAGAACGACGAAGTGTCGAAACGCACGTCGCCCGCTGGGACGACAGACTGATTCGCACCGCGATCGTGCGCGAACTGAATCGTGGCGGACAAATCTTCTTCGTTCACAACCGGATCGGCGATATCCACGCTGTTGCTGAAAGAATCAAACGAATAGCGCCTGAAGTGCGTTTGCAGATCGGGCACGGACAAATGGGCGAAGGGGAACTCGAACAAGTCATGGTTGACTTTATCGAGCATAAGTTCGATCTCTTGCTGGCCACGACCATCGTGGAAAGTGGATTAGATATCCCCAACGCCAACACAATCTTTATCGACGACGCCGATCGCTATGGGCTCAGTGATCTGCATCAGCTGCGCGGTCGTGTCGGTCGATACAAATACCAGGCGTTTTGCTATTTGGTCGTTGCCCAACACAAACATCTTTCCCCCGAAGCCACGAAACGACTGCGGGCGATCGAAGAATTCAGCCAGATGGGCGCGGGTTTCGCGATCTCGATGCGAGATTTGGAGATCCGCGGCGCCGGCAATTTGTTGGGAACGCAACAGAGCGGCCATATCGCTGCAGTCGGTTACGAAATGTATTGTCAATTGCTGGAAGACGCGGTCCGGGAAGTCCAGAATCTGCCGCCTCGGCTGTCCGCGGATGTCGATGTCGATTTGCCGGTGGCCGCGTCGTTGCCAGAAAACTATGTTCCTGATTTGCGGCATAAGATCGATCTTTACCGCCGGATCGCAAAAATAAACAACGCCACCGAAATTGACGAAATCCGTGAAGAATTGATCGATCGCTTTGGCCCGCTGCCGAAACCTGCCGAAAGAATGTTGGAATTTGCCGAGTTACGTTTGGATGCGGCAGCCTGGCAGATCGCAGCGATCACCAATGACGCCCGTTTCATTGTCTTGCATTACACAAATCGCAGCCGTGTGGAGCAGTTGTCGCGACAGAGCGAAATCCCGGTTCGCGTTGTCGATCACAAAAAAGCCTACATCCCCATCGTGCCGCCAAAGAAACCGGGGTCCAAGACACCGCCACCGGTCTCTTATCCCGGAATCGAAATGAATCAGGCCGGCGGCGACGGGTGGTTGCAGCTCGCCCGTGCGGTGTTGAGGTTGGACTGACTCGCCCGCCCGCCAAAAATTCCTGCCCGCAATGACGATCTGGCCAACATCCGCCGGAAACCGCGCCAACGCTCCAGAAAACCCCGAAAAACGGGACCTCGTCGATTTTTGACAACCCGCATAGACTTTAATAACCCAATTGCCTTTGCCCATCGTCGCTCCATCGTCCAAATGTCCGAACAAGATATCTACGAAGAACACGTCCTGGACCACTACGAGGACCCCTACCATCGTGGTCCGCTTCCCGCAGCGACCCATGCTGACGAGGCCAATAACCCGCTTTGCGGCGACGTGATTCATATCGATTTGAAATTGGATCCTGAAGGGAAGATCGCGGAAGCATGGTTTGAGGGCGAAGGCTGCGTGATCAGTCAGGCCTCGGCGTCGATGTTGATCGAGCAGATTGAGGGAAAGTCGGTCGAGGAAGTCAAAGCATTTTCGGCCGATCAGATGCTGCAGCTTTTCGGGCCCCAGCTGACACCGAATCGACAGAAATGCTGCTTGCTGGGTTGGCGAGTCTTGCAGAGTGCGATTCACTCCCCCGTCGATGAGTCCTCGGAGGATGACGACGGTCCAAATTTTGGCGGCCCAAGCTTGAGTGAAGAATCGTGACCAGCGGGGATAACTTTAACGTCGAGCGAATCCGAGACGATTTTCCCATTCTCGGCAGACAAGTTGCCAGCGGCGCCCCGCTGGCTTTCTTGGACAACGCCGCCAGTTCACAGCATCCGAACGTCGTGATTGATGCGATCTCCGATTGCTATCGGCGATACTATGCCAATGTCCATCGCGGT
>JBFJVZ010000253.1:0-11338 GCA_041623895.1 Pirellulaceae bacterium | reverse complement strand
CTGCATCAGGTCCAACAGCTGCTGCCGGTCCAGTAGCTGTACCAGCATCGTAGCCAATCTTTCGGTATCAACTGCTGCGCTTTTTGCTGCGCCTGGCCTAGCGGTTTGCTGTTTTTCCCATGCCTCAGCGTATTGTGCGAGTCCCTCATCGCCCATTTGCTGTTCTTTTGCGGGACACTTGCCGCACTGCGTCGCTTTTCCTCCGATGCCGTTGCCTAAAACTGCCAGCTGACTGCTGGCGAATTGCCAGCCGAGGTGGCAGCGTCGGCGACATCGATTGTCGATTTGTTCGTTGATCGACTTCGGCCTGTTCTTACTGCCAACGAAGTATCAGGCTGTACTCTTGCGCACGGCAGCATTCATTGGGAAGATCTTGGGGCGAATAGCGGGTCAACGTAATGGAGCTGTGATCCAAAGGATGCTGGAGTGGCAATCGCTTCTTGCAACTGCGTCAGAAATTCCGAGCGAGAAATCAACTTGGCTCCTAGGCTTTCGGCATGCCGCGTTTGCTGTTGGATGTCAAAGAGAATGTATCCGCGTGCCCTGAGGTGTTGGACCAGATAAGCCAATGCGACCTTTGATGCATCCGTGACGCGATGGAACATCGATTCGCCCGCGAACATTCCACCCAGTGCTACACCGTAGACTCCCCCAACCAGCTCTTCGCCGAGCCAACTCTCCACACTGTGGGCGTGGCCCAGGTGGTGAAGTTTCTGATAGGCGGCCTTGATGTCCGCTGTTATCCAAGTCTCCGGCTCGTAATCACGTGGTTCAGCGCAAGCGGCGATCACACCGGCAAAATCACGATTACAGGTGATTCGAAACCGACCGCTTCGAATCCGGCGTTTCAATCGCTTGGAAATGTGAAACTCATCCAGTGGTAGAGTCGCACGAGGATCGGGGGACCACCACGCCAGGATCTCCCGCTTTCCTTCGCAGATGGGCCAAGGGAATATTCCTCTGCGGTAAGCAGCGATCAACCATTCGGGGGTCAACTCGCCGCCGATCAACAGCATTCCCTCTTTGCTTGCCGTGGAAACGGATGGAAAGATTTGATCGAAATCGACGTCCGACATCTTATCAACTCTGCGACCGCACAGCCGTGCTACCGCGCTCCTTGCGCCGGCGCGGCGTAAATCTGATCGTGAAGTTCTCGTTTTCGTCGGCAACAACGTCAATCGTTACGCCGCGGAGAAACTCCGCGAGTATGTCCAAGTTCGTTTGCGAGTGTTGGCTCAGTCTTATCGTCCGAAATGCTCCGCTCACGCCCCGCTGGGCGGCAATGCCCAGTGGTAGCATCAATTGGTCGGCCAAGTGTGTGCCTACGGGGACATCGGCCGCAATGTATTCGTGGCACTCATTCAGGGCACCCAGGGCAACTTCTTCCGCGGGAACGCCGCGACGGCCGAAGCCGGTGAACAATTCGCTAACGTGCTCGCAAACCAGTTCGACGAACACGACATTGCCCGGGCCGCCAGCGGAGGTCACTGCCTGCTGGTGGAAGCAACGATCGGGCCAATTTGTTTGACGGGCAATCGCAAGACATTCTCGCTGCGCGATGGTGACGGGCAGGTTGGCTACGATGGCTTTGACGTGCCGATCCTTGATCTCGCCGCGCTCCAACAACTGAAAGCTTTGCCAGTGCTTAAGACCATCGATCGTTGCGGTAATACGCCCACCGCCCCGCGGATAAAAACCGAAACGGTCAACTTGCAAATCGATTTGCGCCCCCATCCGCCGCAACAGCGGAAGAAATGCCTTGGTGAGAAAGTCCGCCGGTGGAGCGAAGGGATTATGTGTGCCACCTTCCAGTACAACGCGAGACGTTCCTTCGGCTGCAAGCAAACCTGGCAACAGGGTCTGCAGCACCAGCGTCGTGCTTCCCGCAGTGCCGACAGCAAAACTATAGTCACCGGCAACGGGGTCGCCTGGTGTGAAAACGATTCCCAGCGAGCCAATTTCGGCGCCTTGCACGTCGGCGTTACAGATTTCCGCCGCGGCGCGAACGGAAGTGAGATGCTGCTGCATGAGTCCGGGCTTCTTACGGCCGGCCCGGATTTTCGTGATCGAAACCGGCTTGCCAACGATCATCGAAAGCGCCAGCGACGAACGCAGAATTTGCCCGCCGCCTTCACCACGCGAACCGTCGATTTCAAGCATTTCAATTCTCCTCACTGGCCTGACTCTAAGCGGCGTTGTGAACGCCAGGTCTTAGCCCAGTGGGCCGACTGTTAACCGGCGCTGGCGAGCGATGCATTGATTGCTAAGCGCGCCGCGAACTACCGGGAATGTGGGTAAGTTGTAAGGGCGGGTGAGTTTGCCGGCATCCATTCCTGACTGTGGACCGTGTGCCCCGCCTCACCCTCGACGATGCTGATTACCGCTTCGACAGGCAGGTCCGTGAACACATCTTCTTGTCCTGTGGGCCAGCGAACCGTCAGCCGGTCAATTCTTTCTGCCTGGCCAACGCCCAAGATTAGTTCTGCCGGTGACTGCCCCATGAATCCATTGGTTGGGAACACGTCACGTGTAATCAACCTGCCGGAAACTTCGGCGACCACGCGAGCGCCGATTCCCTGTCGATTGCTGACCGTCCCCTGCAGGTCGATTCGCACGCGGTGATTGTTTGTGAGAATACGATTCTGGAACAGACGGATTGGGCCACCACCCACGCTGCCAACCAGCAAATCCAAATCGCCGTCTCTGTCAAAATCAGCTGCGATCGCGGATCGCGAGTCAGAATCTATGTTCGTCCCGGACTCAAAAGACAGATCGACAAATGGTTGGCGGGGGCGATTGAGAAAGAATTTGTTCTGCTCGTACGCGCTGAAATTGTGTTTGCCGCTCAGCATCTCGAAAGGATTGTTCACCCAAAACTCCCCGGAGGAGGAATCGATGTCACCTTGGGGCTCTATTTGGCATTTCATGTCCATTGGCTGTGACACGACAGCCCTCCAAAAACACGTTCAGCCATCGGGCTTCTTTCGGTCGACGCTGATGAAACCACTGGTCGCGTAGATGTCGAGCAGCCCATCGGCATCGAAATCGGCAAAAACGGGGGCGTACGCCCAGCCAACTTCATTGACCGATTTTTCGACGCTGATTTCTTCGTAAACGAGCTCGGATCCCGACTGTTTGTAAAGGTGACTACCAGCACATGCGCCTTCGATGCCGCGAAACACCCCATCCGGATAATCACTTGCACTGACATGCGAGATGATTCGCCGTCCCATTTTCGAGAACATGTTGGCAACGTAGATCTCGGAGCTTCCGTCATTATCCAAATCGCCGGCTGCCACCCCCATGCTGTTGGCGAAATCCCCGACACCGGATTTGACGGTAACGTCGTCGAATTTGCCATTGCCCCGATTGATAAACAGACAGTTGCGACCGAAGTCATTCACCAAGTACAGGTCGGGATAGCGATCTTCGTTTGCATAGAACCAAGTGGCAGCGAAGCTGTGCCGCGCGGCCCCGTCTACCCCGGCGTCCGCGGTGACATCCTGAAACTTCCCATTTCCAAGATTCCGCCACAATTGATTCGGGACGCCCGATTTCGTATCGTCCTCGACGAAGCCGATTCTGTGATCACCGCGATCGCCATGATGATTCAGCACGTACAGATCAAGCCATCCGTCACAGTCGAAATCGACGACGACCGCACCCATGGTCGCGGCACTTAATCTTAAGCCAGAACTGGAAGTTACGAGACGGAATCGTTGGCCCCGCTCGTTGTGATACATGTTCTTACCGAGCAGAAGATCTGGAAAGCCATCGTTGTCGTAGTCGATCCAAGTTGCAAAGGTTGTGTGCGAGAAAAATCGTTGGTCGGGGAGACCAGATTCTTCGGTTACGTCCTCAAAGGACTCGCCGTTAATGGATCTCAACAGGTATTGCTTGCCTTGTAACGATGAAATCGCGATATCCAGATAACCGTCGCGATCGAAGTCGTCAACGGCTGTTTGGCATGTATAACTATCGATTTGGGCCCCGGGAGCGCACTTCCAGTTATCGGGCAAGTCGAGCTGATCCAAGCCGAATGGTTTTGTTGCATCAGCAAAAAAAGTTTGGTCCGCGCTGCGTGTGGTCAACGAAACAACCTTCCAGTTTTTAATAATCTTGGCGTCAATGATCTCTTGGTCATTAGCAAACTGAACAACAACCTGATGGATTGACGACAGCGAGGCCGGGCCTGTTTGATCACTACCGGATGCGGTCAGGAGGATTTTCAAACGGTACTGGTGTTCCACCTGGGGGTCAGGATGAATCTGCAGAACTCGCAGCCCAACCTTGCCGATCACGGTAAAGTCGCCGACTGCATCGATCAAGAAATCGGCTACCTGTTCCGCACTTACCCGCCGATCATCCGCTCCGCTGTCAAGATCGTACTGCCGCCACCAAGTTCCAGTTGAATGGCGTTCGTCCTCCCATGCCGGGATGCTGCCATCGGCGTCCGCTAGAAAACAAGTCAATAGTTTTTCCTTGTCCTTGTCGCCTATCGCATCCTTGACTTGCTTTCCAAATTTCCACTCCAACTCAAATGTGTAGTGTTCTAAATCCCATATGTGCTTTTGTTGGGATTCTTCAAGCATTGGTTTAGTCGACGCGACTGGCTCAACGGGCTCCGTTGTCGCTGCACTGCTGGGCGACAATGCAGATGCAATCTTACGTTGTTGCTCCTTTTTCAGCAGAGCGTTCCGTTGAGCGGTCGATTCAGCAGAGTCCCGGGCTCGTTGGAAAAAAAAGAAGAAAACGCCAACCAAGGCGAGACCAACGATGATCCAAGTTGTCGTTTTCAATTCATGTCCTCGGAGAACGTATGCCTGCCACACCCAACTCTGTGCATGCATATAACAGGACGTAGGTAACGATGGACCAAAGTAGCATCTTGACGTCAGAGATGCCACATTTCTACCGCGTTTTTCACTTGCACCAGCCGGGCCTGAGACTGTTGGGTAAGTTGCGGTTGTCCGTTCTTTCCGATGTCTTACGTCCAACGACTCACGAAGGGCGAAGTAGTTGACCGACAAATAACCGGGATGGACCAAAAAACCACAGCCAATGGCGTGACAATAAGTAAAAGTAATCGCAATCCCACTGCCTGACCTGCGAACACAGAACATCCGCAAGCTCGGTTGCGCGGATCGCCTTCATCCTTTGATCGGCGGGAGTTGCTCATCGCCCATTCATCTTGTTCCAGCCATGACTGGCTGAATGGAGGCATTTCTTCTTTTCAGCCGGCAGGTTTTTGGCTCTGCCCAGCCCCCTCCGCAGTCGGCAAATAAGACTCAGGGTTGGTACAACTGTCCGGCGAACCAGGTCACTCCGCTGCGGCGGTCGACCAGTAGGAAGACAAAGGGACGATTGGCCAGAAACTCGGCGTCGGCTCGCGATTTGATGCCGATCACGACAGCCGAGGCGGCGGAAGCTTCGGTGCCAACTTCATCCACCGAGATGAATGCCTGGTGAACAATGTCGTGCAGCTGCAGGTCGTCCGATTCAGTGATCCCGCTAAAGTCGGCTTTATCGGAAAAGGCTGCCGGCATCTTGTCTTCCAGGTGCTCGCGCATCGAGATCTGTTGCGGAAACGAGAACTTCGGCATTTCAACGCGAACACGAGTCGGTTGCATGGTCTCGCGGAGGGCGGCGATTTCAGACAGGGCAAGACGCTTGCGAAATTCGGACCAAGCTTGTTCTTTGCGGGGAAGCACCACGACCATCACCATCGGGTTGTCGGTGTAGGCCAACTCCAGTGCCTGAAAACGATCATTCTCCACGTACCGGAAACTGTCGGTTAATCTCATCACCGGCACCTGCTGTGTCTTTGCATCATTGACCCAATCGAATTTATCGTCGGACTTGGGAAACGGTTTCTGCCAGAGCCCCTTGAAGTTCACGGTATTCGTCAACACCAGACGTGCGTCGCTGGAGACAGATTTCGGCGACAAGAGATCGGAAATCTTGCCGTCTGTTTCTTGGCTGATCCAGCTGTTGATGGTCTTGCGTGCCGAGTCTGAATCGGCTTTGAAATCGACGTTCTCAACTTTCCCGTCAAATCCTTGTTTGATGACATCGACATACTGCGGTTTCAGCGGGTAGCCCTTTTGAGCCCAGATGGCGTTGGTGGTTTTCAGGTAATCCGAACCCAGCTTGATGCTGCGTTCCATCACCTTGCCGTTCTCGAAGCTCAACCATTGAACGTCCAGTTTCTGACCTGCCTTGTCGATTCCTTCGGACCAATCTTTTTCGGTCCGCATCGGGACGCCATTGAGCGCGAGAATGACATCCTTGACTTTTAATCCGGCTCTGTCGGCCGCCATAGCAGGAATCACCTGGGTCACCAGCAATCCAATTCCCTTGTTCTCCTGACATCGCGCCCCAAAGATGGGACTATCGGGTCCGGGAATCCTGGTCGCCAATTTGCCGAACAAGTCATGAATTTCACCTGGGGCGGTCGTGACATGAAGGACTTTGGCCATCTCGGCCGCGGTATCGCCAGCGGATCCGGCGTAAGCCATTCCCATGGCGGTTACCAAACTAGCCGGCGAGTAGACCAGATTGTCCCGATCGCCAAGCCCGTGATATAAGCCGTCAGCGAATTGATTGACAGCTTTGGGTAACTCAACAGGCTGGTCCGCTACCGCGATGTTGGGCGAGGGCATGTAGCCCAGCGTGGCGGCACAAGCGAGCAGACAGAAAGCCCAGCGGCCGGAAAGTGCGTTTGAATACATCGGTTTAGCTCGTCGCGAGAGGTTAAGGATTGAGTATCGCCGTCGGTGTTCCATTGATTCCCTTGTCCGGGTCATGGACCTTGAGGACCATTTTTCTCGGCGAATTATCAACGGCTGTGCTGTAGGCTTGTTCGCTGGGCAGTCGTTGGCCGTTGATTTCAAGCAAGTGATCACCCACTTCAAGCCCGGCGTGAAACGCTGGGCTGAGCGGCAGTACCTCGGTGATCACCAAATTTCCGTTTTGAAATTTAACGCGCATTCCAAGTGTCGGCGTCAAAACGAACGGATAAACGGTTTGCGTGAATTGATCCGGACTTCTGTCGCCATCGGTGTCGACCCCCTTTTTCTTCGTCACGCGATCGAAGTCACTTTGGACCGTTGCTTTCACGTCTTCAATGATCTTTTCCCATGAAAGGATCTTTTGTGAGTTCTTATCGAGGTACGTCACGAACGGATAGGTGAACAAAGAGCCCTTTCCGTCGCCGCGGGTAAGCGAAACCTCGCCTGGCTTGGAAGATGTGATGTCGATAATCCCACAGCGATCAAAAAGGAGATGCTTAAGAAGTGGCGAGATTTGCCTTGGATTAGCCGGCACATGGACGGCTTTCACGTTTCCCTTGAATTTCGCCCCCGCTGCGCAGCAATCCGTAATCAAGACTGCCGTTCTCGGCTCGTGTTTGATCAATGCCTGCTTTAAATGTCTTCGAAGCAGTTGTTGATTAGTAGCGGCAAGATCGAAGAAGTGTCCCTTTGCTTCATCGTATGCGCCATGACCGGTGTAATAAAACACAATGGAGTCTTCTTGGGCCGTCACTCTCAGGCCATTGACCGCTTGCACAATGTTTTGTGTGCTGAGCGGTTCTTTCACCACCTGTAGACGCAGTTGTGCAGCCGGCACATGATCCTCAAACAATCGTTTGATCGACTTCTTGTCCACCACGACATCTCCACCAAGACCAGCCTGCGGTGACGTATCCGCGGCAATGATCACGTGCAGATTGGCACCATCAGCGAGGCCGGGGTTCCATAGTGCGGCGAGGGCGAGCAGCAGGGCCGGATATCGGACGCGAAATAAGAAGCGTAGCATGGTCAGTCCCTCGTGAACCGTCGATCAACAATCGACTTTGTGGTGCACTAATCGACGTTGTGGTGCACTGCATTTGGTGGGGTGTGGATCGCGTCCTTGTCGTGCGTACGCGAGTGGCTCAAAGCAAAACAATCGCTGGCGGGCCGGTCACGATCGACCGGCCCGCAAACCAGACATCAAATCAGTCCTTGAACAGCGTCAACTCGATCTGTGCGATGTTGCCTGGTCCCATCAAGACCGTGGAGACATCGTCAATGTTGCCGGGCACTGGCGATGCGGTTGGCGGTGCCTGTGGGGGTGGCGGGGCAACCAATCGCAACTTCATTCGTCCCTTGGTGGCGGGCGAGTTCTGTGCTGCGTCGTAAATACTGGCAAACGCTTTTTGGGTGTCCTGAGCCACACGCGATTTCAGCGTGCCGCCGGGGCCAGTCACTCCGGCCAGGCTGTTTGCTGACGCTCCTGCGGTCGTTGTTCCGCCCGCTGGTTGGGTCGCCGCTCGAGTTGTCTGGGTAACGTTGGCCGAGGATTGGGCGAAGGTCGAGATGCTGACTTGAGAACCCGCAGGCAAAGTCGCACCGTTGATGATCGTGGTTGCGTTGGCTGATGCGCCGGTCGTACCAGCGGTGGCGGTCGCGGTTCCACCGTTGATCGGCAGGATCTGCGAATCCGCTCGTACAACTACGATTCCCATTTGCTCATCGCGGAGATCGTCATCCATTTCGATCAAGACGGGGAACTTGTAAGGTGCTCCCGGCATGATGGTTGAAAAGGTATCAGGAAACGCAGGATCGGGGGAAATCTGCTTCGACTTGGGTCGGCCTTCGGGAAAGTTCTGGAAGAAGGAGAGCTGGATCGGCACGGCGGTTTGCAACCACATGTAGAAGCGTTCCTTCCGCTGCCACTTGTGCTTTGTCAAGTTAACGTACGGCCCGAGCGTACCATCGGGATTAACCAGCTGGCCCCAGATTTTGACCGCCAGGCATCCTTGAGTTGGTATCGTGCCCTGGCCGACCAGACGAAACTTCGTGTTACCCAAGGAGGCTTCGACCGACTGAATGTTGCCGGACTTCATCGCCGTCATTGTTTCTGCTTCCAGTGCGGCAAACTGCGCTAGCATATCGGCACGATCGTCGCCTCGTGCGATGCCAGTCAACGTCACCGCCGTCAACATGGGGATTAGTAATAGGGTTCTCATGACGTTCACGGTTCTCGCTCCAAGTTCTAAAGGGGATTGAATCTAATCAACAGCCTGCTGTTCCTGCGACGACATGATCGCAAACAATACAGGTCAGGAAGGGTTTGGCCGCGGCCATTACACAACAGACTGCGACTCCGAAGTATTATGTCCGTCGCATCACCGCCACGACAGCTTCGCAGGGATTATTTTCAAATTAGTTTGAATCATGCGTTTCGAGCCGCTACTTGACAGCGAAAGTTTGGGAAACGCCGCAAAAGATTAATCCGGAGCGAATGAGCATCAGTGAGGGATACCTTCGTCAATCCTCTCCTCGATCATGATCATGCTGCTTGAACGTGTCAGCTTCAGATGGGCGTCAGCGGCAGGGGAATGTCATCAACGATCCTATTTACGGAATGCTTCACGGCGTTGGGCTCGGGGTGCTTGGTCCGCCTTCCCTTCACATCCGGGTTTTTGAGTCCTGTTCCACACGTCGTCGCTCCTGTCCAGTCTCGCATGTCCAGTCTCAGGGTGGTGTCGAATCGTTTCGCCGCGGGGACGCTCGCACCGCTTTTTTGCACAAAACCCGGGGGATTGGCACCCTGTCGCGCCAATGAGCGGCTGTTCACCAGAGATCGGGGATTTGAGAATACAACGTGGTTTTTTTTAGATTGCGGGTTCGGGATCTTGATTCTCAGATACGGCAAATTACAGTCCGCTCTCGGCCGGGGGGCTCTTCCGGCTCGTGAATTTCGAGGTTCTTGCAACTGGTGGTGAAACATGTTGAGACAATTGCGTTGGTTGGGAATAGCTTGTTTGATGAGCGTTTTGACGCTCGCGATGTGTAGTGAGGGGGCAGCGCAGGAGGAAGGTGCCGCGGCTCCGGCAGCCGGTCAGGCTCAACCGAAATTCAGACTGGTACCCGAGGAGCCGGCAACGGAAACGGTGGAGACAGTGGAATCTACGGCCACAGCCGGCACCACGGTTGAGATCACAGTACCCCCAGTCCAACCGCCACCACCGCCCTTCATTCCTTGTCCACCTGCTCCGCCTTGTTGTCCGCCCGAGCCGCCTTGTTGCCCGCCGCCAACGACGTGTTGTCAACCACTTCCGGCGCCCGTCTGTTGCCCGCCGCCCGTCTGTTGCCCGGCTCCGGTGTGGTGCCCCGCGCCGGTGATCAGTTACTGCGAGCCGGTCTGCTGTGAGCCGGTGACTTGTTCACCGAGGCGATCCTTATTCGGCCGCTGGTAGAACTTTCTGTTGACGGAAATGTCATCGCCAGGGGGACTCCGACGAGTCCCCCTTTTTCGTTGGGGCCCGAGCACAGATTCCGGCGGATACTTCCATGATCTGCCACCTCTCCGAATTAACCTTTCAGGCTGTGCGGCAGTTTGCGTCAAGCCGGCCTGTCGGACACAATCTTTTCTTCTGTAATGAGAATCACGCGGGAGCAACAGGTTCATGTCCGAAGAAGACGCGATCACGGTGTGGATTGACCAGTTAAGCCAGGGCGATCGCTCGGCGGCCGATCGTATTTGGCAGGAGTATTTCAACAAGCTTGTCGGCTACGCTCGTCGCAAACTTCAGAATGCCTCAGCGGGTCGTTCCTACGATGAAGAGGATGTTGCACTCAGTGCGATGCATAGCTTCTGTCACGGCATGGAAGAGGGACGCTTCGACGGACTGGAAGGCCGCGAGGAACTGTGGAAGCTGTTGCTGACGATTACCGCGCGGAAGATATACGCGCAACAGCGGAAAGAAAAACGACTGAAGCGAGGTGGCGGAAAGGTTCGAGGCGAATCGGTTTTCGGCGACGCAGCTGATCAGGGTGAAAGGGCCTTTGGAATCGCTGATGTATTGGGAGCCGAGCCGACGCCTGAACTGGCAGCTGAAGTTGCGGAAACCACCGAAGAGTTGCTTAGATCGATTGACGACGAACGTGCCAGGCAGATCGTGTTGCTTCGTCTGGAAGGTTACCACAACACGGAAATCGCCGAGAAACTGAACTGTGCGCGAAGAACAGTCGAACGGAAGTTGGAAGCCTTGCGCGATTCATGGAAGGCATCTTCGGAAGCTGAGTTACAGCTTTGATCGGGTTGCCACGCCAATCGCCTACCGTGCCTAAGGCACAAAAAGCACAACGAAATCCTCACCCGACGCGTCAGTTTTGAAGTTGCGCTTTTGTCTGAAACATGGTGTTTTTGGTAACCCGAAGCGTGCTTTTTGAAGACTGCGCTATTTTTGGCCGCGGAGCGGCGATAGCATCAAGCCTGGGGCTCGCGCCGGGCTCGCGCCCCAGACTATAGGCTGCCGTGCCTCCGGCACTATCGAAATGCGAAACTT
>JBFJVZ010000252.1:0-11352 GCA_041623895.1 Pirellulaceae bacterium | reverse complement strand
GGCCAATGCGCGGCGGTGAAGGCGACGTACAAAAAGAACGGCTGGCCATCGGATTGGTAATGATGCTCGCGAATGAATTTCACGGCATGATCGGCAATCGCATCGGTGTAATAGAACTCGCCGTTGGCCATATCTTTGGATTGATACTGGTCATCGTCATAGGGCGAGATGTAGTGGTTATCGCGGGTCAGCGTGTTGGGATCAAAGAAACTTCCGGCGCCGTGAATGGTTCCGTAAAATCGATCGAAACCGCGCTGCAGCGGCCAATTATGTTTGTCGGTATCGCTGGCGGGTTTGATTTCTTTGGTGACATGCCATTTACCCGAGATGTAAGACTTGTAACCGGCCGATTTCAACGCCTCGGGAATCGTCACGCATTGGCGATTCAAATCGCCGCGGTAACCGTCAAAGCCACGGTCGTTCATCATGTGTCCGACGCCGGCCTGATGCGGATACAGGCCCGTCAGCAAGCAGGCTCGCGTCGGGCAGCACCGTGCAGTGTTATAAAACTGTGTGAATCGCAGTCCACCGTCCGCCAACGCGTCCAAGTTCGGCGTCTCAATTTCACTTCCATAGCAACCGATATCGGAATAGCCCATGTCATCGGACATGATGTAAATGATGTTCGGCTGATCCGCGGCGATAGCCGTTGTGGCCAGGGCGAGGAATAAAAGTATGGTTCGCATGAAGTAAAACTCGGTTTCTGAAGACGGTTACAGTTTGCAAAATGAGCGTCGGCAGAGCTCGTCACCACGACGCGCGATTCTGTGATCGACCCATCATAGGCGATCATGATCGCTTGCTGGCGATAGGTTTCCAAGGGCTATGTCCACATTCTATTTGGTTTAAGATTGGTCGTCCCGGAAATCGATTGTTTACCGGCCTTCATCGAGATTCCATGGATTCCAGTACCGTACGCCGAATCGTCAACGACCAGATCGCTGGTCGATGGGATGAGACCAATCTTCACGGAGTTGATCTTCGTGCTGCATGTGTTGACCCCGTCCGCATGCCGATGATTCTGCGAACCGTCCACAACGGGGAACGTCAAGACTCGGTTGTGAACCTCTGGGTTGTGCTACGAGAAACGCCTGAAGGTGACGGCTACATTGTCTTTTATGACGAAGAGCGGAAGGAGTTCGGGCTTGCATCTAAAGGATTTGTAGACGACCCGCATCCAGTGATCTGCGGATACTACGGGGACTTCTGGACAACGTTCCAGAGCATGTAAGTTTCAATCGACACGCTCTAGTGGTGCAGGAATTCCTCCCTTTCCCGTGACGCATCAATCGGCCTACGTTTTGATCGGATCGCCGCGGCACTGCCCGTTCCCGTTGGCAAGCTAAAGCGGCACGGCTATCCATTCGCCGTTAGCCGATCCCTGGGTCTGCGGAATGCTCGCTGAGACGAGCAATCCTGGCCCCAGGCTATACGCTGCCACTGCTACGCAGTAGTCGTCTGGTTGTGACAAATGAAAACGCCGATGCCTGCAACCGCCATGACTCGTAAGAGAACTCCGGCTTAGATTCCTACCGAAGCCGGACGCTCTCATTGGCTTACGGTTTGTTCATTTTGTCTCGCAGTAACCGGGTGCTAACGCACGTCCGATCGCAGCCGATCGGACAACCAGGCAACGCGGATTGTTGACGGGAAGCACCGCAAACCGGCAGCTGCAATGATCAAAAACAGACCGTATGGCTTGCGAAAACGTCGTGATTTGCGGTGCCGGCGGGTTGGATTTTTGGCTAAACTATGCGTAGGAATCCAGTTCCGCTGTAAGCCCACACACATCGCACCTCGCTCATTCTCCTGAGTAAGAAATATGCGTCATCCAGCAACCGCGCGGCGATCGTTTTTAAAGGCTGCTGGCATCTCAATTGCTTTGCCGGCTTTTGAATCGAGACGAGCCCACGGGTCGACCGAGCGGCCGACCGTGCCACGCCGGATGGTTTGTGTGGGCAATGAATTTGGCATGTATCCCGGGGCGTTCTGGCCTTCGACCGGGGGCTCTGATTACGAATTGACGCCGCTTTTGAAACCACTGGCGGATCATCGTAAGAACTTGACGCTGTTTGGCCACTTGGATCACGGTTTGAAAGGAGGCCACTTCGCCGTCCACGGCTTCCTGACCGGAGTGAAAGCGGCCGAAGCGAGAGCATTGCCGGATGTCGGCATCAGCCTTGATCAGCGCGCTGCCGAATTCGTGGGATCGCGAACACGATTCCCATCGCTGACCATTGGTTCCGAAGGCGGGCTGCATGGCGGTTGCCGAATGAGTTGGACCAGAACCGGGACTCGGGTGCCGCCAATTCAGGGTCCGCGAGAGTTGTTTCGTTTGTTGTTCATTGATAGCGGCAAGCAAGCAAAGCAAAAAGCTTATGACCAGATCGCACTGAAGGGTTCGATTTTGGATGCCGTCGGCAGCGAGGCGAAATCACTGGGCCGTCAATTGAATAAAGCGGACAACGACAAGTTGAATGAGTACCTCTCATCGATACGCGAGGTGGAGGCAAAATTGGAGTTGGATCGTCACTGGCAGGAGATCCCCAAACCGAAGCCGGTCAACGCCATGGAAGAACCGGTCAACGAAGGACTGACCCGTGATCTGCCCAAGATTTACGACTTGATTGCACTGGCCCTGCAAACCGATTCCACGCGCGTTGCCACATTGGAAGTAGGCGGCAGTTTTGCTGCGTCCGATTTGGGTATCCGCAAGGGCTATCACAGCCTGTCGCATCACGGAAAGGTTCAAGCCAACATTGACTTGCTGGTGCAGATCGAGCTTTACCAGGTAGAGCAGTTTGCACGATTCCTGGACAAGCTAGCGTCGATCCGCGAACCTGAGACGGATCGAACATTACTGGATAGCACAATCTCGCTGTTCGGCAGCGGCATGGGCAATGGTAACTCGCATACCAATCATGACTTGCCGATCGTCTTGGCGGGCGGTGGATTTCGACATGGGACTTTCAAACGTTTTC
The DNA here is from genome assembly GCA_041623895.1 of Pirellulaceae bacterium. Taxonomy (GTDB): domain Bacteria; phylum Planctomycetota; class Planctomycetia; order Pirellulales; family Pirellulaceae; genus JBFJVZ01. Next base: position 8,371 of record JBFJVZ010000252.1, on the reverse strand, counting down.
CCAGTGAACCCACCAAGCGTGTTCCCTTGTGCAATCTGTACGCATCGATGCTGCAGTGGTTTGGCGTCGAAACAGACCGTTTTGGCAATGGCACATCGACGCTGACTGGCCTGGAGTCGGCCTAAGATGAGACGATCCAGCGGTATTGTGCTCGCCCGTCTTTTAGTCTTGGGTTTGATGTCGCGGCACAGGTTTCGCGGTTGCGAAGCAAGCAGGCCTTTCAGCAGGAATCTTTGCTTATCTCTGATCGTGTTGATCAGCGGGGCGGCGTCTGCTGAGCCTGCGACCGAATCGAATCTATCGTTTGACAACACCGTCAAGCCTTTTGTCAAAGCGTTTTGTTCCGATTGTCACGGTGCAGAGCAGCAGAAAGGGGACCGCCGATTCGATTCGCTTCCTGCCGCGATCGCCGATGATGACACGTTGGTTGATTATCAAGATATCTTGGATCAATTGAATCTGGCCGAAATGCCACCGCGAAAAGCGAAGCAACCCTCGGCCGATCAGCGCCGCAAAGTGGTCCGGTGGTTGACGACGACGATCGCTCGCTATCATCAAGAACGTTCGGACACGCACCGTGGAACGATGCTCAGACGGCTGAACGCGCGCGAGTATCGCAACACGATTCGGGATCTGCTGCATCTGGATATGACGATGTTTCATCCGACTGCAGCGTTTCCGCGCGATCAAATGACGGAGCATCTTGACAACGTGGGCCAGTCACTGGTGACGTCGTCTCATCTGTTGGCGAATTACCTGGACGCGGCTGAGGAGATCGTCAACAAAGCGATCTTTCCACTGCAAAAACCGCCAGTCCGGAAATGGGAATTCCGCGATGGCTTCCACCAGCAACCGGAGATCGACCAGGTCCACCGCAAGACGAATCACTTCGATCATATGACCTTGTATGACGTGATCGGGGCCGACAAACCGGAAGGTGCCTACGGGCCGATTCACGCTTTCGCCGAAGGCGTTCCCTACGACGGAATCTATGAACTGAGGATCAAGGCGGAAGCCGTCAATCGGCTTCATCCTTATGACGACGATTTTTTGGGAACCGATCGAAACGAACCGTTGCGATTAGGAATCGTGCCGGGAGATCACACGGTCGGCGAACTGCATCTATCGCAACCAATTGAACCTCTGCTGGCGGAAATCGACCTGGCCGATGAGGCGAAATGGTATACCGTGCGAGTTTGGCTGGACGCCGGTTACACACCTCGGTTTACATTTCGCAACGGGTTGATGGACGCAAGAAATCTTTGGGGACGCCTGATCAAAAAATACCCCGAACAGTTTCCCAAGGGGCTGAAAGGAATTGTCGAGTTACGCTTCAATGCGATCAAACACGGCAAGCTTCCACAAATCCATATTCACGAGATTGAGATTGAAGGGCCTTTCTACGATGCTTGGCCTCGGGCCAGTCAGGTGGCGACGCTGGGCAATCAATGGGATGGTTCCGAAGCAATCGGCCAGGATGAAATTCGCCAGCGGCTGGCTGCTTTCATGTCGCGAGCTTACCGGCGACCGGCGACCGAAGCAGACGTCGATCGTATCATGCAAGTTGTCCAGACGCGGGAACATTCGGGCCGCTCACAAGTCGAGGCCTTTGCCGACGGATTGAAAGCCGTTCTCTGCTCACCCAGCTTTCTGTATCTTGCCGAGCCCGATCAGCAGGAGCTTTCTTCTCACGCCCTGGCGGCCCGTCTCTCTTACTTTTTGTGGTCATCGATGCCGGATCAGCAACTGTTGGCGTTGGCCGCCAATGATCGGCTGCAAAACACAGAAGTACTAAGTCAACAAGTCAGACGGATGCTTGCCGATCCACGCTCCGATGCGATGGTCGACGGTTTATTGGATAGTTGGCTCACGCTTCGGGATCTCGGTTCGGCGCCGCCGGACCGCGGCGACTTCAGGGCGTTCTACCACTACGACTTGGGCACTGCGATGCGGCGTGAGACGTTCATGTTCACGCGTCACTTGATCGACCAGAATCTGAGTCTTGTCAACTTTATTGATGCTGATTTCACCTTCGTCAATAAACCTTTGGCCAAACTGTACGGGATTCAGCCACCCGACGAAGCAGGTTTTCAATTGGTCCAGTTAACCGATCGCCGTCGTGGCGGCCTGTTGGGCCAGGCTAGCGTGTTGACGGTCACAGCCAACGGCATTGATACGTCGCCCGTTGTCCGCGGCGTGTGGATGTTGGAAAACTTTTTGGGGACTCCGCCCTCTCCTCCACCGCCTGATGTGGAACCCTTGGATCCGGATGTGCGCGGTGCGAAAACGATTCGTGATCAGCTGAGCAAACATCGCGACTTAGCTACGTGTAATGAATGCCATCGCAAGATTGATCCACTCGGTTTTGCGCTAGAGTCTTTCGATCCCATCGGCCGCTGGCGGGAAAGTTATGGTCGCGACACAAAAATTGACTCATCGGGGGAACTACCGGATGGTAAGAAATTTCGCGACGTTCGCGAATTGAAAACGATCTTATTAGAACGCCAGGATCAATTTGCCAGTGCGCTGATCGTGAAGATGTTGGCTTATTCGATTGGCCGGCAGATTCAGGCAACGGATCGACCGCACATCGATCAGATCCTGGAAAGTCTCCGTCAAACGGGATTCGGTGCTCGCGATTTGGTTGAGCAAATCGCTTTCAGTGTGCCATTCCGCATAAAGTGATTGGTCCGCGTGATTACCAGTTTGTGACACAAACACAACGCAGATCTTTGTCGCAGCGATCAGGCGTTGAACACTTAAGGTGCTCTCTTTCGTGCACAGGTTGCTATCGCTTGCGTGTCTTTCGTTTGCGGATCTGTAACAATACGGGCACAGCTGGGGGTCGTTTGTTGGTGAGCAGTCAGTTCTTAACTCGGTAATGACAGTGATGAATGTGACAACAATCGAAAACTGGTCAGACGCTAATCAGCGATACTTGGTCATGTCGATGGATTTGCTAAAGCAATATCTGCTGCGTCACATTGACGGAAACAGCGAACCATTCGACGGCAGCGAGATCGAAAAAGAGCTTGCCGATCTAACAAACAGCATGTCAGCGCCGCCCGCGCTCGAAGAACTCTGTGATGCTTTCGGCCTGTCGGCATTCGAGCGAACTATTGTGCTGATGTGTGCGGCAATGGAGCTCGAGTCATCGTTCCCGGCTTTATGTGCACGGGCCCACGGCGATACACAGCGGCCATTTCCGACATTCAGTCTTGCGTTGGCGGCACTGCCGCAGCCACATTGGAGCGTTCTGGCACCGAGCGCCCCACTGCGTCACTGGCGATTGATCGAGCTGGAATCGAGCAGTTCATTGGTCAACAGTCCGCTTTGCATCGATCAACGGGTAATGTCCTATTTGATGGGAGTGCAACATCTGGACGAGAAACTGAATGGCTTCGTGCAACCGGTACTAGCAGCCAGCTACTTGGTTCCGTCGCATCGAAAGTTGGCCGAGGAAGTCGCTGAGTTGTGGGGGCACGGATCGCAGCCGGGACGATTGCCGGTGATTGAGCTGTGTTCGGCCGAGATAAGCCAAAGCTTGCCGATTGCCGCGGCTGCTTGTTCAGTGCTCGGGCTTCATGTGCAGTCGATGTCGTCGCAGGTGCTGCCGATCTCTCCGGTCGAATTGGAAACAATCGTCCGTTTGTGGAAGCGCGAATCAACGCTCTCCGGAAATGCGCTTATCTTGGACCATAGCACGGCTGAACCCGGTGACGTGGCACGCGAGGCGATGATTGATCGCGTGTTGGAAACGATCGGCGGTGCCGTCATTGTCTTGAGCCGCAGGCGGCGACGCGCGCGACAACGCTCGATGGAATCCTTCCACGTCGGAAACCCGAGTCGTGACGAGCAGAAGGCCCTATGGAGCATGTCGCTGGGAGAGGCGGCCGCCGAATTAGACGGGCAAATAGAACGGCTGGTTTCGCAATTCAATCTCGATGCTCCCGCGATCACTTCGATTTGTGAGCGGGTTCGCGCGAGATCGACTGAATCAGGCAATCAAGGAGGTGAAGATTTCAATCTACTGGCGACACAATTGTGGGAAGCGTGTCGGATGCAAACTCGACTTCGGTTGGACAATCTTGCTCAGCGAGTTGAATCGTCCGCCTGCCGCGATGACTTGATCCTTCCCACAAAGCAGCTGGCCACGCTAGATGAGCTAGCCAGACACGTCCGCCATCGAGAAACGGTGTTCCAAGAGTGGGGCTTTGCAGAAAAGTTGTCGCATGGGTCGGGAATAAATGCATTGTTTGTAGGTGATAGCGGAACCGGCAAGAAGTTGGCTGCCGAGGTTCTGGCGAACGAAGTGGAACGCGATCTGTACCGAATCGACCTTAGCCAGGTGGTCAACAAATACATTGGCGAAACTGAGAAGAACCTGAGCCGTATCTTCGATGCGGCTGATGAAGGCGACGCAATACTGTTGTTCGACGAAGCGGATTCGTTGTTCGGAAAACGCCGTGAAGTCGAAGACAGTCACGATCGTTATTCCAATGTCGAAATCAGTTATCTGCTACAACGGATGGAACAATACCGCGGCTTGTCGATCCTGACACTGAAAAAGAAGACCACGATCGACAGCGTTTTCTTGAGCCGGTTTCGCTTGATCGTTCAATTTCCATTTCCCCGCGGCCGCGCGCGAGCGAGTATTTGGCAGCGGGTCTTTCCCGTCGAAACGCCGACCCGCGGACTTGACTTCGCCAAGCTTGCGCAGCTGAAGATCAACGGCGGACAGATCCGAAATATCGCTATCTCCGCCGCGTTTCTGGCTGCCGATGAGAAGCAGCCAGTGCTTATGCAGCATGTCGCCGAGGCGGCTCGCATTGAATACACGAATCGAGAAAAGTCACTGACCGACAAAGAAATCAGAGGATGGATGTGAACACAGAAAAGATCGAAGCGCAAATTCAAATACCTGTCTTCGACGGGTCCAGGATGTGGATTCGTTGCTGCTTCCCGCGGCGATCGAACGCAAACTGTCTCGTTTTTCTGCTCGCGGACCGACCGAATGGCGGTCTCAAGCTGACCATTCGTGGTCGTCCGTTGCGCGGTTGCTGATCTAGATAGTTTCTGCAACTCAATGGTTGTTACCGGTCAGTACGACTCCGTTTGGAAACCTCAAAAGGTATGGCCGGTAAGAATCCGTAATTCGTGCGCTGTGTTCTGGGCGCCGGATTCTCTTCTGTCGGAGCGGGCGTGAATTCCTTGTAAGCACTCATCAACAAATTGCCCCGAAGTTCCGGCTCTACTTCCTCGGTCGTGCTGATCTTGACTGCAAAGGCACCCGAGTCGTCTGTTTCGATTGCAGCCGAAATCCCTTCCGGCGGTTCGCTCAGTTGCAACTTAAATTGGTCGCCGACAAGTTTTTTCGCCAATGGTTGAACATTGATGTACACGTCGCCTCCCCGGGGCAAGGTGAGACTGTTGTTCGTCAGAAGTTTGAATGGCATTTTTGCACCCGGCTTGCCACTGACAAAGACATTCCATTTTTCGACCGGAACCAGGTGATACCAAATGAAAGCCTGCATCATGTTCTCCGCCGGAATTGCCGGCCGCACGATGGAAGTTCGGCTTCGCACTCCCCGCTTGGCCGCGCCTTCCATTTCCAAGACAACTGATTCGGCCGGCGCAGTGGATGGCATCGTCAAGGTCATCCGCACGTGGTCGGCATTGCCGGGGATCACGGCTCCATCGAGCCGAAACCCCTGCGGAGGATCCACCAGCGACAATTCAACGTCCTCATCAAACCCGTCTTTCCGCAGCGCAAATGCTGTGATCGGCACGACCTGGCCGGCGCGGGCGATGATGCTGGAAGGTGTGACGCGGAGTTCATAATCCGCCTGCTTCGGTCGCAGCACAAGCCGATAAGTGAACTCACTACCTCCGTTGTCTTGCGCGTCGGCAATCTGCAGATAGTAATTGCCGTTGGCAGGCACCGATGCGGTCAGATGCGAATCGGCATGGTGAGTCAACATCGCTTGAGACATGTCTTTGTGGTCATCATTGAATGCGACCTCGTTTCCCTCAGCGTCAGTCAAAGTCAAGATCGAATCGAGCGGAGATCCCAGGCGACGTGCATGTACTTCGACAACCAGCGGTCCACCACCATCGATCAGGAAAACATCTTTGTCGCCCGGCTGGTCAATGCGGCCATTGATCGTCATCCGCGTCTTGATTTCCTGAGCGTTGGCGAAATCGTTGTTCGGTTCCCGGTCCGTTACTTCCGGCCAATGATCGATTTGCAATGGAAAACGAACGGATACGCCATTGTCTTGTTCGGACGAATACCAACGAATTGGCCGATACTGCTTGCGGCTCATCGTTTTCACCGTCAAAACCGGCCGCGTCAGATTCCAACCACTCAGTTGCACGGAGACATCTGAGTCAACACGTGCCCCGAGCGGAAAGATGCTGGTGATAAACGGAATCTCACCCAGCGTGATCCGATACACAAAATCTTCGCGGCCCCGATACAGCGAGTCACGAATCTCCACCGTGTATACGTCGTCCTCCGGAACTTCAAAATACATCACCGGGTCTTGGCGATAATGAAATGAGTCGGAAAAACTGACCTCTTTTCCCGATGAGTCCGTTAACCTCAATACGGCCTGGAACCAACCCGGGACGGCGTCGGCGAGATAAGGTATCACTTCGCGAGCCTCGACTTGAATGACCAACTTCATTCCTTTACTGGCATGAAACGAGAACCGGTCGGTATCACCGGGCATGATCTGACCGTTGATCACCATCGGCATCGAATCAACCGCTTCGTTGGGCTCATTATCATTCGGCTCATTCTCACGGCCCTCCGGCCACCTGCCCACGTGCAGCCAGATTGGGTTGGAGATAGCAGCATCAGTCAGGAATCTGAGCTCGCGTTTGCCGGGCTCGGCATCTTCGGCAACCGACAGCTGTAAGGTGACTTCTTCTTCTAGTTGGTCGTTCGGTTGTCGCTTGGGATCGCGATCGCGCTGGCGATAAACTTCCATCTCCTTGAGTTGTTCGTTCGTGATGCCGGCTGCCAAGGCAACTTCAGCCTCGGAAGGTTTGCGGTTGTCGCCCCCGGTCTTACGCTCCTCGATCAACTGCTCGCGGGCGTCCCGCATTTTGTTTCTTAAATTGTTGTATTCGCCTGACGTCAGCGGGCGGTACCAGCTAACAATCTCGACCTCGACTCCTTCGCCAGCCAGGTAAACCTCCTTTGCCTCTTTCAGGTGCTGTCCGCCGACCACAATCTCGCACGCCGTTCCCCGCTGGCAGCCCGCCGGATAAGCGTAAGCGATGTGAGGGTTATTGCCGCGCGGCTGTGCGAATGCATCGGACGCGATGATGACCGATAAAAGAAAGGCGATAAGCAACAGCGGCGAGTGAATTCTCGCTGTCGGAGAAATGCGGCAGTGTTTGAATGCTGTGTTCATTAGAAATCATTCCCCACAAGCGATTGCCAGGCCAGGACCTGTCCTGGCGATTCTGCTGCCAGGACAGGTCCTGGCCTACATGTACTACATTTACAAGGAAGCAAAAACGATGCTTACGTGATTTCTTTCAGTCGTCCGCCACTCTTCATTCCTTCGTCCTCGCCGGGCGTGGCGCGGACAAACCGGCCCATCGGATGCGGCAAACTCGCTTCGGGGTCAATGCCCAGCAATTCATACATGGTGCCAATCAAGTCACCTGGATATACCGGTCGATCCTTGACGGATTCAGCTCGGGCGTCCGATTCACCGACAACTTGCCCACCTTTGAATCCACCGCCGGCGACCAAGGTGGAGAAGCAGGCCCCAAAGTGGTGGCGTCCGCCGTTCCAGGGAGACTCGGCCGCAACCTTGGGCGTTCTGCCGAATTCACCAATGCACCAGACGATCGTGCTGTCCAACATCCCGCGGTCATCCAAGTCCGCAATCAGCGTCCCCAAACCGCGGTCAAGCTCAGGAAGTTTTCGACGCATCGCACTAAAGTGATCTTTGTGCGTATCCCATCCACCGTGATTGATCGTGACAAACTTTGAACCCGCTTCGATCAGCCGGCGGGCCGCCAGACACGATTGGCCGAACTTGGTACGCCCGTATCGCGTTCGCATCTCGTCGTCTTCTTGACCCAGGTTGAAGACCGAACCCGCGTCGCCTGCGATCAAGTCGTACGCCTTCGAACGCGACTCCTCGGCGGTCGTCAGATTGGCATCGCCGGTCGCTTTGCGCAGCGCGTTCAGTTCACCCAATAGCCGGCGGCGTTCCAGCTGCTGGTCCTCCGATAAATCCGGAGCGACGATTCCCTCGACCGCAAAACGTGCCGCATTGGGATCGCCTCCCGTGGCAAACGGCTTGTACTTGATGCCCAGGAAACCGGCTTCGGAGAACCGTCCCTG
>JBFJVZ010000251.1:0-11423 GCA_041623895.1 Pirellulaceae bacterium | reverse complement strand
TCGCTCCGCGAACGATCGTTCCCTTAAGCGTTCGTTTGCGGAGCAAACGACGACGTACTTTCGCCGCCGGCGAATAAATTCACAGCCTCTCCGCAAACGATTGCATTCATCTGCGGAGAGGCTGTGAAGTTCGCACCCATGTTCCAGCATGCTTCCCGCTCCGCGCAACGCTTTCAACGGTTGTTCTTGCAAAATGCAGGCGTTTCTTTCGTAGCGGAAGTCGGAAGACATTCCTTGTTCGGTATTCGATGTTCTTCTGTCAGTCAATGAAAACCGCAGAACATCCAACAAGAAATATCGAAGGAGAAAGTCAAAAAAATGCCGTTTTCCACCAGCGACCCACACCAAACCGTGATGGACCAAAAAAAGGGCGGTCGGCATACCGATTTTGCGCCCCCACCGACCGCGACTTCTGCCCCTTCAAGCATGGCACAAATGGTTGCCGGTACTCATGTTCCGAGGGAAAAGTCATGTCAGACGAAAAGACGATTTACCTTGATTCGCCAGCGATGTTTCGTAATCACCCGCTTGGGTTTGTGCTGATGGTTTTGCTGTCATGCGTGGTCGTCGGCATTCCCTTTTTACTGGCCTGGTACATTCGTGCCAGATCGACGGAATTGACGGTGACCGATCGGCGAACGCGTTTGCATCGCGGCTGGCTGAGCCGTTCGATTACCGAAGTCTGGCATCGCGACGTGCGCAACGTGCAGCTAACCCAAACTTTTTTTCAGCGCATCTTTTCGACTGGCCGTATCGGGATTAGCAGTGCCGCTCAGTCAAGCATCGAGATCGATGTGGCTGGATTGCGGGATCCGGACAAGATCAAATCGATCATCGACCAACATCGAATGCAAGCGACTGCTGCTTAAGCTCACCACCCCACAGGTTGTGTCCATGCTTGTTGCCGCTGATCTTTAAACACCGGATCCAGCGGCGGCAAGCTGCTGGTGACGACGGCGCGAACATACAGTTCGTTGCCCGTCAGTTCGTATTCCGCCGATAGTCCATTGACCGTGGCAACAATCTTGCCAATTCGATCGTCGTCGTTGGTAATCGTTACATCAGGTTTGAGCGTGGCGATAAAATCGGTGCGGTACGTAGCGTTCGGGTCCGGCTGTATCGCCAGCTTCAATCGTCTTGTCTCCGGGTTGAATTGGACGTCCGCCAGTGTGACGCCGCTGGACGCGTAAAAGTCCCCTGCTTTGATCGCGCGAATCAAATGCTCCGGCGTCAGATACCGGCTACGGACCATCACCCAACCACGTCCGGGCCGGGAGCCGGGTTTGCCGTGGTATTCGTGGCTGTCATCGGTGGCGATCCCCATCAAGGGCGGCACGTCTACGTCTGTTCGACGAATCGCATTGACCAGATCCCAAATCCTTTCCACACTCGGATGATTCTCGTCGCCACGATGATTTACGCCCGGATGTCCGTTGTAGACTTCGTAAAAACGCTCCGTGGTCACCGCGGCCAGATCTTCGGCCGTGATGGCGTAACCAAAATTCGGATGGTTCAAGTGTGGCAGCACCTGCCGGCCGTGATACTTTTCGTGCTGCAGGATCGCGCGCAGATTATTCTCCATCGCCTCCCGCACGGTCTTGCCGCCTGCCGGCGGAATCACCTCCGCGATATTTGTAGCGTTGATGTGAACTGGTTTCCCTTCGGCACGGTCGCTGATTTCCTCGGCCTGGATCATGATGAACTTGCCGCGCTGTTCGACCAGGCAACGAAATTCGTCAAGCGGTTTTAGCCGCACTTCGTGGTCCGCTTCGCCTTCGCTGCCTCGTGTTTCGACCCACTGATTTCCAAACTTTTGGCGGTACTTGGGCAACGCTTGATCGTCGGCACGCTTGATAACGTCGGCAACTTTCATCCATCGTATGCCCTGACTCAGCAAATTGTGGTCGGTCAAGGCCAGGAAGTTGTAGTCCCGGTCGGCGTACCAGGCCGCGATCATCTCCGGAAAATCATCACCGTCCGACCACAACGAATGTGTGTGCAAGTTGCCTTTCCACCATCGCAAAGGTCGCTGCGGGCTGTCACCGCTTGATGTATCTTGTGCCTGAAGCGAATGCGTGAACGTTGCCAATACCGCAATCAGGCAGAATCTGGTTAGCCGATGCATGATGTAAAGAACCGGGGTTAAGAGGTCGTTATCGATCGTGATATGATATTCTGCCTCCAACGCACAGCAGCGTGTGAGGCTTGCGCCTTTTTTGAAGGAAATACCCGGGTAAAAAGGCCCGCGTGAAGAGGCCCGGAACCCGCGATCCTGAGAACGATCACGAAATACCGCAATCAGGCGAATCGGTCGAGAGAGTTTGTGACCGCGATGCGGAAGATTTACGGGGCAGGAACTTGGACACAGTCGGAGACTTGGCCCAGCACACCCGCTTGGCGGATGGCAGGTACCAGTTCTTGCTTCATGGCGGCACTCGGTAGTTCACCGCGGAGCACGATCACTGTGTTTTCAATCGAGATTTGAATCGCCGCCGCGTACTTGCCAAGCCGAACAGCGAACATTGATCGGATGCGATCAATGGTCCAGCTTTCGCGTTGACTTGGTTTTTGTTTCGTCAGCATCATTCACCTCCGACAACGTCCTCTACAGATAACTACGCGTTAAAGGAGCCGGAATGTGTCGAGGATTTGCGTGAATCAGAGCGAATCGTTTGTGAAATACATCACAATCCAAGGGTCAGTCTTCGACGCGATCGGCAACCCGAATCCATCACCACTACAAAATATTGCCTTCAAAGATCCGTAGCGGACAGAATTGATCAGGTCTATGTCACCAAATGTCGCAAAATGCACACTTGGCCGAGACTCGTCAAAGGGATGGTATCGATTGAAAGGCTAAGTTTGATGACTTGATCATCTGGATTCGCGCATGATTCCAACGCAACCAACCGACTTGCTAAACGCGAAGGCTGATTCATCTGATGCAGCTTGCAAACATGTTCCTCGAATCGATCGCAAACGCCGCCGTTGGCTGCCAAGATTTCGGTTGCTGGATTTGATCTGGCTATCGTTGATCGCGGCGATCTTGATGAGCTGGAATCGCGATCGTCAGCAACTGCTCGCTGAGTACGAAAAATTGGCCAAGGGAAGGCTGCAAGCAGGAAGTTCCTGGAGTATCAAGCAGATCGTTGGTGCGCCCGATACTCCGTCTCCGGGTGACCAATCAACCGCCTGGGCGCCGCTCACTCCCGACGGTTCCCGCGAGTGGGTGATTGTCGAATTCCCAAACTCTGTGCAGATCAAAAAGATTGTCGTCTACGAAACTTACAACCCCGGTGCGATCGATCGAATCTGCGCGGTCGATTTCAAACTTGGCGAATTCGAGCTTTGGAAGGGCAGCGACCCGACGCCGACGACAGCCGCGATGGGATTGTCGTCGTTCCCAGTCAAAGCGGGCACGAGCGCGCGGCGCATCAAGTTGTATTTGAACAGTCCTGCTGTCGCAGGTTGGAACGAAATCGATGCGATCGCCTTGTACGGAAAGGATGGAAGTGTGCAATGGGCAAGTGACGCATGGGCAAGTTCGGCATACGGTAATAACCAAGAACTGCCCAAATGGTTTTGGCCATAGGCTTCGCCGGAAGCCAGGCAAGAACGCTGCCGACCACTAACGGTTTCCCCGGCGTGAAGCACCGGGACTTTGACGAATTCATTGAAGGTGTAGCCTGACGACTGCAATGGCGTGTTACCGGACTGGCCCCGAAACCGAGCGAATTGAACATCGCGCGTTCACGGTTGACGACGCAGAGGCTTTCTTTGCACTCAACAGCAATCCCGAAGTCATGCGGTTTACGGGGGAGTCATTGCTCCCATCATTGGACGCGGCCAAAGAAGCGATCGCAAATTATCCGGATTTCGACCAGCATGGGTTCGGTCGCTGGGCCTGTATTCTCAAGGAATCACAAGCAATCATTGGATTCTGCGGACTGAAATACCTGGCTGATCTTGAGGTGGTCGATGTTGGTTACCGATTCCTGCCACAATACTGGGGCCGGGGTTTGGCAACCGAGGCGTGCACCGCAAGTTTGGACTTCGGATTCACGACTCTCGGTCTTGATGAAATAGTCGGCCTGGTGATGCCCGAGAATGCCGCGTCGATCCGCGTACTGGAAAAGGTCGGCATGCAGCCGGACGGTGCAGTTGAATGCGGTGGGACATTGGCTTTGCGCTACATCAAACGGCGACGGAAGAGAGAATGCTGATTGCCGTAAATTGTCAACGGGTCAATCCCAGCCGGTAGCGCCCTGGTAAAACAATCGGCAATGAACAGGATTGGGAAATCGAAATCGGTTGCGTGGGTCAATCACATTGCCCCGTCGCTGGAGTATGCTTGTAAACATCAGGATTGAACTGACAAGAGCATGCTCGATGTTGTCACGGCGTTGAAGGGAATTTGATGAAATCATCGGCGATCTTTTCATTTAGCTGCATCTGCTTGTTCGCATTCGCGCCCGCCATCTACGCAAACGATCGACTCGAATTCTTCGAGACGCGGATTCGACCGACTCTTGCCTCTCATTGCCTTGAATGTCATGGGCCACAGAAAGCGGAATCGGATCTGCGGCTGGACCACATTTCCTTTCTCACCGCGGAGGGCAGTTACGGACCAGTGCTCGTGCCGGGCCAACCGAAACAAAGCAGCCTGTACGTCTCGCTAACGCACGCCAACAAAGACCTGATGATGCCGTTGGAGCGAGAGAAGCTGGCCGAGCGTGTGATCGCGGATTTTGAGAAGTGGATTGTTGACGGCGCGTTTTGGCCAAATGAACCAATTCCGGCCGCCGTGACCGAAAAGTTTGATCTTGCCACCCGTAAGAATCGTTTGCCCTGGATTTGGCAGACTCCGGAAGCGCAAACAATCCCAAAGTTAGAAAACACACGTTGGCCACGCGGCGGGATCGATCATTTTGTGCTCGCTCGTTTGGAATCAGCGGGGCTCACTCCGGCCCCTGATGCCGCACCGGAAACCTGGTTTCGTCGCGTTCATTTTGCCATCACGGGACTGCCGCCCCAACCAGAACAAGTTCAAGAGTTTTTGGCTGACACCAGTGATCAGAACCGCGAAGCGGTCGTTGATCGGCTGCTAAAGTCGCCCCATTTTGGCGAACGCTGGGCGCGGCATTGGATGGACCTGGTGCGGTATGCCGAATCTCGCGGCCACGAAAGTGATTTTGCCATCGCCAACGCGTGGCATTACCGGGACTACTTGATTCGCGCACTGAACGAAGACGTTCCCTTCGACCAGTTCGTGATCGAACACATCGCAGGCGACTTGCTCCCATCGCCACGCATTAACCAGGAAAGTGGATTCAACGAGTCGATCCTGGCAACCGCCTGGCCCGTCTTTGGCGAAGAGGTCCACTCACCGGTCGATATCCGACAAGATGAATGTGATCGGATCGACAACAAGATCGACGTATTCAGCAAGACCTTTCTGGGACTGACCGTTGCTTGCGCGCGTTGCCACGATCATAAGTTCGATGCCATCTCCCAACAGGACTACTACTCGCTTGCCGGGTTCTTTTTGAGTTCACACTTTCGCCAAGTGCGTTTTCAGACCTCACTTCGCAATGGCCGCATTGCCGATGAATTGGAATCACTGTACCAGGATACGCAGCAGCAATTGATTCAATGGATCGCCGATCGTTTTCGTCCGCATCTATCCCAAGCGGCTGCGCTTTATCGGCCATCGACGGATCCACAACACGTCCAGTACGCAGCTGCGGAAGTGATTCTCGATTTTTCCGATCCGAATCATACTTGGCAAACATCTGGTAACGCTTTTGGTCAATCCGCGCGTCAGGTCGGCGATCTGATCATTCCAAATGACTCGTCGACGGATCTTCAAGTTCGATTGCTGGGTGCTGCGGAGCGTGATCCGATCTGGAATTCGCTGAAGTTGAGCCCTGGAAATGAAGCCGACTCGGGAAGTTTGAATGCGGTGGGCCGCGCGGCGGGTTTGGTCAGCACGCCCACGTTCGTTTTGAACGACGGGAGAGTCCACGTCTTCATGCAGGGCGAGACGCAAGTCTATGCTGCGGTGGATTCGCATCTGATGATCACCGGGCCGCTGCACAAAGCCTTGGTAAAAACCCTGAAGGCGCCGCAACCGAAATGGCTAACGCTTGATCTGCGTGGTTACCAAGGACATCGGTTGCACCTGGAATTCGGTCCCGTTGGCGATGCACCGCTATCGGTCTTTCAAGTCGTCCAGGGTCCGACATCGCCGCGTCCAACGAGCCCGAGAACGATCGAGCCAGGTAAATCCGATTCTGTCTCGAAATTGGAAAACGAGCAGCTGCTTGGCGATGCTGTCGATGCATTGGAAAAACGCAACATTCGTTCCTGGCAACACGCCGCCGCGATCTCGTGGTTGTGCAAGAATGCGGCGCAGATCGGCGTCGACTCGTCGTTCGCTGCAGAGCTGAAAAAGATTGTTGCGAACTACCAATCGCGACGACAAGAGCTTGCCGCGCAGATTCAAACCGACTCGTTAACAGCCATCGCTTTGATGGATGGCTCAGGCGTGAATGAGCGAATCCTGAAACGGGGGAAACACCAAACGCCTGGCGAAGTCGCCCGCAGACAACTTCCCGGGGCATTTCCGTTTGAGGCAGCCGATCTTGGTCGCGGTAGCGGGCGATTGCAGCTTGCGCATCAACTGATAGACCCAGATAACCCACTGACGGCGCGTGTGATCGTCAACCGGATTTGGCATCACCTGCTGGGCCGCGGGATCGTTGCCTCGGTTGACAATTTTGGCTGGCTGGGAAGTCGACCGACGCATCCCGAGTTGTTGGACGATCTTGCCCATCAGTTCGTTCATCAAGATCACTGGTCGATCAAAACGATGATCAAGCGGATCGTGCTGTCAAGAACGTTTGCCATGTCCAGTCGTCCCGATGACTTGGCGGCAGAAAAGCAGGACCCGAACAACCTGTTTGTTCATCGCATGAATGTGCGACGTCTGGAATCAGAGGCGATTCGCGACAATCTGTTGGCCGTCTCGGGACGATTGGATTTGACGCTGTATGGCAAGCCCGTGCCGGTTCACTTGACCGAATTTGTGATCGGCCGGGGCCGGCCCGAAAAAAGCGGACCGCTGGATGGCGAGGGCCGACGCAGCATTTATACATCGGTACGCCGGAATTTTTTACCGACAATGATGCTGACCTTTGACATGCCGATTCCATTCAGCACGGTCGGACGGCGCAATGTCACCAATGTGCCGGCACAAACCCTGGCGATGATGAATGATAAACTCGTTTATCAGCAAGCAAACGTATGGGCGGAAGAGCTGCTGTCGGAGTTTTCAGATGCGTCCGCGGCGGAGAAGATTCGGCAGATGTATTGGCAAGCTTTTGGGCGTGCGGTAATGGACGAAGAATTGGACGCTGCTTTGGTGGCGATTGAATCGTTCGCGGAGTTGCACGAAGTCTCCGGCGATGATCTGAAAGTGTGGACGGACCTGTGTCACACAATGTTTCGCCTGAACGAATTCATTTATTTGCGTTAATCATCAATGTACCCACAGCTTGAACTGAATCGACGTCAATTACTCAGTCGCGGATCACTGGGATTCGGTGGATTGGCATTGTCTTCGATGTTCAGCGAATCATTTGGCAGCGATGTGCCTGTGCCCCATTTCGCGCCGCGGGCCAAAAGTGTGGTTTTTCTGTTCATGGAAGGCGGTGTCTCCCAGGTCGATTCGTACGACTACAAGCCGATGCTATCCCAACATGACGGCAAGGATCCGCATCAAGCGATCGGCAAGCTGGAAAAAACGCAGTTTGCCAACATCGGCAAAGTGATGAAGTCGCCCTGGAATTTCAAACAATGGGGCGAAAGCGGCATCTGGGCCAGCGATCTGTTTCCGCAAATCAACAGGCAGATGGATGAGCTGTGCATCGTCCGGTCGATGACTTCAAAGTTTCCCGAACACACCAGCGCGAATTATTTGCTGCACAGCGGTCACGGGCTGCAAGGTCGTCCCAGCATGGGTGCTTGGACGACATACGGATTGGGCAGTTTTAATCGAGATTTGCCTGGATATGTCGTACTCAACGGCGGACAGATTCCGTCCGGTGGACTCGATAATTTCAGCAACGGCTTTCTGCCGGCGTCGTATCAAGGTTCATTGTTGCACGCCATCGGAACGCCGCTGTCGAATATTTCGCCGAATGAAAAGAGTGGACGACTGCAGCAGTTGAAACGGCAGCTGGCGATGCGTCTGAATCAATCGGGATTGCAATTGGCCGGTGGCGCGGACGAAATGGAATCCGCGATTCGCAACGCGGAACTCGCCGCCCGCATGCAATTGGCGGTTCCCGAGTTGATCGACTTGACAAAGGAAACGGCGGCGACGCACGAGCTGTATGGCATGCACGCCAAAAACAAACACACGCAGACCTATGGCAAGGCTTGCCTGATCGCCCGCCGCCTGGTCGAACGCGGTGTTCGCTTCATCGAAGTTTTGATCCCGATGGTCAACGGCTACCAGCGCTGGGATGCGCACGGAAACATCAAGCAAAACCATACGTCCAACGCCGTTGCTGTCGACCAACCCATTGCTGCACTGCTAAAGGATCTGCGGCAGCGGGGCATGCTGGATGAAACGTTGGTCGTCTGGTCGGGAGAATTTGGCCGCACGCCGTTCGCTCAGGGCGGCGCCGGTCGCGACCACAACGAACACGGCTTCTCGCTGTGGATGGCTGGCGGAGGCATCAAGGGCGGCATGACTTACGGTGCGACCGACCCGTGGGGCTACAAAGCGGTCGAAAACAAACTGGAGATCCACGACCTGCACGCCACCATCTTGCATCTGCTGGGGATCGATCACACCCGTCTGACGTATCGCTTCAGCGGTCGCGACATCAGGCTCACCGATGTTTACGGTCGAGTCGTCGAAGAGCTGTTTGTCTAAGAGGTCATGCACATGACGACCACGGTTCCCGAACACGAGATCCCCAAGAACCGGCTCGGTCTTCCGGAAACCATTTGGTGGTCCGATGGCACGTTGTTCATTCTCGATCAGACCCAGCTTCCGCTAGCCGTCGTTGGTGAGCGTCAGGATTCGATCGACCAGGTTTATGCCTCGATCAAAGCGCTGAAAGTTCGCGGTGCCCCGGCGATCGGCATCGCCGGCGCGTACGGATTGCTGGTTGGTCTGCGGCAGGATCGCAGCTTGCCGCTCACTGACTTTGTCTCCGCCGCCCAGTCCAAAGCGGATTACCTCGGCGAGGCACGTCCAACAGCCGTGAACCTGAAGTGGGCACTTGGCCGGATGGTGACCTTTGCCAAAGAGCAAAATGCCGATAGCAGCACACAGCTGTATGATCTGCTCGTCGAGGAAGCGATTCGCATTCACAACGAAGATCGTGAACTTTGCCGCAGCATCGGCCTGCACGGTGCGGATTTGATCCAAGCAGGTAACGGAATCCTGACGCACTGCAACGCGGGTTCCGTGGCGACTGCTGAATTCGGGACGGCAACCTCGCCGATGTACGTGGCACACCAAAACGGCGTTCCCTTCCGAGTCTATGCCGATGAAACGCGGCCACTGCTGCAGGGCGCACGGCTGACAAGTTGGGAACTTCAGCAAGCCGGCATCGATGTCACGCTGCTGACCGACAACATGGCGGCACACATCATGTCACAAGGTCTGATCGATTTGGTGATCGTCGGCACCGACCGTGTCGCGGCCAACGGCGATGTGGCCAACAAAATAGGCACGCTGGGCATCGCCATTTTGGCCAAGCATTTTAGCATTCCCTGCTACGTTGCCTTGCCCTATTCGACGATCGATTTGGACACACCCAGCGGTGCCGGCATCCCCATTGAAGAGCGCGACGCGGAAGAAGTCACCAACTTTGGTGCACGGCGAACGGGTCCGCCAGGCATTCAGGTTCGCAATCCCGCCTTTGACGTGACGCCGCACGAACTGGTGGCGGGGCTGATCACCGAACGCGGCATCATCCGACCTCCGTACGCGAAGCATCTCAGCGAACAATACGCCGCGCCGACAAAAATTTAATCAAGACGAATCCGTTAACATGTTTTGTCTTCTGCGACAGCCTTTACGAAGCGCACTTGTGATGCCAGGAAAAAGAATCTCTTCCACCTCAACGTAAGCAACTACTGTGCCGCTGGCAAATCTGGTCGTCCGCGCGCAATTCAAACCCCCGAGCACCGATAGCGCGCGATCCCGCACACCTGGTCAAGCAGGTCTAGATTGATCAGCATCAATAGGCTTGGGCGTCGACGAGTTCTTGCTGATTGCGTGTGCCGAGCGCTGAATAGACGTACTTGTCGATGCTGTGTGAGAGCAGCGTGACGTGACCGTCGCAGAAAACAAACTGCGTACCCGAACCATGCCGACTGCTGAAGGAAAGTTCTCGTTCGTCCGGATAAAATGTCGGGTCATCTGTCAACGCGATGCCGATCGGCACTGCGGTTGAACCGAGCGCCTCGGAGAGTTCGTTGGCGGTAAAGGTGGGCGATGCGATCGCCCAATGATCGACCAATTGATTGACGCCCGAATGGTCGGCCCCAACCGATTTTTGACCCACCAGCGTCTCGCCGATCATGATCGTGGACGACGTGCCGTCATCAATATGCGCAAGCTTGACCCGGCTGTTTCGAAAGAAGACACCATTCTGCTTTTCATGGAACAGGCGATGTTCCGGCCCCGTTTCGCGATCCTCGGTACCGGAAATGCAACCCAAGTAGGTAGCTGGAACCCGAGCATCGAGCCCATGAAATTGGGTTTCGGGCGCCACCGACGATGGGCAGCGAAATATCGCAACACTGACGCGCAGCAGGTCAGAATTTTTTCCCATCGTCCAATCATCAACAGCAGTCAGTCGCTCATACATGGCACGCTGCTCCAAATGCGGCAAGATCGCGCCGCTCCAGAACACGGTTGTGGGCGTAGCGATACCCGATGGCAACGCGCGGTGCATGCCATGATACATGTGCAATGCAAGTCCTAGTTGCTGCAAGTTGGTAGCACATTGTGTGCGACGTGCCGCTTCTCGCGCGGCCTGAACTGACGGGAAGAAAAGAGCGACTAAGATGGAGATCAGCGCAGTGACGACAACCAATTCGATGATTGTGAAAGCGGTTCTGATCTGAATTTGGATCCCGCAGGTAGTCGGCCGAGGCATGATTTGATTCCCCCAAACGACCTCTGATACCACAGGCCGCCGGGGTTTGCAATTATTTTCTGCGAGGCGTACCGCTGAAGTGGAAAAGCGTCGGTGGCCTGTTGTTTTAGTTGGTCTCGCGAACTGCCCGCGGCCCTTACGAGAGTGTCCGGCTTAGAAGTGAATTTGAGCTTGGCTTTTTTCTTGAGTCACGCGGTAGTTGCCGACGTAAACGATCTGATTCGTCACAACAATGCG
>JBFJVZ010000250.1:0-11444 GCA_041623895.1 Pirellulaceae bacterium | reverse complement strand
GCCGTTGGCATTGGTCACCGTTGGCGTGCTGTCCTTACTCTCCCCGGCCGATAGCCGCGTCAAGGCGGATGAGTCGCCACTGATTCAACGCCAAGCCAGTGTTGCCGAGCGTTACCAGAAACTGGAAGAGTTACTGCTGCGATTGGCCGATGTCGAGGCCGCCGAAAACCCCGATCGGTCTGCTCTGCTGAAACGCGCCGTCAGTCAGTCGCGCGATAAATTCGTGCTGGAAAAACTTCGTGGCGCAGCCGAATCGCTTCGTGGCCAAAAGTATCAGGCCGCCGTCGACAACCAGGACTCTGCGAAGAGCGAATTGCTGGCGATCCTGAAACTGCTGATGAGTGAGGATCGGTCGAAGCGAATCCGCGACGAGCGTGAACGCGTCGCCAAAATGATCAAGGACCTCAAGCGGATCGAAAGGGCGCAGCGGAGCACCCGCGCGAGAACCGAAAACGGTGCCGAGTTTGACGAGCTGGAGTCCGAGCAAAAGTCGATCGCTGAGCGCAGTGAAAAACTGCGCGGCGAAATCGAAGCGGAGAGCGAACCGGTGCTGGAGGCGGCTGGTTCGCAACAGGACGACGCCGATAAAAAAGACGGTGACAAGCAAGACGGTGGCAAAAAAGACGGTGACGAGCAAGACGGCGATAAGCAAGACGGTGACAAGCAAGACGGCGATAAGCAAGACGGTGGCAAAAAGGACGACGGTAAAGAACAGGATGACGAATCCAAATCAAAACCGAACAACGATGACGCCTCAAAGCAGGATGGTTCGGAGAGCAAACCAAAATCCGATTCACAGTCAAAACCTTCCGACCAGGAGTCGGCTGAACAGAAATCTTCGGATTCAAAACCGCAGCAATCCGATGGCCAGAAGTCTCAGTCACAACAGCAGCAGTCGCAACAACAGCAGTCACAGCAACAGCAGTCACAACAGCAGCAGTCACAGCAACAGCAGTCACAACAGCCACAAACGCAGGAGCAGCAGGCGGAGCAGGAGTTGCAGCGTGCGATCGAGCGGATGCGGCAAGCAGAGCAAGAACTCGAGCAGGCTCAGCGGCAGGCCGCCACGCAACAACAGCGCGAAGCCGAGGAAAATCTTCGTAAAGCGATCGATCGACTCGAGCAGATTTTGCGTCAACTGCGCGAGGAAGAAATGCAACGCGAGTTGGCGAAGCTGGAATCGCGACTGCGAAAAATGGCGGCCATGCAATCGCAGGTTCTTGACGACACGATTGCGCTCGCAGCCACGCCCAAGCAACAGCGCAATCGTCAAACCGACTTGAAAGCGGGTGACTTGGCTTTTGAGGAAAAAAAGATCACCTTGGAAGCCGACCGCGCGATGTTGTTGTTGCGCGAAGAAGGCTCCAGCGTTGCCTTCCCTGAAGTGATCGACCAGATCCGTAAAGACACCGTCCGCGTCTCTGATTTTTTGGCCCAATCCAAAATCGATGTCGTTACCCAAGGCGTCCAGAAAGACATTTTGGCTGCCTTGGAAGAAATGATCGCCGCCCTTCAGCAGGCCCAGCGGGAGCTGGAACAACGCCAACAGCAGCGGCAGCAAAACCCGCAGCAGCAAATGAACCCGCAGGATCAACCCTTGGTTGATGCCTTGGCTGAATTGAAGTTGATTCGCACCATGGAAACGCGAATCAAATCGACCACCGACCGCTATGCCGGTCTGCTAGAATCGGGGGAGTCGGCTGCCGAGGAAATATTGCCGCTCTTGCAGGATTTGTCGGAGCGACAGAATCGGCTGTACCGAGTCACCCGTGATTTGGTGCTCAAACGAAATCAATAACTTAAGGAGTAATCGTGAATCGATTCGCTTCATTGTTGTCGGCCTTAACCGTCTTGTTGATTCCCGGTTTGGGTGTCACGGAGGATTTGCTCAAGCGCCAAGCCAGTTGGCAGGTTTATGACGCCGAGCAGATGTCTCAGAAGCTGCGTGGTTCATTGGACCAGTTGGGAGTCATTCCCGAGCAGATGGATGCGGTCAGTGAGCGTTTTGTGGCGGCAATCGAAAAGACCGACGATGATCCGCTGGACGCATACGTGCAATCGCTTCGCGAACTGGTTCCCGCGGTGGATGAAATCGCGGCAAGAGCAACCGAAAGTGTGATTGCCGCCGGTGCGAGTATCGACCCGAATACACCCGGCTACGGTGCTTTGGAGTCGTTGCCCAAGTCGATGCGAATGACGGTCAGGACCTGGCTCGGTCGCGCCCTTGTCCGTCAGCGTTTGTACGACGAGGCGTTGCCGGTGATCGCGGAAGTCGAACCGACCGAATCGATAGATCCGGCAGCCGTGTTGTTTTATCGCGGCGCGTGTTATCACGCTCTGTTGATGAAAAAAGAAGCTCTCGCGGATTTGCGGCGATTGCTGGAAAACGAAGACGACAGCCCAACCAGATTCGTCCGTACCGCCAAAATGATGATTTCCGACATCAAGCCACTCAAGGAAGACACGCTTGACGAAATCTCGCGGCTGATGACCGACGTAACACGGCGACTAGATTTGGGCCGCACCGATGAAGAAGTGAAACAGCGTGAGCAAAAGATTATCGACAAGCTGACGAAATTGATCGACAAGGCCGAGCAGGAGAAAAAACGTCAGCAGCAACAACAGCAGCAACAATCCGGTGGGGGTGGCCAAGACTCCGGGAACGGTCAAAGCTCTCCGATGCAGGACAGTCAAATTGCAGGTGGCATTGGAGGTGAAGGCGACATCGACCCCAAAAACTTTGACGATCGCGACAAGTGGGGTGATTTGCCCGCTGCCGAGCGACAGCAGGCGCTGCAACAGATCAGCCGAGATTTGCCCACGCATTACCGGGAAGCGATCGAGGCCTATTTCCGAAAGATCGCGACCGACAAGTAGGTCCGGGAGGGCGCAGCTCCTGCTGAGCCGCTTCTGCGTCCGGGAGGGCGCAGCTGCTGCTGAGCCGCGCGCCGATCAGCTCCCATCGGATCAAGCCGGCCTGGATTCATCTTCATCAAAAATTCATCCAATGCCGGCCTCATCATGGCTCGCCAATATCGCTGTGCGGTGTTAGCTTGAGCCCGTCTGTTAGCCGACAATTCTTGTCGACTATCCCCACCCCCCACAATCGGCCGGATTCAGCTCACGGAGACACCCTTTGATGAAGTTCTCAAACGCCGTCACCTATCTATCTTGCCTTGCCATGATTTGCGCATGCGTAGGTTGTGAACCGACATCATCGACGTCAACAACAACGTCCCAGAACGTACAGTCCACGTTGCTTGGTGAAATCAACATCAACGGCAGTAGCACGGTGCTGCCAATCAGCAACGCCATCAAGGAAATGTTCGAGAAGGGGAATCCCAAAGTGGACATCAAAGTCTCTGGTGATGGCACGGGCAACGGATTCAAGGATTTTTATTCCAAGCGCACCGATATTTCCGATGCCTCACGCCCCATCAAGCCGGGTGAATTTGAAAAATGCAAGGAAGCGGGGGTTGAGTTTGTAGAAATTCCGGTTGCCTACGATGGTTTGACGATTGCCGTTCATCCGGAGAATGACTGGGCTGAACAGCTGACAGTGGATCAGCTTAAGAAAATGTTTGTCGGCGATGGCCATGCCAAGACTTGGAAAGAAGTTGATCCAAGTTGGCCCGACGAAGAGATCAAGATCTTTGCTCCCGGCACCGGTTCAGGAACCTACGACTACTTTCGTGAAGTGGTCACCAAGGGCGAAGAAGAAGAGCTGCACCAGAACATGAGCCTGAATGAAGACGATAACGTTCTCGTTCAAGGTGTTTCGGGCAATAAGTACTCCATCGGCTTCTTTGGCGTTGCCTACTACGAGGCCAACAGGGACAGCCTGCGAGCGGTCCAGATCGTCAATCCAAAGGACGGTCAGGCATATTTGCCAACCACTGAGAACATTGCGGCCAACAAGTACGCACCATTTAGCCGGCCGTTGTTCATTTACGTCAATACCGAGTCGCTCAATCGAGCCGAAGTCCAGGCGTTCGTCAACTATTACCTGGAGAATGTTTCGGCTGCTTGCGAGCAAGTCGGTTACGTCCGTTTGCCTGCCGAGATCCTTGACGCAGCCCAAGCGAACTTGGAAAACATCGTCACCGGGACACACTTTGTTGACGCCGACGGTAACAGCCGGAGCGGGGCCCTGGCCGATAACTTTGTGGCGGACAACTTGACGAAGTAACGCGCGGGCGAAAGTTGCGGCGGCTTTTTTGCCGCCGCTTGCCGTCGTGGGCATCCTCAGAATTGGCTCTTCATCCCCACAACTTGATGTCTATTCCCAAGGCGCTGCAGGACAGAAAATTCCGCTCGACTTCGACTGGGCGTTTATGGGAAAAGTTGCTTGTCGGTCTGCTGGCCGGCTGCGCTGTGGTGACCATTTTGATCACGGTTGGCATCATCGCGATGTTGGTTACGCAGAGCTGGGGTTTCTTTGCCAGCGATGCGGTCACGCTGGAGGGTTTCTTCTGGGGCAAAGAGTGGACCGCGCTTCAATCCAAGGATTTGGACAAGGCGCGGTTTGGAATCGGGCCGCTCGTCAGCGGAACTTTGCGGGTCACCGTCATCGCGATGATGATTGCGTTACCACTTGGGTTGGTGACGGCAATCTATCTAAGCGAGTTTGCCTCATCCCGAATCCGAAATTTTCTTAAGCCTACGTTAGAAGTGATCGCCGGCATTCCCACGGTCGTGCTTGGTTACTTTGCAATCTTGGTCATCAGCCCGTCGCTACAGTTTCTTAGCGGCGGAGAACTATTCGATACATTTAATGCGACCAGTGCGGGAATTGCCGTTGGCATTCTCTGTTTGCCGATGGTCTGCAGCCTTTCCGAAGACGCGATGAGAGCGGTTCCGCGCGAGCTTCGTGAGGGTGCTTACGGTCTCGGTTGCACGCCCTTTGAGTGTTCTGTCAAAGTCGTCGTGCCGGCAGCACTATCCGGAATCATCTCGGCTTTTTTATTGGCCTTCAGTCGGGCCGTGGGCGAGACAATGGTGGTTGCTTTGGCAGCCGGCACGCTGCCGACTTTTTCGGCCGACCCCACGCAGCAGGCCCAGACAATGACTGGTTTTATCGTCGAGATGATCAAGAGCGAAAATGAATACGGCACCGTTCAATACTTCAGCCTGTACGGCGTGGCGATTACGTTGTTTGTCATCACTTTCGCAATGACGTTAGCGGGCCAATTGATTCGGCGACGATTCAAGGAGTCGTATGCATGAGCATGCCCGCCGCATTGACCGATCAGGATGAAGTCTTTCAAGCGGAGAATGCCGCGAAACGAAAGCGGCTGAGCCGGGTTTTTTATGGCGTTTGTGTCAGCATTGCCATGCTCAGTATTGTCGTCCTGGTCGTGCTGCTGCTCTCGATTAGTTGGCAAGGCAAAACCAGACTATCCAGCGACCTGCTCCGCAACGCTCACAGCGAGCTGGAAATCGAGAAAGCCGGCATGTCACCGGCCATCATCGGCTCGCTTTGCATCTGTGGTGTTTGTGCCTTTGCAGCTTTACCGCTGGGCGTTGGTACGGCGATCTTCTTGGAGGAGTTCCAACCGACCTCCAAGCCGCTTCGCTGGCTGCACGGCTTTGTGCAATTGAACATCGCTAACTTGGCGGGGGTGCCGTCGATCGTCTATGGCCTGCTCGGTCTAAGTGTGTTCGTGTTCATGTTCAACGTGTTTGGGCGGATTCAGGTCAATGAATCCAGTGGCCTGGAATTAACAGGAGTCACTCACTTTTATCAACTTCTGTCGCTTGAGTCCGGACAAACGGTCCTGGTTCCGAGAACGGATCTGCAACAGAAGACGATCAAGCTGGAATCGCCCACGGCAGGATTCAGTCCTAGCGGCGCGCCCATCCAGATCGGCATCTGGGAGCCGGGCACGCCCAAGCCAACTGATGTCAATGTTCGCCGCCGCACGGTACGCAAAGGCGCTCTCGGCGGGGCCTACTCGAAACACGCGTGGTACTATTTTCGCCTGCCTTTTGGGCAGAGCTTTTTGGCTGCCGGCTTGACGCTGGCGCTGGTGATTCTGCCGATCATCATCATTTCGTCCCAGGAAGCGTTGAGGAGTGTATCGCCTTCATTACGCGAAGCCTCCCTTGGTTTGGGTGCGACAAGGTGGCAAACTGCGCGGAACGTGACGTTGCCGGCGGCGATGCCCGGTATCATGACTGGATCGATTCTGGCGATGGGGCGAGCCATTGGCGAAGCGGCCCCGATCCTGGTCGTGCTGGGAGCGGCGGTTGCCAAGAACTCCGGGCCTCAGCACTTGATGGATTCGGTAGTCACGATGCCGGTGTTGATTTTTAACTGGGCCGGTCGGCAACAGCACGAATTCAAGGAATTGGCTGCGGCCGCCATCATCATCCTGTTGATCGTTCTATTGGTATTGAACTCGATAGCAATTTTCATTCGCCAAAAGATGCAGCAACCGGGTTAGGATGCATCTCACACCATCCACGTTAGTTTGGTACTAATTGAGTTGATTGAATGTCTGCTAAATCCTCTCCCGAACCTGCTGGTGCTGTGCCACCATCGCTTGGCAAGCTGCTGCCAAAGCCATCGGCAGAGACGACTGCAACCATTCAGGGCCATGAACCGTACATTCGAATTGCGGATTTCAATGCCTGGTATGGTGATTTCCAAGCGCTGACTTCGCTGACTCTGGATATTCCGCGTTACGAGGTCACGTCTTTCATTGGCCCCAGCGGTTGCGGCAAAAGCACCCTGCTGAAATGGATCAACCGCATGAACGACGTTGTCCCCGGTGCTCGAGCCCAGGGCCGGCTTACGATGGGCGACTTGGATATTTTGGACACCGACACCGACGTCGTTGGTTTGCGGCGCAAGATTGGCATCGTTTTTCAGAAACCAAATCCGTTTCCCAAGAGCATTTTTGATAATGTTGCCTTCGGTCCGCGATTGCACATGAAAGTATCCAAGAGCGATCTTGCCGATTTGGTGCAGTGGTCGCTGGAAAAAGCAGCTGTCTGGGACGAAGTCAAGGATCGTTTGCACGCTCCTGCCCTGGGACTCTCCGGTGGTCAGCAACAAAGATTGTGTATTGCCCGAGCGATCGCTGTAGGCCCGGAAGTCCTGTTGATGGATGAACCGTGCAGCGCATTGGATCCGGCCAGTACGCTAGCGATCGAAGATTTGATTTTTGAATTGCGGGAGCAGTATACGATCGTGATCGTCACCCATAACATGCAGCAAGCTTCCCGCTGCAGCGATAAAACGGCATTCTTTTACGAGGGTCGGTTGATTGAATCCGGCACGACAACAAGCCTGTTCACAAAGCCCGAAAAGAAGCAAACGGAAGACTACGTTCGTGGAAAGTTCGGTTGATGGATCCTTCTCTTTTTTAAGGGATCGCCGCGGTGGTATCTAAGCACTTGCAAAGAGAGCTCGATCAACTTCGAGATCAGTTGATGGGCCAGTTTGGATTGGTTGAGCAGATGATTCAATTGGCGGTCCGCGCACTCGTGGAGCGGGACGCCGGTTTGGCTGATCGCGTAATCGACAGTGATGAGCAAGTTGATCAAACTGATATTCAGATTGAAGAAGAATGTCTTAAGCTGCTGGCGCTTCATCAGCCGGTGGCCTTTGACATGCGCTGGCTGATTACCGTGATCAAGGTCAACAGCGATTTGGAGCGGATGGCTGATCTGGCATGCAACATCGCCGAACGCAGCAAAGCGATGGACTTGTTTCCGCTGTTTTCCGTGCCTGACGAATTGACGAAGATGGTCACGTCAGTCACCAAAATGGTTCGCGTGGCGATTGATTCTTTTGTCGAGGGCGACGACAAGAAAGCTCGCGAAGTGATTGGATCTGACGACCTGATTGACATGCAGAACCGCGTCGTGATCGAAAAGCTGCACGAAATGATGAAAGACGATTCAGAGCTAATCGAACCCGGCGTGCATTGCTTCAGCGCGTCGCGCCATCTCGAGCGTATTGGCGATCTGGCAGAAAATATCGCCGAGGAAGTCGTCTATTTGGTCGAGGGAGATATCGTCCGACACCAACATGGTTTATTCGTGGAAGATCCGCAAATCGATTAGCCCTTGGGGACTTGCACTTCAATCCGGCCCTCGCGCCGGCGAACCGGGTATGTCTCCTGTAGTTGTTTGCGGTTGATTGTCTGGATGCCGGTTGCCAATTCGTATTGCCAACCGTGCCAGGGGCAGGTCACGCAGCCGTGTGCCAGGCTGCCTTGAGCAAGCGGGCCTCCCTGATGGGCACACATGCCATCGATCGCGAATAACTCGTTGGCCAGGCGAAAGACGGCAATCACACGACCGTTCGCCAGCACTTCGATCGCACCGTCCTCCGCAAGTGCCTCACAAGCGGCGACATCCACCCAGCTGCTGTGTTCTTTTTCTGCTTGCGACATTACAGTAATGACCGTTAGTTGACTTGGCAAAAAAGCGGTACAATCTCCGCCTCCCAAGATTATCAAACAAAAGGAGTTTGTCCGCTGATGCTAGATATCATTCACACCGAAAGTCTCGCACATCAGCCGCGTGTTCGCACGTGGGTCGGCTCGCTATTCCTTGCCTTAGCGACGCTAGCTTCCTCCGGCACGGCAAACGCGGATGAATCCCAGACGCAGGAATCCAAGAACGGTATGAATAAAGTCACCGAAATCGAAGGGATCTCAGAATATCGGCTCGACAATGGTGTCCAGGTATTGCTCTTTCCGGATCCCAGTAAGGAAGTTGTCACGGTCAACATGACCATCTTTGTTGGCTCGCGACATGAAGGTTACGGCGAGGCCGGCATGGCTCATCTGCTGGAGCACATGTTGTTCAAAGGCACGCCGGATCGACCGGAAATCTACAAGGATCTTCAGGACCGTGGCGCACGATACAACGGCACCACCTGGGTCGACCGCACGAATTACTACGAGACGCTGCCGGCCAGTGACGAAAATTTGAAATTTGCACTGGAGCTCGAGGCTGATCGGCTGGTCAATAGCAGAATCGACGGTGAAGACCTGGCCAGCGAAATGACCGTGGTTCGCAATGAATTTGAACGCGGCGAAAACTCGCCCTTTCGCGTCTTGATGCAACGTATGCAGGCGGTTGCCTACGAATGGCACAATTACGGTCAAAGTACGATTGGTAATCGCAGCGATATCGAACGCGTCCCCGTCGTCAAGCTTCGCCAGTTCTACAAAAAATACTACCGGCCCGATAATGTGATGGTGATCGTTGCCGGAAAATTTGATCCCGATACCGCGCTGGAATATCTGAAATCAACCTTCGGGGCTCTTCGTTCCCCGGATACGCCAATCGATCCGACCTATACGACCGAACCGCCGCAAGACGGTGAGCGAACGGTGGTTTTGCGGCGTGTTGGCGATGTTCAAATCGCCGGAGTCGCCTATCACATCCCGGCCGGCAGTCATCCGGATTATGCGGCGGCGAAAGCGCTTGTCTATGTCTTGGGCGACGAACCCAGTGGCCGGTTATACAGGGAAATGGTCGAGACCAAGATTGCCAGTAACGTGTACTCGCTTGCATTTGGCTTTGCCGAACCCGGACTGTTCATGGCCTTTGCCGAGACGCCCGAAGACAATTCGCTGGAACAATCGCGCCAGAAACTAATCGATCTGATGGAGCAGTCCCTGATCGAAGAACCGATCACGGAGCAGGAGGTGGAGCGTGCTAAACAGCAGATTCTGAAAGAACGTGAATTGGCAGCGGCCAACAGCGACCGCATCGCGGTCTCACTCAGCGATTGGGCCGCACAGGGAGACTGGCGGTTGTATTTTTTATATCGTGACACGATCGAATCGCTGACCCGCGAGCAAGTTCAGCAGGCAGCCGAGAAATATTTCGTTCGCAACAATCGTACCGTCGGACTCTTCATTCCTACGGAAAAGGCCGAGCGGATCACGATTCCCGAATCGCCGGATCTGATGGCCCTGCTGAAAGACTACAAAGGTCGTGAAGACGTGCAGCAAGGCGAGCAATTTGATCCCTCGCCGCTGGCCATCGAAGAGCGAACAATGAGAGGCAAATTGACTGGCGGAATCGAGTACGCCTTGTTGCCCAAGAAGACTCGGGGCGGTGCCGTCAACCTGATGTTCACACTTCGCTTCGGAACCGGCGAAACACTCAAGGGCAAGATCGGTGCGGTGGAATTGCTTGGACTGCTGATGTCCAAGGGAACCGAAAAGCTCGATTACCAGCAATTGCAAGACGAGCTGATTCGCTTACGAGCCGAACTTTCGATCAATAGTACCGTCGGGCTGCTGCAAGCACGCATCAAGACAAAACGTGAGTTTTTGCCCGAGGTCATCGCCCTGGTCGGCGACGTGGTCCGCAATCCCCGTTTGGATGGCGATGAACTGGAGGTCATTCGCCGACAAGTGGTCACGGGTTTGCAGCAAGCCCAAAGCGAACCTCAGGCTCTCGCCCCACGTGCGGTGCGCCGAACTCTGGCACCTTATGACAAGGATCATGTGCTGTACGTGCCGACGATCGAGCAAGAAATCGAAATGTATGAAAACGTGACGGTGGATCAGATCCGATCCCTGCACGCTGAGTTTCTTAGCAACCAGGCCGGTGAACTGTCCGTTGTCGGCGATTTTGATCCGGACGAAGTCAAATCGCTTTGGACGGCACAACTGCAGGATTGGAACACAAGCCAACCGTACGTTCGTGTTCCGCGCGATCCGCATCCTGAGATTCCCGGCAAACTGGAGACGATCGAGACGCCGGACAAAGCAAACGCCTTTTACTTCAGTAGCCAACACTATGTCCTCAGTGACGAAGATCCTGAATACGCGTCGTTGGTGCTGGGCAACTTCATTCTGGGCGGCGGAACGCTAAGCAGTCGCCTGGGAGATCGAGTTCGCCAAAAAGAAGGTTTGTCCTATACCGTACGCAGCAGCGTCAGTGCTCGAGAACAGGACAAGCGAGTCGATTTCCTTCTCTACGCGATCGCAAATCCGGAAAACAAAGATCGATTGATCGAAGTGATTCGTGAGGAGCTGGACCTGCTGCGAAAGGACGGCGTTACCGAAGACGAATTGGAGAAGGCAAAAGTTGCTTATCTGCAGAACAATCGCGTTCGCCGTGCCGACGATGGAGCCTTGGCCGCCGAGTTGCTGGGGACCGTCTTCAACGAGCGGACGATGCAATATCAGGCCGATCACGAAACGCAGATCGAAGCCGCCACGATCGAAAGTGTGAACGCTGTGATTCGAAAATTCATTGTCCCCGACAAACTGGTGAGTGCAGCGGCGGGTGATTTCGCTGCAGCCGCGAAAGAATCTGACGCCAAGTGAGCAGGATCGCCAGGACAGGCAGAGCGTCCGGCTTAAGGCGACGGCGACCCGGGCCGAAGGCCCAGCAGTTTGCTTAGCCCAGGCCAAGTCAATCGCGAGTGTGCGAGCGATGACGACGGCCTGGGATTCGTTGCG
>JBFJVZ010000249.1:0-11461 GCA_041623895.1 Pirellulaceae bacterium | reverse complement strand
GGCAATTGTCACCGGTGGGCTGAGCCCAAAAGATTTCGCCGTTTTTTGCCGTATGAACGCGCTGACCCGATCGCTGGAGCATGCGCTACGCAATCGCAGCATTCCTTATCAAATCGTCAATGGCCTTGAGTTTTATCAACGCAAGGAGATCAAGGATTTGTTGGCGTACTTGCATTTGATCAACAACCCCAATCACGACGTGGCACTGACGCGGATCATCAATACGCCGACACGCGGGATTGGCGCGAAAACGATTGAACGGATTCGTGGCTTCGCCGATGCACATCGGATTCCAATGTTGGAAGCGGCACGGCGAGCCGGCGAGATTCCTTCGCTTGCCAAACGGTCCGCATCGATGGTGGCCAAGTTCATTTCGATTTACGACCGGTTATGCATCAAAGCGACCGCACCGCTGGAAGATCTGTTGCGGTACCTGGTCGACGAAACGGGATATGAAGAGTACTTGGACAAGACATCGGTGGACCAGCAAGACAGCAATCCGATGGCCAACGTCGATGAATTGATCACCGCGGCCGTCGAGTTTGATCGTCAGAATCCCGATGACGGTTCCCTGGAGGCCTTCTTGGAACAGGTGGCATTGGTTTCTGATACCGATGCCTTTGAGGACGCGACCGACCGCGTCACGCTGATGACCTTGCATGCGGCGAAGGGACTTGAATTCCCGCGGGTGTTCATTGTGGGCGTTGAAGACGACCTGCTGCCTCATGCCCGCAGTAAAGAGAATGAATCACAATTCGAGGAGGAGCGGCGACTGCTGTTTGTCGGGATCACGCGGGCCAAAGAATGGCTGCAGCTTAGTTGCTGTAAGCGGCGCGCCGTTCGTGGCGACGTACGACCTGTGATTCCCAGCCCCTTTTTGAATGAATTACCTCTGGAAGAGATGCGTCGCCTTGAGAGCACGGTCGAGCGAGACTGGTTCGATGACGATGTCCACGATGAAAGCTATCCGGAGTCGTGGGATGTGCCTGACGACGAGCCCGTTGACGAATCTGCATCTGCTGAATTCCCAGCGGCGGCCCAGGATGATATCCGCCAACTGCCGGATGATGAACGGCCGAGCCACACGAACGAGTCGCGTTCGGGATTCACTGCGGTCAGCCAATTGAAGACCGCTGCCGACATGCTTGCCGGGCGTGTCACACCGATCACTGCCTATCGAGAGGGCACCGTTGTCCGCCACCAGCAGTACGGGGATGGAACGATTGTGGCAGTCACAGGACGCGGGCCCAAGCGGACCGCACGTGTTGCCTTTCCTGATGCAGAACGTGAATTTCGCCTGGCATTTGCCAATCTCGAAGTTTTGGAATAGGCCCAACGGCTTTTCAAATCGATCGCTGCAACGTAGAAACGCGTTAGTTCAATACTTGGGAGGACGAGGTTCCCGCCGTACTGCTGCAGAGATTCGCCGATCAGCAAGCCCCCCCTCTCAACCGCCTCGCGAGATTCTGACATGACTGAAATTGACTTTGGCGATACCGGCGCTTCCGTCGGCGTGATCATGGGCAGTCGCAATGACTGGGAAACGATGCGCAGCGCGTGCGAAATTCTGGATGAGTTGTTGATTCCCAACGAGCGGTTCGTCGTATCCGCCCATCGGACTCCCAAACGTATGTTCGCTTATGCAACCAGCGCTCAGGGGCGTGGGATTAAAGTCATCATTGCCGGAGCTGGTGGCGCAGCACACTTGCCGGGCATGGTCGCGTCGGAAACGAATCTCCCCGTGATCGGTGTCCCCGTGCAAAGCCGCGCCCTGCAGGGGCTGGATTCCTTGCTTTCGATTGTACAAATGCCGGGTGGAATTCCGGTGGCCACGATGTCGATCGGCCCCTCAGGTGCGAAGAACGCTGCGATCTTAGCTGCGCGGATCCTGTCGTTGAGTGATCAACCGTTACAAAGTCGGCTTCAAGCGTTTGTTGAAAAACAGACGACAACAGTACTGAATTCCGCGGAGCTGTAGACGTGTCATTGCAGACAGAACACTCCAAAGACACCGCTGCGAATCGCGCATCCGGCGTTATTCTGCCCGGAGCGACGATCGGGATGGTTGGTGGTGGCCAACTTGGTCGCATGTTCGCGATGGCCGCGGCAACAATGGGTTATCGAGTCGTCGTGTTTTGCGGGGATGCGAATGATCCGGCAGCACAGGTTGCTTGTGGCTCGATCATCGGACCGCTGGATGATCCCGGAACCGTCAAGCAGTTCGCCAGCTTGTGCGATGTGATCACTTTGGAGTTTGAGAACATCCCGGCGGAAACCATCGCTCGCTGTAGCGAGTTTGCCCCGACGTATCCGTCCAGCCGCGTGCTGGCAATCGCACAAGACCGTCTGCTTGAGAAAACGACGCTTGCTGAAGCCGGACTTCCCGTCACGCCGTTCCTGGAAGTCAAAGACGCAGAATCTTTGGCCAAGGCGGGCGATCAACTCGGCTGGCCGCTGATCGTCAAGTCCGCGCGAAGCGGCTACGACGGCAAGGGACAGTACCGCGTTGCTGCGGTCACGGATGTGCATGAAGTGCCCTGGGACACCGCACAAGCGTGGGTCGCAGAACAACTGGTCGAGTTTGATCGAGAGATCTCGGTGATTGTGTCACGCGCAGCTGACGGCCGCAGCGCGTGTTATCCGCCCTTTGAGAATCAACATCGCAACCACATTTTGGATGTCACACTTTCGCCCCCGGTGACATCAGCAGAACTGTCGCAGCGAGCCAGGCAGATCGCACTGTCGGCGGCCAATTCGCTGGATGTCGTTGGGATCTTGTGTGTCGAAATGTTTGTCACGGGAGGCGGCGAAAGCGTCTTGGTCAACGAGATCGCACCGCGGCCGCATAACTCAGGCCATTTGACGATCGAAGCCTTTCAGACAAGCCAGTTTCAACAGCATGTTCGCGCTGTTTGCGGCTTGCCTCTGGGCAGCACCGAACTGACGTGTGGCGGGGCCGCGATGGCAAATCTTTTGGGTGATTTGTGGTCTGGTAGCGGCGCTGCACCGGATTGGGACAAAGCATTAGCGGTGCCCGGTGTTAATCTGCACTTGTATGGAAAGACGGTTGCCAAGCCTGGTCGCAAAATGGGTCACTTGACGGCGACGGCCGATTCGGCACAGCGGGCGCGAGAACTGGTCATCAGTGCGCGACGTCGGTTGGCTGAGAACCCGTAGCGTTCAGCGTGTAAACACGCCGGTCTTATTTTCGGCGGGATCAGGTGAGTCGATTTTCGCGTAAAGGCTCTGCCATTCGGCGCTGCCGCTCGACAAAGATCCTGGCCAACGCGTAGCAGGCGATCGCGCACCACAGTCCTGCAGAGTCAGCAGCGAAGTCCATGATGTCCGCGACACGGCCACGTACCAGATTCTGAGTCAATTCATCCAGCGCCGCGTACGTCATCCCGACGATGCCAATCGTGCCGAATCGCCGCACCAGGTGCCGGGAGTTGGTAACATAGCAAAGCAGTGCGCCGAGGCCGAAAAACGCGACGAAGTGTTTCAGCTTGTCGCTAACCTGGGGGGCGATGCCGGGGACTTTTGGCAGATGGGTGCCCACAAAGATCAGTAACCAATAGACAATCAGGGCGATGACGGCCAGGCGAACTCCGAGTATCGTTATCCTGGTGATTGGACGCATGGTTGTGTCTTGAATCGATAGGGCTTGATGGACTGACATCCTGGTTCAGCAATTCCCGCGAGCTGCGTTGACGAAACTTAGAAAGTCACTTGCCGAAGGTATCCATCGTGAATCTAAATCAATTTGGCCATTTATTTTTGGCGTTTATGTTTGCTTGCATGATCGTCGTGCCATCGCTTGGGCGAGCGCAAACGGCCACCACCGACCAGGACTCGACCAAGCCGGCGGCCGAGCAACCATCCAAAAGTGATGCGGGCAAGCAGGCTGCGAAAAAGTGGACGGACTTGAAAGGGAAATGGTCCGAGTGCCAATTTGGTGGTGACGGGCCAATCGAAGTCACCGACAAAATGATCACGCTTGGTTTTGGTGACCCGATCACGGGCGTGAAATGGGACGGGGAAGTTCCACGTGATAACTATGAAATCGAGGTCGAGGCACGGCGCGTGGAAGGTTTCGATTTCTTTTGTGCGATTACATTTCCGATCGCCAAGGCACATGCCAGCCTGGTACTTGGCGGCTGGGGCGGCGGGGTCGTGGGCATCAGCAGCATCGATGATCGCGATGCCAGCGATAACGATACGACGATGTTCAAGAACTTTGACAACCAGAAGTGGTACCGGGCCAGAATTCGCGTTGAAAAGACTCGCCTGGCGGTTTGGTTAGATGACAAACTGCAATTCGAGCATCCGCGAAAAGGACACACCTTTGACATTCGTTACGAAATGGATCCCTGTGTGCCTTTTGGTTTGGCCAATTATCAGTGCAAATCGGAAATCCGCCTTGTTCGGGTGCGAACGCTAGCCAAAGACGAACTGGGCGTCGACCTGCAGACTGAAAGCAAGAAAGTCGAGCCGAAAAAATAATTGCGATGACGGACGACATTCTGGATTTTGACCAGCATTGGATGATGCGTGCCCTAGAGCAGGCCTATCAAGCGATCGATGCTGATGAAGTACCGGTGGGCGCCGTGATCGTGCACAGTGGCCGGATGATCGCGGCGGCGGCGAACCAGCGTGAAACTCTTCGCGATCCGACGGCTCATGCAGAAATGCTGGCGATCACGCAGGCGGCGGCCGCCTTGGAAGACTGGCGGCTGGAGCAGACCACCTTATATGTGACGCTCGAGCCGTGCGTGATGTGTGCCGGCGCGATCCTGCAATCGCGTATCCCCCGAGTCGTGTTTGGTGCCACCGACCCCAAAGCGGGCGGCGTGGTAAGCCTTTTTCAACTGCTGAGTGATCATCGCCTGAATCATCGCTGCGAAGTCAGCGGTGGGGTGCTGGCTGAAAAATGCGGTCAGATTCTGAGCGAATTCTTTGCTGCCAAGCGGGCGTTGGGAAAAAAATAGCCGCCTGGTGAGCCGCCGCGCGGCGAAATTGCCGTGTGAATTTATGACGATTCTGCAGATTCTCACACTTTTGAGGGCTTCGGAACCAAACAAGCTAAGCATTCGGAAGTCGGACGTCCGATACTACCGTCACAACCCGAACTTTTCGCACCCGATGCGCACGAATTTACTCGCGCGACATGCCGGCGGAATTTTTGGGGGGCGCTTTTTTGTGCCGAGCAGCGTGTGGCGGGGCGTCACATTTTGTTTGCAAAAGACTTTAGCTAACACGGTGGAACAGCAATGTCGGTAAGGAAACTGACGGCGAACCTTCTGATGGCCTTGGTACTGCTGGCTGGATTCAACTCCGTCCACGCACAACACGGTGGTCACATTCCAATCGCCACAGACCCGTTAGCCTTTGATCCGGACTTTCGGTGGTTCGAGCCCATGACCGATCTGGACTTTGTCGATCTGAAGCCCGCGCAGCGGGTCAAGACGGGTTGGTTCGCAACCTATGACCGATTGTATTTGTACGGATCCAGGCCGGAAGTTGACGATCCAAATTCGACCGATCGTCTACTCGACAGCGGTTGGGGAAACCGATACGAAGTCGGCTTTGTCATGCCGGTCGAGGAAGAAGGCTGGATTTTCACCTGGACTGAAACGAGCGTTGGCGAATTCTTCACCGTTCCGCGCGAACGTTTGAATCGATTCAACGAAGCTCAGCTGGAGGGTGAACCGGATCCCGCTCAGCCTCCATTTGGATTCCCGGTTCCGGCAGCTGACGGTAACACGGGCGGCCTGAATACGCGAACGTACTTTATCCAAGACAGCGATAACGTCGTTGACTACAACAGCTACGAACTGGTCAAGACCTGGAGGATGGAACCGTTTCATTACGGTGGTATTTTGGAGCCGACGGTTGGCTTCCGCTGGATGCGGATCAATGATTTGAACGCACGCCAGTTGTACGTTTCCGCCTTGGATATCGACCAGATTCCACCCGGGGGCGATCCGCCACTGGATGAATTCGGCGATGCAGAACAATTGATTACCGATGGCACGTTCACCGATAACGAGATCCTTACCGGTCAAGTGGGATTCCGCTATACACGCTGGCGCGATCGATTCAGGTATTCGGCTGACTTCCGCACGTTTATGGGCGGCAGTTTACAGAACTCCAAATCGTCTCGATTAACCCAGATCACGATCTATGATGGAACCGGAGCTGGCTCGGAAGTTGACAACATTCTGACCCGCCAGACGACGCCGATTTACACCAGTAACGAAGAGTTTTCGATCGGTTTTGACGTTCGCGGTGAACTGGCATATCAGTTGACACGCGATGTCAACGTCCGCATCGGCGTTCAAGTCATCGATGTCGCCATGGGTGTCTGGCGGGGCGGATCACAAGACCCCTCGCGCAACTTGTTGCTGGGAGGTGACATGGACCAAGATCTTGTGCTGGTCGGCGGCACGTTTGGCGTGACGCTTAATCGTTAGGCTTAACGCTGCCCACATCAGCTGCACAAAAAAAGACGGCCACTCATCATGATGAGTGGCCGTCTTTATTCTCTTAATCGCATTGGACGGTTGCTGCTGCAACCGACTTCCCAATCCGCTGGAAGACTGCCGATGCTGCGTTACGATTCGGACTTGATCGTACGCAACTCCTCCAGTTCGACGCTCAACCGGTGTCGCAAAGGACTTTCAGGGCGAAGCTCTTCTTCCAATAGTTCTTCTGCCTTGTCGAAGGTTTCCTCGCTACGATTGGGGTCCGTCATCAATTCGCGAAACATTCTTTCGACGGTAGACTCAGTAAGCAAAGTTTTTACTCCTTGATGCAAGTGTCCTCGTGAGACTTTGGGGGATGCCAGGCCACACCGACATCCCGTCACCAAACCAAATCCTCGTTGACACAACTTCGATTCTAGAGAGGTGACAGGGATTCGCAAGTGCAATTGTCCTTGACCGATCTTGAAAAGTCACTTTGTCGATAGCTTCCAGGACAACGTTTGTAAAACACGCAGGTTGTTGACGATCCACGGTTTCGCCCGGCATCATGGTTACCGCATAACCACCTGCAAGAACCGCCAGCGAAAGACCTCACAGCATTCTCAGGATTTACATGTAGCGGAACGCGGAAGACTTCCGAGAAGGGTGGATCGAAATTCTCCCGAATTCCGCTACGATGTTGCGCTTCCAACACTCTCAGACTATTCCAGCGCCGCACGCGGGTAGGAACCTAGCACCTCCAATCGGCAGGTCGCTGATTTCAGTTGATCGATCGCGGCAGCAACATTCGGATTGTCCCGGTGCCCTGAAAGTTCGACAAAGAACAGATACTCGTTTTTTGTGTCGGGAGCCGGAAACGACTCGATCCAAGTCAGATTCAAAGATTGATCCTTGAAGATCGTCATCGCATTGGCCAAGGCCCCGGGTTGGTGGTGGACCTGAAACAGCAACGAGGTCTTGTCGTCCCCGGTCGGGATTGGTTGTTCACGGCCCAGGATTGCGAATCGAGTCACATTGTTTCGGTTGTCCTCGATGTTCGCATTCAAAACATCCAAGTCGTACTGTCGTCCTGCTTCAACACTGGCAACTGCCGCAACGCCGTGCTGCTCGGCTGCGTGTCGGGCAGCTGCGGTCGTGCTACTGACTTCCACCAACTGGGCGCTGGGCATGTTGACTGCCAACCAACTTCGGCATTGGGATAATGCCTGAGGTTTGCTGTGAATCTCCGTGATCTCTGTTCGCGGAGTTCGCGACAACAAGTTGTGATGAATGGGCAAGACGACTTCACCGCAGATCTTCATTTCCGTACGCACAAACATTCCCAGCGTATCGACGATCCGACCGTCCGTGCTGTTTTCGATCGGCACCAAGCCCGTCGCCGAATCACCACGCGTGACGGAATCAAAAACAGCCGGTATGGACGCGACGGGAACAAAGTCCGCAGCGTCACCAAAGAATTTGGTGGCCGCCAAATGGCTATAGCTGTATTCCGGGCCCAAGAAAGCGACACGAATCGGCTTGAGTGTTTGCAGACACGTCGCGGAAATATGCCGAAGGATTGCGGCGGCACCAGCCTGGCCGATGGCCGATGGACGGATTGCGGAACGACCGCTGGCAGACTCGGCATTGGTATCTGAGACCAGATTCGCGATGCGGCGCGATGCTACGGCAGACTGGCCGATGATTTCCTTCAGCTGATCGCCGCACAGGCGCCGCACCAATTCGAACCGCTCGCCAATTAAACCAAGAATCCGCACATCAACTTCATCGATTGCTTTGCAAATCTCTTCATCCGACGCTTGTTTGTTATTGCTGGCCATCAAGACTCCATGCGTTTGCATATTCCGCCGTACCAAACTGACGGAAAGCGACATTGTGCTCCCGGAATGGGATTCTTCGTAGTCCGGTAGCAGCTGTCATTTTGACACGACCCGAATTTGGGCGGATTTCGGCGTTTTCGGTGTCCTGCCAAAAAAACATCGGCTTGGCCAGTAGCCAATTCGGCTGATAACGAAAAATCGAGAGAAAACGACAGAAATCTCCACGTTCGGGTGGTCCAGAGAACTCGGCAGCCGCAACTGGCACGCTCTTTGCCTTTATCACAGCATCCACGCCGGTCCGAAGAAAATGACAGGTCCGGTCCTATGAAGCAGACACAAAGCTGGCTTGGAACCAAAGCAGCGTAGCAAAATCTGAAACGTCGTTAGGAGATCAACTGAAATGGCACAAGGTGAGAAAATCATCGGAATCGACTTGGGAACTACCAACAGCGTGGTTGCCGTGATGGAAGGCAGCGAGCCGAAGGTGATTCCCAACCCCGAAGGTAACCGATTGACTCCGAGCGTCGTGGCCTTCACTGACAAAGAAGAGACGATCGTCGGCGAGCCTGCTCGTCGCCAGGCGGTTACCAATCCGAAAAGAACCGTTTATTCGGTCAAGCGCTTCATGGGTCGCAGACACCACGAGGTGGAGACGGAAGAAAAAATGGTTCCCTACGGTGTTACCGGAGCCGCCGATCAATACGTCAAGATCGAAGTTGGCGACAAGCAATACACGCCTCAGGAGATCTCGGCCAAAGTACTTCGTAAACTCAAGGAGTCCGCCGAATCCTACTTGGGTCACAAAGTAAACAAGGCGGTGATCACCGTTCCCGCTTACTTCAATGACGCCCAACGTCAAGCAACCAAGGACGCCGGTCAGATCGCCGGGTTGGAGGTGGCCAGAATCATCAATGAGCCGACCGCGGCCGCGCTGGCCTACGGTCTGGACAAAAAGGCGGATGAAAAGATCATCGTGTTCGATCTGGGTGGCGGAACATTTGACGTTTCCATTCTTGAAGTTGCCGATAGCGGTGACGAGGAACAGGAGAGCCGCGTTTTTCAAGTGATCAGCACTTCGGGCGATACACACCTGGGTGGCGATGATTTTGACGAGACCCTGATCAACCACGTCGCCGACGAATTCAAGAAGGACAATGGGATCGATCTTCGTAATGATCCGATGGCATTGCAGCGGTTGCAGGAAGCCTGCGAAAAGGCAAAGAAAGAGCTGAGCAGTCTGCCGGAAACCGACATTAATTTGCCGTTCATCACGATGGATCAGTCAGGCCCGAAGCACCTGACGATGAAAATCACACGAAGTAAGTTCGAGGAACTGATCGATAGCCTTGTCGAACGGTGCAAAGGACCCGTGTTGCAGGCGCTGCAAGACGCGAAAATGAAGCCGGGTGACATCGATGAGATCGTTTTGGTTGGCGGCAGCACACGCGTGCCAAAAGTCCGGGATCTTGTCAAAGGCATTTTCAACAAAGAGCCTCACCAAGGCGTCAACCCGGACGAGGTCGTCGCGGTTGGTGCCGCCATCCAAGGCAGTGTCTTGGCAGGCGACAGGACCGACGTGCTGTTGCTGGACGTCACACCGCTGACCCTCGGGATTGAAACGGAAGGTGGCGTGATGACCGCTCTGGTGGAACGCAACACGACCGTCCCGGTTGAAAAGAAAAACGTGTTCAGCACCGCAGCCGACAATCAAACCGCGGTGACTGTCCGTGTCTTCCAAGGCGAACGGAAAATGGCGATCAATAACCGCTTGCTGGGTGAGTTCAACCTGGAAGGCATTCCGCCGCAACCCCGTGGTGTCCCGCAGATCGAGGTCAAATTCGACATCGACCAGAACGGTATCCTGAACGTGTCAGCCAAAGAGCTGAAGACCGGAAAGGAATCCGCGGTGGAAATCAACGAAGCCGGTGGCCTGAGCGAAGACGAAATCGAACAAATGCGAAAGGATGCGGAAGCCAACGCAGACGAAGACCGCAGACAGTTCGAGTTGGCCGAGGCTCGGAATAAAGCGAATCAGCAAGTTCATATGCTCGAAAAACAAATGACAGAGCACAGCGATAAGCTGAGCGATGATGACAAGGAGCCGCTGAACAAAGCGATCGATAAAGTGAAGACTGCGATCGGTACCGACGATACGGCTGCCATCAAACAGGCAACAGACGAATTGGATGCCGCCGCCAAAGCGTTCAGCAAGGTTCTGTACGAACGCACCGAAGCGGCGGGAGCGGCCGCAGGGGCAGGCGGCGATCCAGCCGGGGCCGCAGCAGCAACTGCTGACGCCGAGGATGACGACGCCATCGATGCCGATTTTGAAGTGAAAGATTAGACCTTTCAAGTAATTTCGTGTGCCACTGGCTCCGCCAGTGCTGTTCCCGCTCGCACGGGCGGAGCCAGTGGCACACAAACTCAGATCGGCAACAGATGCAAAGCGGGTGCGCGCACCCGCTTTTTTTGCGCGATTAGTTAACGGCCCAAACTCGATGCCTGGGCCACGATAGGAGATCAACCGATGACATTTCGATTCGATAAACTGACGACCAAAGCTCAAACGCTGGTGGCAGAGGCACAGGGCCAAGCCGCTAAGGACGGTAATCCTGAGATCACTTCACTGCATTTGCTGGTGGCGATGCTGGAAGAAACGGATGGAATTACCCGACCGCTGTTGGACAAGATGAGTGTCGATGTCAAACAGCTTGGTGATCTGGTCGCCAGCGAAGTGGGCAAGCTGCCCAAGGTCTCTGGCGGCCGACAACCGGGGCTCGGAGCCGACTTGCAAAAGGTATTTGATTCCGCCGCCGAAGCAGCCGAGTCACTGAAGGATGAATATGTCAGCACCGAGCACTTGTTGCTGGCCCTGGCACGAACCGACAACAAGGCCAGCAGTCTGCTGAAATTGTCCGGTGTCTCCGAGCAGGACGTGCTGCAGGCGATGAGCGAAGTCCGCGGATCGGCACGGGTCACCGACCAGAATGCCGAAGCCACTTACCAGGCTTTGCAGAAATACGGTATTGACCTCACCGAGTTGGCCTCTCAAGGCAAACTCGATCCGGTGATCGGACGCGATTCCGAAATTCGCCGCGTGATTCAAGTGCTCTCGCGACGCACCAAAAACAATCCCGTCCTGATCGGGCAGCCGGG
>JBFJVZ010000248.1:0-11476 GCA_041623895.1 Pirellulaceae bacterium | reverse complement strand
TAGACGTCCTTGCCGGCCTGACAAGCCTGGATGATCGGAATTGCGTGCCAGTGATCGGGAGTGGCGATCAAGACGGCATCGATATCATCTCGGGCGATAATGTCACGAAAGTCGGTGTACTCGTCACAGCCTTTGTGGTCGGTGCGTTTGGAATACTTGGAGACGACTTTTTGTTTTGCGGATTCGCGACGGTTCTTATCGACTTCGCAAAGCGCCACGACTTGCACATCCGCATAACCCAGCAGTGAATTCAAGTGATACCCGTGACACATTTTTCCACTGCCGATGATGCCGACCGTAATTCGCTCGCCGGCAGGGGCACGCCCGTCCTTACCAAGAGCAGTCGACGCTACGATGGTTGGCAAAGCAACGGCGGCTGTCGAAGATTTCAAGAAATCCCGGCGATTAGATTTCGATCGATATTTCATGTTAACGCTCCCATGTGAAGATCGTGGACGCTAGAGTATATCCACCGAAAGCCGCCAGGTTTTGCTGCCACAAAAAATCGTTGAATTAACGCGCCGGCTGGGCACTGACGCTACAATGGCGCAATGCCTTGATGCCGCTTCCGTTCTCCCTTCATTGCTTGTCGTCCGCTTGCACGTGGAACGTGAAAACTCCATATTGACACCCGTGGCAAGCACCAATTAAGTGCCGCTCGCGAATTCATGGCCGCCTGCGCACGAAGCCTGGCGGCTGCTTTATCCAAGGATATCGGCACCTCATGTCTCAATCCCTGCTGGCGGTTTATTGCGTCTTGATCGTAACCGCTTCGGTGTTGGGTGGTTGGCTGCCGTCGGTGATGCGGATGACGCACCTGCGGACTCAATTGTTGATGAGTTTCGTTTCCGGATTGATGCTCGGCATCGCCATGCTTCACATGTTGCCACATGCCTCGGAGCTGTTGGAATCGGCTGCCACTGCGGGTAGTGCAGGGTTGCTGGGGATCATAGCGATGTTCCTGCTGATGCGAGCTTTTCACGTCC
Source organism: Pirellulaceae bacterium (assembly GCA_041623895.1). Lineage (GTDB taxonomy): Bacteria > Planctomycetota > Planctomycetia > Pirellulales > Pirellulaceae > JBFJVZ01. Next base: position 10,490 of record JBFJVZ010000248.1, on the reverse strand, counting down.
ACGCGCACGATGAATTTGACGAGCTAGTGCCGGATGAGCACGCGCATGAACACGACCACACGCACGGGCATGGTCACTCACACGAACACGGATGCGACCATTCACAACCCGATGCCAAGGAGTTGAGTTGGTTGGGGATGTTTTTCGGACTCGGCTTGCACACCTTGATGGATGGAGTGGCCCTGGGTGCCAGCGTTGCTGCGGAGGCCTACCACAGTCCGTTTCTGGGGCTGGCCGGCTTAGGCACGTTCCTGGCCGTTGTATTGCACAAGCCATTAGATGCGTTTGCGATCACGTCAGTGATGAAAAAAGGCGGCTGGACGACGAGCCAACAGGGCTTGGTGAACTTTGTTTTTTCTTTGGCCTGTCCCATTGGCGCGTTGGCATTTTATTTTGGCGCAATGCAACTGTCTGATACCGGCGCAATCATCGGCTGGGGACTGGCTTTGTCGGCTGGATTTTTTATCTGCATCTCACTGGCAGATTTGTTGCCCGAAGTCGCCTTTCACCATCATGACCGCACGAAGTTGACGATGGCGCTGCTGCTGGGCGTTGTGCTGGCGGTTGCGATCGAGAATCTTCCTGGGCACAGTCACGATGCGGATGATCATGCCGGCCATACACATCAGCTGAAACCGTAGCGATCTTGTTTCCAGCTACGAGCGAGTTTCGATAATCTGTCGACCCGCATTGCGGCCGATTGCCCAAAACAGCGCAGGGCGCACAAAGAATTCGGCTAGCGTGCTGGTGATCAAACCACCAATGATCACCGTGGCGACTGGATACAGAATCTCTCGTCCCGGCTGGCTGCCGGCAAGTGCCAACGGCAATAATCCGATTCCGCTGGTCAGGGCGGTCATCAACACTGGGGCCAGCCTTTCCTGCCCCGCCCGGGCGACCATTGCCCGCGTCCATGATTCGCCTTCGTATTGAACCAGGTGCAAATAATGATTCAACAACAGGATCCCGTTGCGGCTGGCAATCCCACATAAGGAGATGAATCCAACCATCGCCGCGATCGTCAGGTTTTGGTCGGTCAGGACCAACGCCACTACGGCACCCACAAACGCTGCCGGCAGTGCCACCATGACTTGCAGAGCAAAGTTGACATTGCCAAACAGCATTTGCAAGAGCAGAAAGACACCCAGCAAAATGACGATTGAAAACACGGCCAGACGCCGAGCGGCGGCCTGCTCACTTTGGAATTCGCCGCCATACTCCAGGAAGTATCCTGACGGCAATTCAACGTCGGATAGCAGCTGTTGGATCTCTTCGACCACGTCCACAACGCCTCGACCTGCGACGTTCGCCTGCAGCACGATTCGTCGCCGCACCTGCTCGCGGTTGATCACGTTGGGGCCGCTACTATCGAAAACATTGGCCAATGATTCCAAAGGCACAAAGCCTCCGTCGGGCAAGGCGACAGCTAAACGCCGTATCTTGGACTCGTCTTGTCGAAAAGGCTCATCCAGACGAATCAACAAGTCGAACGTCCGTTGGCCCAGCAGCACCTGGCTGACCACCTTGCCGTTCATCGCAGTCTCCACCAACTCCATCACGTTGCCGACATTCAGCCCATAGGTAGTGAGTGCGTCACGATCGACCTGGATGCGAAGCTGGCGAATGTTTGCCTGTTGTTCGACCAGCACGTCCTTGATTCCCGCAACGCCTGCGATCCGCTGCTTCATCTCGTTGGCCTTGCCGCGTAAAACGTCAAGGTCGTCGCCGTACAGCTTGATCCCGATCTGAGCTTTGACACCGGATAGCATGTGGTTGATCAGGTGGGCGAGTGGTTGTTCCGTGCTGGAAACAACTTCCGGCATACTCTCCATGGTCTCGCGAACTTTGCGAATCGTAAGTTCCCGGTCCGCGTCGTCCGCGATTCCCAGGACAAGCTCACTGGTGTTGACACCCTCGGCGTGCTCATCCAGTTCCGCTCGACCGGTCCGCCGGACAACGGACGTTACCTCTTCGATTTGCAGCAGACGCGTTTCGATCGCCCGTCCAATCGCATCGCTGGTTGACAGTGACGTGCCGGGAAGCACAATCGCGTTGACTTGGATCGATCCTTCATTCAGTGGCGGGATGCGGTCATGTTCCAAATTTGCAAACAGCAGTCCTGCGAACACGACAACTGACGCCGACACGATTAGCACAAGACTGGAAAAGCGAGTGCTGATGTTAATGGCAACGGCGGCGATTGCTTTTAATCCCGTCAGCAGTCGTCCCTCTTCAACCTGCTCGCCGCGAAGCCCGTGGTCGATGATCCAAATCGCCAGCCAAACCAACGGTGTGGCCGCGATCGACCACCAAAGCGGATCGCCCGGGATGCCGATCGGCAAGCGGACCACGCCGGCGGCCCGGGGCAGGAGCCAAAAACACAACAGTACCGAAATACACAGCGCCAGTATCGGTTGGACAACATTCCAGCCACGTTGGCCGACCAACAGTAGTGAGGCAAGGGCAGGTGTTACCGTCAGCGAGACCGCCAAGGATGCGATCAGGGAAACAACGTAGGCAACGGCCATCGGCGCAAAGAGTTTTCCCTCAAATCCTTCCAGGGCAAATAGTGGCAAAAAGACGAGTACAACGATTGCAGTTCCGTAGACAATCGAAGTCCGAATTTCTTTACTTGCCTGGTAAACAACCTTCAATGCGGGCTGTCGCTGGGCCGCATTTCGGTTCTCACGAAGGCGGCGAAAGATATTTTCCACGTCAACGATGGCGTCATCCACTAATTCGCCAATCGCTACCGCAATACCACCCAAGGTCATGGTGTTGATCGACAGGCCCAAAAAGGCGAACACGCTTGCCGTCGCGATGATCGAAAGCGGGATCGCTGTTAGCGTGACGAAAGTTGTACGAAAATTCAGCAGAAAAAAGAACAACACGACGATCACCAGGACGCCGCCGTCAGCCAAAGCCTCTCCGACATTTTCGATCGCCCGGTCGATGAAAGCACGTTGCGAATAAACCTTGGCGACTCGAATGTCTTTCGGAAGTGATGACTGCAAATCCTCCAGCACCGACTGAATCGCTTGATCAACTGCCCGCGTGTCGGCACCAGGCTGTTTATTGACGGTCAACACCACTGCCGCGCCGCCAGCGATCGACCCATCTTGCTCTCGCACGTACGCGGACGCATCACCACGCTTGACCTGGGGAGCATGGACGACGCGAGCGACTTGGGCCAGCGTGACCGGTCTTCCCCCGCGGACAGCCAGCGTGACCTTGCGAAGATCTTCAAGCGTTTCCACGCGGCCCAAACCACGTACCAGAATCTCGTTGGCACCCGCTTGATTCAAGTAGCCGCCAACCGCGTTGAGGTTTGATTGTGAAACGGCTTCGTGCACCTCGTGCATCGTTAGATCAAAAGAGCGGAGGGCATCAGGGTCGACTAACACCTGAAACTGCATGCGGCCGCCACCCATCGTGAATACTTGGGCCACTCCGTGGATTGCTAACAACCGCTGCCGCACCACCCAATCGGCCAAAGTCCTGACTTCCATGGGTGGCGTCCGACCGTCTTCACTCCACATGCCGTACATGGAGATCTGACCCATGATCGACGAGATCGGTGCCAGCGTTGGCTTGATTCCCGCCGGCAATTGCTGTGACGCCATCTGCAATCGCTCGTTAACAACTTGCCGATCGTTGTAGATGTCGGTATCCCAGTCGAATTCGACATAGATCACCGAGATCCCGCTGCTACTGCTGCTGCGTACGGCCAATACATCACTGGCACCGCTCAGTGCTGTTTCCAAAGGGATCGTGATCAGTGACTCGATTTCTTCCGGCGCCATGCCGTGTGCCTCGGTGATCACGACAACGCGAGGGCGATTCAAATCCGGCAAGACATCGATGGGCAACTGTGTCAATTGCCAGGCACCAACGCCAAGTAAAACAACCGCGCTGGCCAGTACCAGCAAACGATTGTTCAGCGAAAAAGCGATGATGCGATCCATGCGGCGGTGCCGGGGGGTAAGGCGTGGGAATTGGGAATTGGAAATTGGGAATTGGGAAGTGGGCCTTGCATCCCCTTCCATCCCCTGCTGCTCAATGTGAATGTCCCGCATGGGGATCGATGCCGCCGCCGGCTTGATTTCTCAATGCCATCAGCAATTGGTGGGCGGAATTGATGGCGATCCTGTGTCTGGCACTGAGTTGTCCATCGTTGGCGATGGCGACGTTGATGGGGCCCCGCGCGACCAGGCGGACCGGAATACGATCGAGATGATCACCGCGGTCCACGAACACGTATTGCTCCAATCCTGATTTGCCAACGGCTTCCCGCGGTACGACAATCACATTCTCGTGCGTCTTGATCGGCAGCCGCAGTTGTAATCGTTGCCCCGGCTTGTATCGCCAACTGACATATCGCCGGCCGTCACGCATTTCGGAGCGTTCAATTTGATTGATTAATTGCACGTAGAAGGGCAAGGCACGAGATTGTTTGCCGACTTCATTGCCAATGTTGACGATCTTCAAATCATCGATGACTTCCAACTCCTCCCCGGAAGCGTCCAAGACGGCCTGCAGCGAGAGCTGTGATTGGGCGGCTTGTCGAAGCGCCGCGTTGTCGCGTTGAAATGCGTGGCCTTCGATCAGCAAGACGCTGTAGTCGGAAAGTTGGGCTAGTGTCTCACCGGCCAACACCGACTGCCCTCGACTGACGTCCAGCACGGTCACCAACAAATCTGTGTCCACATGCGCGGGGTGATCAGCGGGTTGTGTCAGTGAAGCAAGCCGAGTCTGGGATTCCGCTGATGGCGATATTGATTCGCCATTGTCCAGTGCGGAAGTCCGCTCATGCAAAGCATCGTGATGAAGCGAGGTGTCTTCGTGTAACTGCGGTGCGAACACGGTAATCTCGCCAACAAGTTCGCGCGTCTTTTCGATGCTATCGATCTGGGCTTGCGTCAAACCGTGCAACAGCATCGATTGCCGTGCGGCTTGCACGCCGGCCATCAATTTGTCGCGTTCGTATTGGCGGGCAATCAGCGTCTTCCCGGCAACGGCACCGGAGCTGGCGATAGACGTCAGCCGCGCAATTTCCATTTCCTCGACGTCCAATTCGCCAAGCTGGGTGAGGTATTGTTCTTGCGTCTTGACAAGATCCTGATGCGTCAGCCGCAAAGAGAACAGCGGTGCATTTCCTTCGATCAGTTCACCCCTGGAGATGTGGATTGCATTAATCACTCCTGTCAACGGCGAGGTCACAATGATATGCGTTCGGCCCGGCCAGTTGGTCACCAGTCCGGGGACTTCGATGTACTCGGTGAAGGTTCCCAGTGAAACACGCTTGGTCCGTAGCCCCAGACTTTGGCGTGCTTGTTGGCTCAACTCAATCGCGTCCTCATCGGAGTGGCCGTCATCAGTGTGGCCGTGACCACCGTGATGATGTTCCTGATGGCCGTGTCCAGAATCTGGCTGGCCGCTGCTATGCGGATCGTCATCGACTTGGCTGGTCGCTGACCCAGAGATTCCGAAACGGGCCGGCAAATCGCTCATCGCAAGCCCGATGCCGGCGATCAATACGACAGCGACAGCGACAAGAATAAGGCGATTGGATTTTGATCCTTCGGCGTCAGGTCTTTGCATTGGCTTCGCTCACGGCAATCTCGAGTAATCGGTGCGACCTATCCATTGTCCGCGAAAAGTCGACCTGATGTCAGCGGTGATGTTAGCGGCCAGCCTACCGTGTGGCGACCAACAGACCGTCAATCTCGGCCCAAGCTTCTTTTGCTTGAAGAAGAGCGTCCAGGATTCGCAATTTGGTTGTGATCAGAGTTCGCTGCGCCGTGAGAAATTGCAAGAAGCTCAGTTCTTCGGCTTCCAATGCAATTCTTGACAGCTCGAATGATTGTTCCGCGAAGGGCAGCACCTTATTCGTCAATCGCTGGTGCCGCTGGCGGGCAATGCGGTATCTGCCAACCGCGTCCGCCAGCCGTGATACAAGGTCCAGTCGAACTCGTTCGCTGGCCGCCATGGTCGACGCGACGTCAGCACGTGCGCTGCGAATGTTCCCTTGATTGCGATTTCGGATCGGCAACGGCACGCTCACACTGATCACCCCAAATAGGTCGTCGGATGCCGTGACAACACCGCCGCCTAGTTGCGTGGTAACGTTCGGTGTCACCTGGGCACAGGCCAAGCGCAGCGCCCATTGCGCCCTTTCAAAATCCGCTCCCCTCGCCGCCAACTCGGGGCTCAACTCGGTGATTCTATCAATCAGCGGTTGCCAGGGCGCATCGGACAGGCCAGCGGTCGGATCGCCAATCAATGGCAACGCAGAAAGTTCCGAAACGCCGGCGGCAGCTGCCAAAGACCGCCGGTTAGCGGCCAGTGCGGTTGCCGAATTTTCCGCATCGATGCGGGCCTGCTGGGCCTCCAAGCGTGATTGCAGTAACGTGACCTTGGATACCTCTTGAGCCCGGAAAAGTTGTTCAACCGATTGAACCGATTGGTCAGCAAGTTGAACAATCTGATCCGTCAATTCGACACGTTGCTGCGAAATCAAGGTGCGGGCGAAAGCGATCCTGACCCGCGTCAACACCTCCAACTCTGCTCGCTGAAGTTCGGCACGTCGTCGGCGGCTCGTTTGTGCCGCGACCTGTTGTGCAATTCCCAGCTTGTTTGCCGTGACAAACTGCTGCGATACTCTTAGCGAATGCAAGCCTGTGGCGTCCTCGTTGCCAATTTCGTCCGATTGATACTGCAAGACCGGATTGAAAGGCAGCCCTGCTTGCACATATTGCCCCTGGGCTGCGTCGACTTGAGTGCGAGCCTCAATGATCGACGGATGGTTTTGCAACGCGACCGCTTCCAATGCCCGCAGCGTGTTGGCTTGGTCAGCGTCCGAGGAAATTTGGTCCGAGGAGATCTGGTCGGCAACAATCATATTTTCGTCGCCGGCAATGGCGTCGGAATCCGAGCGTTCTGATTGATTGGTCTGCGCAGATGTTGCGTCAAAGGCGACTTGCTTGATGGTGTGCCGGGGATGACTGGTGTCGCTGGAATTTTCCGAAGCCCCCGCGCGCGACATCCTTGACCGTCCAACCCGGAGCCCGTCGGACTGGCAACCAACGCAGACAGCCAAACCGATCAGCAACAAGCCGCGCAGTTGGTCAGCCAATTGTCGGAAATAGATTCCCGTAGGGGCGCGCACCCAGTCCTCCCGTTTGATAAAGCCGCACATCGACTCTATCGGCTGACATCAGCGTGGATATCAAGCAAACGGCTTGCTAGCATTCACGAGCCCGCTAGTCTGTAACGGCTGCGGAAAGCATGTCGGCAACTTTTTTCCAGCCCAGCGATTTGGCCAGACTAAGCGGGGTCATCCCGTGGTTGGTCAAAGCGCTTGGATCAGCACCATGTCGCAGCAAGATGGCCACTCCGCTCGCGGCGCCGGCTAAGGCAAGTTGATGCAACAGCGTGAATCCATGATCATCCGCGACCGTCAGATTCGACGGATCCTGCTGCACAAATTCCTCCAACGATTCGGTCATGTTCAGCGCCATCGGATGTTCCTTCTTAGCGACCTCGGCGGGATCTTGCGACCTCTGTCCACTGCCAAGAAGCCTGGCAAACAGGCCCGGCCTTTTTTGCCCCAGATACTCCGGCGGTACAATTTGAATCTCATTCGGATCGCCAAAATCCAGGCCCCAGGCTTTGTCGTGTGCCGAGCGTTCACCGCGGCTCATCCTGGAACGCATCAAGTTTACGGTGTATGCGCCGTAGACTCGCCCATTGATTGCGTACATCCAGTCGCTGACCCTGTTGGGTTGAATTTGCACATCGTCACCCTCAGAAACCGACGTCAGCCAGTTTGGTGAATTAATCAATGTGCCACTGACTTGTTTCCCGTCGAAGTCGACATCGCCGATCCACATTTGTTCGACCGCCACGTTTTCGTCGGAGGTTGGCCCCGGGGGATCAGAAAAAGCGACTTTGACACAGGCCAAATCCAAACCGGGAATGATTCGCCGGCGTTCCCAGGACAACTCCCGCCAAAAGTACCGGAACGTTCCTCGAGCACGCTTGATCGCTTGCTCCATTTCGGGATCGTCATCGACAGAAAGATAAACGGGCGACTTGTTTGGATCTTGCGAGCTCATTCTCCTATTGTAGAACAATTGTCACGACTGTTTCCGCCAGTGGGGCCGAATTGTTCCTCCCTGTGCTCCGTCAGATTAAGAAACCGTACTCCACGGCGCAAATTGCAGCCAATCATTGCCAACACGATTCATATTCAAGAGGTTCCGGCAAATGCATCAACGACAGACTCGAATTTTCTGTTTGCTCATCGCTTTTGCTCCTGCCGCTCTCTGGGCCCAGGACCAGAAGCGAATGGAAGCGAAACACACGGCGAAGCTGAAATATGTCAGCGGCGCGTCCGTGTCGCCGGACGGCAAATCGATCGCCTACACCGTGTCGGTGCCTCGCTCTCCCATCACTTCCGACGACGGTCCGGCCTGGTCCGAACTGCAGCTGATTGATTTGGAAGGTAAGCGGCGTCCCTTCATCACCGGGGAAGTCTCGATTGGCGATCCGCATTGGTCGGCTGACGGACGATGGATCTACTATACCGCCAAACGCACAGGCGATGAAGAAAAAGCGTTATACCGGATCGCCGTCGATGGCGGCGAATCGATCCGCACGCTGAAGCATCCAACATCAATCAGCGGATTCGATGTGTCACCGAGCGGTAAAGCGGTCGCCTTCCTGGCGAAAGAAGAAACAGACAAGGCCGTCAAAGAGATTCGTGAAAAGGGATTCAATCAGGAAATCTACGAGGAAGATTGGCAACCGAATCGTGTCTGGATTGCTTCGATCGATCCCGAGGCGACAGAGGGTGAATCCGAGGTGAAGCCGCGAATGTTGCAGTTGCAGGGATCGGCTGGCAACGTGAAATGGAGTCCCAACGGAAAAGATTTGATGGTCGTTCTTGCACCGACTCCGTCAGTTGATGACAGCTACATGCAACAGCGGGTACACGTTGTTGAATCAGATTCCGGACGCATCATTCGTTCCTTGGAGAATCCGGGAAAACTAGGTGAGGTTGCCTGGAGCCCGGATGGAAAGCATTTGGCCATCATTTCGGGTGAGAACATCAATGATCCTCGCGAAGGCCGCTTGATGGTCGGGACCGCCGAAAGTGACGAGCCGTTGGTCGATTTGCTGCCCCAACTGAAGGCCCACGTCCATTCAATTGCCTGGCAAGACGAATCAACGATTCTTTGGCTGGCGGGCGAAGGTGTTTCATCGCGGATGGGTGTCGTCAGCCTGGAGGGAAAACGCAAGGACCAGCTAGAGCCGGGCGGTGAAGTTGTTTTGGCTGGCTTCTCACTTGCCGGCGGAACCGACACGATCGCGCTGCTCGGTCACGCCCCAACGCATCCGACCGAACTCTTTGTCGCCAGCGGGACGGAGAAGCCACGTCGGCTGACCAACGTCAATCCTTGGCTGGATGACCTGCAATTCGCCAGGCAAACGGCCATCACCTGGAGCGCCCGTGACGATTTGAAATTAGAAGGTGTGCTGGTTTATCCATTGAACTACGTCGAAGGCCGGCGTTATCCGACGATCATGTACGTGCACGGTGGGCCGGAGGCTCACGAATCAAACGGATGGATCACCAGCTATACCCGTCCCGGACAAGTTGCCGCGGCTAAAGGCTTCGCGGTTTTTTATCCGAACTATCGCGGCAGCACCGGTCGCGGCGTCGAGTTCTCGAAAATGGGTCAAGAAGATGCTGGGGGTAAAGAATTCGATGACCTGATTGACGGCATCGATCACTTAATCGAAATCGGGATCGCCGATCCCAAGGCAATTGGTGTTACCGGAGGCTCTTACGGAGGCTATGCGTCGGCCTGGTGTTCAACGTACTACTCCGATCGGTTCGCGGCCAGCGTGATGTTTGTCGGCATCAGCGATAACGTCTCGAAAGTAGGAACCACAGATATTCCAGAAGAGATGTTTTTGGTTCATCATCGCAAACGGCTATGGGACGATTGGGACTACTTTGTGGAGCGAAGCCCTATTCGCTACGTTCAGCGAAACAAAACTCCAACACTGATTTTGCACGGCAAGAATGATCCTCGCGTGCATCCGTCACAGTCATTAGAACTTCATCGGCACCTGAAAACATTGGATCAGGCGCCCGTGCGGTTGGTACTGTATGAAGGCGAGGGCCATGGGAATCGAAAAGCAGCTGCGCGGCTCGATTACAACCTGCGCATGTTGCGTTGGATGGAAACGTTCCTTCAACAACAGGGCCAGGAGCCGCCGGAGATAGAGATCGACTACCACGAAGCATTGGGAATCCCTAAACAAGAGTGAGATAGTCGTCGGACGCTCCGCGGCCGAGCGTTCGTTTGCGGAGAGGCTGTGAATTTATTGTCGTCCGACGCTCCGCGTCGGAACGGAAAAACAAAACTTTCGTTCGCGGAGGGAAGAATCATTGCGGAACATCAACATCGGCCGCCTTC
>JBFJVZ010000247.1:0-11605 GCA_041623895.1 Pirellulaceae bacterium | reverse complement strand
TTTGGCGGCTACGCCGCCAAATCGCCGCGGGGAAGGTATTTCTGCGGGTCGTTTTCCTGGGGTTACACCAACTTCGCTGACGCTCGTTGGTTCACCCCAGGCTATACGCTGCCACCGCTCTGCGGTTCTTCTTCGTGATTGTTGAGCTAGGGCTACACCTAAGCGGGACGCTCTCGTCAGCGAGCAGTTCCCACCGGGTCCCCTGTCAAGGAGCCGCCGCAACTTCTGCGCGAGTCAGCACTCGATCTTTATTTTTGTCCAGCTGGTCAAAAACGCCGAGCAGATTCTTGGGCGTATCGGATCGCGCTAGTTTGCCGTCCCCATCTTTGTCCAGTTGGTCGAACTTGCGAAGCCGGTCGGAATCTTGGGAGCCGAGCGGAACGACATAATGGTAATAGCCGATCATCATTTCGTCCCATGTTTGATCACCCCAGCGGACCGTGGCTGAGGGATCGGGATTGTTCAGGTTGTCTTCGCTGTTGTCATAGGCCGCAGTGCAACGGAACCGGCTGCCCGCGGCGATTTCAAGCGGCTCCGCTAACTCGTATGTGGTCTGCCAATTGAAGTCGTACGCGGGAATATCCAGGATCGTTTCGAAGCCACCACCGGGTGAAAGCAAGTCGTAGCGAAACGCCTTGCCACGCACATGCATGTGCGGACTTAAACTCAGCAGCTTTGCCCCCGCAGGAAAGGGCGGGCTGTCGGCCTTCGTCTCGTAATTCGGCTCACCCGGTGGAATTTCAAGTCGGTGCTGGACGGCGCTGGTTGTGCGGATTTCGTGAGTGATCGACTTCGGGTCAGCAAAACAGATTCCCAGTTCGCTTTGATCCTTTTGAGGTGTACCGATCGGCGTGTAATGAACTTGGAATATCAATTCGCTGCCGGCTTGAATTCTCTTGGCACAGCCTTTCGGTGGGATTTGCAATCGCGCGCCCGGTACGTAGCCCACCAAAAAACCTCGTGCACCGTCCAAACCACGGCGCTGACCTTTGGGAACGGCGAAGGCCAGGATGTGGTGCACGACTTCGCGATTGCCCGGTTTCAGCTCGGCTGCTTCGATCCAAATATCTTCGTCCAGCTTTGGATCGAACTTGAAATACTGGTAACGCACGGCGCCGGTTGCCGGCACATCGAATGGCTCGGGGCTGACGGGGACAACCAAATCGGGCTCTCGAGGCAGTTGCCAACCAGCCACCTTTTCGGGCAACTCGGGCAAGTCGCTCAGGTCCCCGGCGGGAGCTCCGGCGTCCGCCCAGGCATACAAGATCTGTTTTTCCTCGTTGCTCATCGTGCGGTCATTTCCGAACTTGGCGTGATCGCCCGTGGCATGCCAGGGAGGCATGCGGCCTTCGCGAACGACCTCGGCGATCATCTCGGACCAACCGGCAACCTCGTCATACTCGGTCAATGAAAACGGTGCGATTTCGCCCTCACGATGACATTCAACACACCGTGAATTCAGGATCTTGGCAACTTGCCCGCCGTAACTGACCTGGCTTTGGGAATCAGTCTTCTTGCTGCGTCCGATGATGCATCCGACGGCGGCGGTTTCGGCCAGGGAAACATCGCGACCGGAAAGCAATTCGTTCAGCGCGATCTTCAAGTCTTGGCGGCGAGGCTCGTCGCGGACATAACCGATTCCGTACTGGTCATCCACACGACCGTGATAACGCACCGTTCGCGCTGCGTCGAAAACAAACATCTCAGGGGTCCGTTCGGCACCAACTTCATCAGCGAATTGATTGCCGGCGTCTTTCAGAATTGGGAATTCAAGTTTCTGGCGCGCAGCAAAAGCAGCGATTTCCTCCAGGGAATCCTGTCGGTTGCTCATCACGCCAACCACGCGGACACCTCGGTTCCGATAGTCGTCGGCAATTTCCTGCAGTCGCACGGAATAAAGCTTGGCTAAGGGGCATTCGGTACCCAGGAACGCCACAACCACCAATGAATCATTCTTAAAATCATCTGCCGTCCAGCTGCGGCCGCGATAGTCGATCAATTCCAGCGCGTCAAAACCGCTGGGAACTTCGGCAGCATGGATGTCAGCGGTCAGGCAAATCAACGCGAGGGCAAAGCCAACCAGAATACGCACGAAATGACTCCTGTAGAAAACGAAGTTAGTAGGAACAGTCTTTGCCGTCCGCGTTTCCGAACGCAAACACAAGTTCTTTCGATGGCGACGGCACAAGGACTGTGCCCGCTACTTTGGTTTTAGTCGCGCCGTTGAAATGACCTGCTTACTTCGACGACCTGCAAAAAAAGCTTTAGCTCCGTAGAGCTAAAGCTTCGATGAACATAGTCAATCAAGCAACGCTTAGGCAGCGTCTTTCTTTTTCTTGGCTCCACCTTTCTTGGCATCGCCTTTCTTGGCAGCGCCGCGTTTTCCCGCGTTGGCCAATCGCTGGAGCTTTTCGGGCAACTTGCCCTTTTGCTCATCGGTCAACACGGCGAAAACGTCCTTGTTCATTTGCATGCGAAGCTGATTTGCTTTCGTCAGCGCGGCTGCTTGCGCTTCGGTCAATCCGGCAGCTTTATGAATTGCCGCCACTCGTTCTTTGCCTTTTAATTCACTGTCCTTCATCGATTTTTGGGCTTCGGCCAACTTCTTTTGCAACTCTGGAGTGATCCCGGCTTCTTTTCGGGCGGCTTGCATCGCTTCTTGTGCGGCTGTGCCGATGTCTTTGATCTTGGCAACCTGGTCGTCCGTAAGTCCCGCCGGTTCCAATTGCTTTAGCAGCGCGGCTGTTGCCGATGGCCGCTGGGCTTTCTTGCCTTTCTTTTCCTTCTTAGCATCGTCGGCTGCCAACGCGGGAGTGACCATGATGGCGACCAAGGCGATCACAGCGACTGATTTGAATTTCATAGAGACCTCGATTTCCTGGGGGGTAAAGGGAGCGGAAGATTGTAGTCTCGCGGTGCCGCGATCGTCCAATCACTTATTCTTTAACCCGGACTAGTTTTCCGAGGTTTCGCGCAAAGGCAGCGGGCGAGCGGGATCAAACATCACTTCCCGGATCGTCGAATTGGCCAGCGCGTCTTCAACCAGGCCCAAGGTGTAGTCCAATCTCGCGTGGACGGGACAAAGCTGGTCGCAGTGAGACTTCAATTTCAGCGGACAGCCGGTAATCCGCTGGATTGGGTCGACCGCGTTGACCACATCCAAGATCGTCAGCTCATCGGGCGATGGAATCAGTTGAAACCCCCCTCCCACGCCGCGGCGGGAACGGAGGATTTCAGCTTGGGCTAAATCGTGCAGGATCTTGGACAAATAGCTGCTGGGAATCCTGGTGACTTCAGCGATCGTGCGGTTGCCGACAGGCCCGGTTTGGTGGTGCTGAGCGAGCCAAACGACAGCGCGGAGAGCATATTCAGCGGTTTGAGAAAACACAGTCGAGCCCTTTCTGATGCAGTTGCTTCCAGCCTCAGGGTAGCGTGGCGCTCTGTCCGCTCTTAGCCAGGATTGCGACATTCTGTCCAAAAAAAGACAAAAAGGTCCGATTTGATCTTGCCGCCCGCCCTAAATCGGACAAGATTGTCCATAATTGCCTGTGACCCTGTATTTCACGACCCCCGGGAGCCGCATCGATGACGCGCACGTTCTTTCTGTTGCTGACCCTTCCCTTTTGTCTTCTTTGCGTTGGCGTGTCGGCGGAGGAAAAAGCCGGCCAGCAGAAATCGGATCCGGCATTAGAGCGAACCCGCAAGACGGTTCGCATGTTGGACGACATTTACAAAGGCGGAATCGTGGCGATCACCGCCAATTACGTCAACGACAAGGATACGATCCCGGCGGGAACGGCTTTCAAGACCGTGTTCAAAGCGGCCGCCGAGAAAGGTTGGCACGAAGTAAGATTAGTGGACGGTTTGGGCGAGCCGCTGAATGAAGAAAACGCACCGAATGACGCTTTCGAGAAGAAGGCGCTCAAATCGTTGGTCGCGGGAAAAACCAAGTGGTTCGAGCAGGTGGACGAGGACAAGGGGAAACGCGTGCTACGTGTCGCTACACCGATTCCCGTTGTGTTTGAGAAGTGCATCATGTGCCACGATAACTATGAAGGCGTCCCGGCGGGGCAAGCGATCGGTGCGCTAACTTACAAGATTAAGATCGAGTAACACGATCGAGTTGGTGGAGGAGAGATTCGATGTCGTCGCCGCGACTTTGTTTGTGCTGTTTGTTCTTTGCCGTGTTCGCGATCGCCGAAGCACGCGCACAAACGGACTATGAAAAAGAGCCCATCAATTACTACACCGCCCCCGTTAATGATCCAGTGCAGCGTTTGCAGCAAGCGATCGAAGCTGGTGAACGCGAGCTGCAGTGGGATACCAAGAGCGGTTGGCTGCCATCGATTTTGGAATCGCTGGAGGTACCGGTATCTTCGCAAACGCTGGTCTTTTCCAAAACCAGTTTGCAGTTAACGCGAATCAATCCGATGCGGCCGCGAGCTTTGTACTTCAACGACGATGTCTATGTCGGTTGGGTGCAACAGGGGGACGTGCTGGAGATTTCAGCCGTCGATCCGCAGCAAGGCGCAATCTTCTACACAGTGGCGCAAGAGCGTCAACCGGGCAAGCAGCCGGCGATCAAGCGCGACCAGGGCCACTGTGCGGTATGCCATGCATCATCACGTACTGAAAACGTACCGGGCTTCCTGGTCCGCAGCGTCTTTCCCGGCCGCAGCGGAACACCGCTTTACGGATTGGGCACCAAAGCAACCGATCATTCGACGCCGCTGGAAGAACGCTACGGTGGTTGGTACGTCACCGGAACGCACGGTTCGATGCGCCACTTGGGCAATTCGATCGCTTCGGATAGTCGCCGGCCACCCATTGATACTGCCGAGGGAGCGAACCTGACCAGCTTGAGCGATCGCGTTGATAGCGATCCTTATCTGACCGATTCCAGTGATATCGTTGCCTTGCTGGTCTTGGAGCATCAGGCGAAAATGCACAACTTGATCACGCGAGCCAATTACGAGGCCAGACGTTGCGTTCATCAAGACAAGGTGATGAATCGATTGTTGGAGCGTGAAGAGAACCATCAAAGTGATTCGTCAAAGCGGCGAATTGCGGCCGCCGGCGACGATTTGCTGCGATACATGCTGTTTGTCGACGAATATCCGCTCAGCTCGCCGGTGAAAGGAACATCGGATTTTCAGCATGATTTCGAGTCTGCCGGGATTCGAGATGCCAAAGGTCGATCGCTGCGGCAATTCGATTTGCAGACCCGGTTGTTCAAGTACCCGTGCAGTTTTCTGATCTACTCGGAGTCGTATCGCGGCTTGCCGGATTCGATACGCGATTATGTGGAAAACCGACTTGCCGAAATCCTCAGCGGCCGAGACGCATCGGAGGATTTTGCCTCCATCGATGCGAGTAGCAAAACCGCACTCCGCGAGATTCTGTCGGACACGCTGGACGGTTTTGCGGCGCGGTTGTAGTTTCCCGGCGGCTTAGCGGACGACGACCGGGCCGAAGGCCGAGCAGATTGTTTAGCTCAGCTGGGCTATGCAAATTGCCGCCCACTTCGGGGCTTCTAAGCTGCAGGCTATTCGCCCAAAATGGATGAACCTTCGTCCGTGGAAAGCGCCGCGCCACTTGTCGGCGGGTTACTCGAAGCACCGTCCGCCGGCAGCGGATCGGGCAATGGTGTTGGCGCCGGCAGTGGAACCGGATCGGCTTGTTCGATCAACGGTCGGTCCTCCAGCGATGGCGTTCGCTGGACTTGTGGTCGCGTTTCGCTAGCCCGTTGCTGCGATGATTGCGCTGGAACCGGCACCCGCCGCGACCCAACGTATTGATGCAGTAGGCTTCTGGTGGCAGCGAATCCATCTAGCCTGGTAAGCCAAGCCAACTGCGGATTGGCGGTCACGCCGTCGTAGTGATCGGTTAGCCTGGCAACTGATCCGCGGTTTCCTTGTTCGATTGCCGCCACAATGCGATCTGGCGCCAGGTAGTTCGTCCACATCTCGGCATCGCGTTGTGACACCAAACTTCTCGCCAACTGGGAAGCCGCCTCCCACAGTTGCGATTCCAGTTCGGCCATGTTGGTCGGCGGCGAAAATGCGCGGTTCACGGTGTGACGCGGCGACGCGATACCGCCGGGATCAGCGTATTCGATTTGAACCTGCGGATATGCATAAGCCGGATAGGGTGCCGCGACGACCACCGGTCGGCGGGCCCGAAACATGAACGGTGGCGGAATCGGCGGACCGGGAATGTCCATGGCAAAGAACGGCGCACGGATACTGACCCCACCATACGGACCGACACGCACAAACTGAGCATCAGCCGTTGAACCGATCACCAAAAACAGTAAACAGAACCCAACGCAAATCAAACGATTCATGCGATCTCTCCCGCATAAGATGCTCATCAACCCGATCCCCAATCCAGTGAAGTCCGTTGGCATTTTACCAACTTGGGGGTGTATTCGACCATTTTCCCCGCATTATGCAATCGTGTTAAACTATCAACCCCAACATCATCACTGAAAAGTTCATTAAAGGAGACACAATGGTCCCCAGTACGCCCCAACCGACGCGTCGCCAATTCATCAAATCCTCCGCTTTTGCCGGTGGTACGCTGCTGCTGACCGGGACTCGGGCTGCGGGACAGGTTGACGGGGCCAACGATCGCGTGCGTGTGGCGGTGGCCGGCTTGAATGGTCGCGGCCAGAGTCATTTGGGTGGTTGGTTGAAAGGCGAGAATACGGAAGTCGCTTATGTGATCGATCCCGATTCGCGTGTCCTGTCCAACACCATGAAGTCGTTGGAAAAGCGAACGCCAGGCAAATTCACGACCAAGGGGATCAGTGATTTGCGTGAAGCCTTGGCTGATCCCACGGTCGATGCCATTTCTGTCGCCACGCCCAACCACTGGCATTCGTTGATCACGATTTGGGCTGCGCAACACGGAAAACACGTGTACGTGGAAAAACCGATGAGCCACGATGTGGTCGAAGGTCGCGTTGCGGTGGAAGCACAGAAGAAGTACGGCGTCGTCGTCCAACACGGGACACAACGCCGCAGCAACGCGGGCATCGCCGGACTACATGAGGCGCTTAAATCGGGCAAACTTCCGCGACTCAAAATCGCCTACGGTTACTGCTGCAAACCTCGCAACGGCATCGGTTTCAAACCGGTTGGCCCACCGCCGGATCATCTTGACTGGGAACTTTGGAAAGGGCCCGCGGTGATCGATGAGTATCACGGTAACTACGTGCACTACAACTGGCACTGGTTTTGGAAAACCGGCAACGGTGACTTGAACAACCAGGGGACGCATCAGTTGGACGTTGCCCGCTGGGCCATCGACGATGATCAGATTCACCCGGTGCGAACCGTTGCTCTGGGCGGTCGCTTTCAGTGGAAAGACCAAGGTGAAACACCAAACACCATGTTCGGCATGGCGGAGTATCCGAACGGGCAATACGTGATGTTCAACGTCCGCAATGTCAATTACAAGGGCTACAAGAACCAGGTCTTTAACGAGTATTACCTGGAGGATGGTAGCGTGATCAGCGGCGAAGGCCGATACAAGATTCTGCGGCCGGGTGCCAGCAAGGCGGAAAACCTGGACATCGAACCGGGCGACGTCACACCGGGCGGCAACTGGAATGCGTTCCTGGCAGCAGTTCGCGCCGGCGATCCCAGCATGGCCAACGGCAATGCGATGGACGCTCATTACGGTTGCGTGCTTGGCCACTTGATGAACAACTCGTATCGCTTGGGCGAAGAAGTGCCGTTCAATGAAAAGGCCGGCAAATTCGGTGACAACAAGGACGCGGCAGAGCATTTCTTGAAGTTGCACGAGATCATGCGCGACGGCGTCGGAATTCCCGAGAACGGCGAGAAGTACACAGTCGGGCCGGAATTGACTTTCGATCCGGAGACTGAGCGTCACACCGGGGACTTTGCCGACGAAGCCAATCAGCTGTTGAAGGATCCCAACAATCCCGGTTTCCAGGTCCCCGATGTCAGCGAGGTCTGAATACTTTTTTCTGATGCACGAGCTTCTTAACGATCAGCAGTCTGACCGTTTACGCGACTTGGGCCGATTGTTGATCGATCAAGATCGCGCGCGAATCATCGTGCCACCGCAACGTCCGTCGGCCGGCCACTGGTTTGGCGGCGGCAACATGGTCGAAGATGCCGAGGGCAAATTATGGTTGGTCGGTCGCTTTCGCAACCAAGGTGACTCGCGCAGCGGCCTGGGCATGGGCGAGCGCGGATTGGAACTGGCTATTTTTTCCTCCGCTGACAGAGGTCAAACCTGGTCCAAGTCGCTTGCTTTCTCCAAACAAGATTTGAGTGTTGACGGGCATGAGGTTCTCTCCATCGAAGGATCTGCGTTGCGACTTACCGATACCGGCGTCGAACTTTACGTCTCGACCGAAAAGACCGGCATCGACTACCCGTCCGGTCTGGAAGCATTCCTTAAGCCCGGCACCGGCGTTTGGACGATCGATCGAATGGTTGCCAATAGTATCGACGATCTGGCTGAGACGCCGCCGCAATCTTTTTTGTCGAGTGATGATCCGAGATTCGTACAAGTCAAAGATCCGTTTCTATACACCAACAACGCATCACACTTGCTGTTTTGCACGCATCCCTATTGTTGGAGCAGCTCCAATACTGGCTATCTCGTGTTGGAAACGAATTCCGAACCCGGTAGACCAAATTTCGATTTCTTCCCACGAGGATTCACGTGGGATGTGGCGATGACACGTGGCACTGCGGTCTTGCCGGTACCTAGGCTGGGTCCCTTTGCCGACGACTCCTGCGAGGAAATCGCGCTTCTGTTTTATGACGGCGGCGAGTGCGTCAGAGACCTGGATGAGCACGCGACGGCGGTCAAACGTCCCCGTGGTTATTCCTGCGAAGAACTTGGCGGGCTGGCATACATCACGGGCGGCGAGTTGCGTAGCGTCCAACGACTCTCGGTAACCGAACCAATGTTCATCAGCCCGCATGGAACCGGCTGCAGCCGTTACGTTGATGTTCTGCCGACCTCTGACGGCTACTACGCCACCTGGCAGCAATCACAGCATGATCGATCGCAACCGCTGATGATGAACTTCGTTTCCAATGACGAAGTGGCCCGCGTTTTGACGCAATGAAGTGGCCCGCGTCTTGACGCAATGAAGTGGCCCGCGTCTTGGCGCAATGAAGTGGCCCGCGTCTTGACGCAATGAAGCGAGCGACGATGGGGCAACCCGCACTGGCGAAACGGATAGTGAATTCGATCACTCCACGGGCTCCATGGGTAGCAATTTCTGTTGTATAACTTGTGTCTGACCGTTGGCATTCTCATAGAAAAGGATTGCGTCGTGAATCGACATTGTTTGTTTGTGCTGTGCGCGATTTTGGTTGGTTTGACATCCAATGCAATTGCCGAAGAAAAAGGAGAGAAAAAGGCGATGTCTGAATCGGTGTTGTTGCAGGAGTGGACGGGACCCTACGGCGGCGTGCCGCCTTGGAATCTGGTTCGCAGCGAAGAGTTCATCGGTGCATTTGACGCCGCGATCGCAATGGCGCAAAAAGATGTTCAGGCGATCGCCGATAACCCGGAGGATCCAACGTTCGAAAATACGATTGTCGCCTTGGAAAAGTCCGGCCGCGCGCTGGATCGGTTGGACTCGGTTTTTTCGGTCTACTCTTCCAACTTGAATGTGGGGCCGATACCCGACATTGAACGCGCCGTCGCCCCGAAACTCTCGGAGTATTCCGACAGCGTTTATCAGAACAGCAAACTGTTCCAGCGGATCGAAGCGATCTACGAATCTGGTGGCGAATTCACTGTCGCTCAAGAACGATTGGTCGACGATTTGTACAAGACCTTTGTTCGCCGCGGCGCGAAGTTGAACGAAAGCGATAAGGCCAGGTTATCGCAAATCAACACTCGGTTGGCGCGTCTGTTTACCGACTTTAGCCAGAACGTGTTGGAGGAAGAAAAAGCTCACGTCAGCTGGATCGACAAGGAAGCGGATCTGGCTGGTCTGCCTGACAGCGTTGTCGCCGCGATGGCAAATGCGGCCAAGGAACGCGGGCAAGAAGGAAAGTGGGCGGTCACGAACACACGTTCGTCGATGGATCCATTCTTGACTTACGCCGACAACCGCCAGCTACGCGAACAAGTTTGGCGGAATTACTACAGCCGCGGCGACAACGGCGACCAGCACGATAACAACAAGATCATCACCGAAATACTGAACCTCCGCGCAGCCAGAGCCAAACTGCTCGGATACCCCTCGCACGCTGATTGGCGGCTGGACAACACGATGGCCAAGACACCCGAGCGAACGATGGAACTGATGATGAGGGTTTGGCCCAAAGCGGTCGCCCGCGTCCGTGAGGAAGTTGCCGACATGCAAGCCATTGCCGATCAGGAACAGGCCGGAATTACGATCGAGCCTTGGGACTACCGTTACTATGCCGAGAAAGTCCGTAAGGCTAAATACGATCTCGATTTCAACGAAGTCAAACCCTACATGCAGCTGGAAAAGCTGCGTGAAGCGATGATGTGGGCAGCCGGCGAGTTGTACGGCATGGACTTCAAACCGATCAACGACGTGCCGGTCTTCCATCCCGATGTGCGGGTTTGGGAAGTCGTCGATAAAGCAAGCGGTGACCACATCGGACTTTGGTACCTGGATCCTTATGCTCGCGAAGGTAAACGCAGTGGCGCCTGGATGACAGCCTATCGCGTGCAAGAAAACATGGGCCAGGCGATCAAGCCGATCGTCTCCAATAACTCCAACTTCATCGAAGCTGCTGAAGGCGAACCGGTTCTAATTTCCTGGGACGATGCGGTGACGCTATTCCACGAATTTGGACACGCCCTTCACGGCCTGAATTCCAAAGTCAACTATCCCTCCCAAGCCGGTACGTCCGTGCCACGCGATTACGTGGAGTTTCCCTCGCAACTGATGGAGCACTGGTTGGAAACTCCGGAGGTGATGAGCAAGTATTGTGTGCACTACAAAACCGGCGAGCCGCTGCCCCAAGAGTTGATCGACAAAATCAACAAAGCGCGAACGTTCAACCAAGGTTTTGCCACGGTGGAGTATCTGGCGAGTGCATTGGTTGACATGAAATTGCACACGACGACCGACGTTGACATCGACCCGGACGCATTTGAACGTGAAACGCTGGAAGAGATCGGGATGCCAAAGGAATTGCCGATGCGACACCGCACGCCGCACTTTATGCACATTTTTAGCAGCGATGCCTATTCAGCCGGTTACTACAGTTATTTGTGGTCGGACGCCTTGACCGCGGACGCGGCAGAAGTTTTCAAAGAAGTCGGCAGTTTCTATGACAAACCGACTGCCAAGCGTTTGCACGATACGGTGATGAGCGTCGGTGACACGATCGACCCGGCCGATGGTTTTCGAAAATTCCGCGGCCGCGATGTGGATACGCAAGCGCTGCTACGAAAACGAGGCTTCCCGGTTGATTAGAGTTCTTTCCATGCTTCCATAGCAAACCTCCGTTTGTTGCGTCCTAGACAACATGAGTTTCCTGGGAGGGCGAGGCTCCCGCCGAGCCGAAGCGTGGGAAAAAGCTTTGCGGCTCCGCGGGAGCGTCGCCCTCCCCGCGGTTGG
>JBFJVZ010000246.1:0-11672 GCA_041623895.1 Pirellulaceae bacterium | reverse complement strand
GGCCACGGTGATGTCCGCGCCAGCGGTCGTCAGCTCAGCATCATTCCATTGGATTTGTGGAGCCGAGATTGTGATCACCCCGGTGCTGCCCGCTGCTGTCGTAGCCAGGTCGCCGGAAAGCACGATGCTGTCATCAGAACCCAGCATCAGCGGACCGCCCGACGTGCTTATCGAACGTTCAATCGACAGCGCGCGATGTGCTTGGATACGAAGGTTGTCGGCAGTGATCAACGGTCCGGCCGCAATATCGATCGCGCCGTCGACACTAACAATATTGACCACTCCCGAGGGGTTCTCGAGGACTTGAATGTCCAAGGTATCTGCACCGCGCTGTGTCAGCATGATGCCACCGGACCCGGCGATCAATTCTTCGATGACGGTGTCGCCGAAGGTCGCCCAGTCCAGGCTGATACCGCCGCTATCAGTTCGGGCACTCAAACGTGCCACGTCCAGCAACTCCAAAGCTCCAGCGCGGCCGATTCCCGTTTGTGCATTCAGGACGAGACGACTTGCGGTGAAGTCAGCAAATGAATCGTTTCCGGCATCGTCAATCTGGACTGCAGAAACTTGCACAACACCACTGCCGGCGTTGACTTGATCGATTCGCAGGTTGCCAAATGGATTGGCCACGTTCACGTTACCGTCGCCGGAGGATGTATCAATCGTCAAGACGTCCGCGCTGATCTCGAAGGCTCCGTCTTGACCTATTCCGCCGCCGCCGGCAGTCAGTTTGACCATATCCGCTGTGATCTTGGCCGTTGTATCGGCTGAATCGAAATCGCGGATCGCTTGCCCGGCATCGATCTGGATGACACTACCGGGCGATTGGATTGCGGATGCCAGTAACGCCGTTCCCACCGTGGAAATGGTGATGTCATTATCGCCCGAATCGACGCGGATCAATCGTAAATCACCGCTGCTGTCGCTAATCGAAATCTCGCCATTGGATAAAGCGTCCAGTTCCGCAAATTCGTTGGCGGAGTTTGACAAATCGATGAAACCGTTTGTGGATCCGTTCAATCGTCCAGCAACAACGCTCGTGCCGGTAGCTTGTGTTACCGAGCCGGTGATGTCACGGTCGACTCCCAGCGTCAACGTGCCAGCGGGCGAATCAACATTTCCCAGAATCACAGCGGCTGCATCGCGAATCAGCACAGAGTCAAGACTGTCCAGAGTGCCTGTTGTTGTATCAATCCTGCCACCGTTGCCGTCGATCAATATCGGCGCAGTGCCGGATGAAACTGTTCCCGGTCCGATCACAATTTCGCTACCGCCATCGATCATCACGGTGCCATCGGTCGCGCCTCCGGTCGTGCTGATCGAATCGCTGATCTGAACCGACTCTGCGCTGAGCAGCAGGTCGCCCGTGACTGCTGCACTGCCCAGGGTCATCGGAGTCGCAATCGTGAGACGATCCGAACCACCATCGCCGATCACTTCCAGCGCGGCCGAAAAGCCGTCCCCAATTCCGTTGAAGCTGAATGTGTCGTCTCCGCTGCCGCCAAGAATTGAAAACTTTTGCCGGGCTCCCGGAATCGTGAACACCGTTCCTTCCGCGGAGCCGACAAGAGTCTGGATTTCATTCAGGTTTGGTGACGCACTATCCCGATCGATGATCAACGTTTCACCAAGATCAGACGTCAATAGCTGAATTTGGCCGGCATCGATCAACTGATCAACGATTTCGGAACCCGAAAACTCGATCAGGACCTTGGGCAAGTTCCCTTCGGCACTGATATTGATGACACCCGAGCGAGCCGCCAACGATTGGTACGTCACTGAATCGACAGCATCTTCGGTTTGCAAATCTGAATCAAAGACGACCAATCGGTCTTGGTCAGCACCTCCATTTTGCCCGGTGAAGACAATCGCGCCGTCGAAGTTGATGCTGTGGGGATTCACAAATTGATCAAAATCGATGAAAAGCTGATCATCGCCCGATGAGCCTTCGATCCGCAACTGATTGCCATTCAGTCCGGCGATCGGTCGGACCGTAGGACTTGCCGCTTGTGCCGCAGCCAGCGAATCACCGACGCGGATTTCCAAGTTCGATCCGCGCCGCGATACCAGCGTCACTCCTTGACTCTGAACGGTGTGGTCGCCGCCGACCACGATGGCAACATCATTGCCATCACCGCCGAAATAGGTGATGTATGCTGATTCAGCAGTTCCGATGGTCGTGTCAAAAACAACACCGCCTTCTTCCAGCGACCGCGCGACTGGCAGTAGCGAGCCGTCGGTACCGAACAAAGTACGGAAACGACCGTCGATCGCGTCGGTTCCATCGTTATCGATCAGGACAAACTCGGTGTCCGCCCCGGGCACAAACCCAAGCGAGAAATCAAGTAAGGAGCCGTCAAGCATGACGGACCCATCAGCTGCATCATTTGCATTGATCACGATTTGATCGAAGTCGCTGCCCGCGACGGCGCCGTCAAGAGCCACCTCGAACGTACTATTGGCCGCCAACTGCAATGAAGAGACGACTAATGATGCGGTATCGTCACCGCTCGCCGTGCTGATCGTTCCAGGTCCAACCGTACCGTTGCTTTCTACCGCCAGGTTTGATTCCGAAACCGCATCGCCTTCCAGCCGCGCGCCGTTGGCAACAACGATGTTGCTGGCTGCGGCCCCAAAAATACCGAACAGACGCAATGTTCCGGCAGTGACACGCGTGTCCTGCGTCAATGGGCTTGAGCCAATCAGAACAAGAGTTCCATCGCCAAGCTTGACCAATTCGGTTGCGATGGGTGAATCGACAACCGATGCCGTAACTTCGGTGGTTCGCAAAGGATCGACGCTGACAACACCATCAAACCGAACCTGATTGGCGTCAAGCTGCGATTCGGCTTTGAAAGCAACATCGTTTGCGAAGACGACATTGCCTGATGCCTCAATCGACGGTGAAAACAATTCAATGATTTGGCCGCTGAGTGTGATATCGCCGGCAACCTGAACGGAACTAAATAAGCGAGTCGTGCCAGAGGCTTCGCCGACCAGGCCAGCGAGCGTACCGATAGCTCCGTCAACGATGAAGTCTTCGCCGGCTGTGATATCGAGTATTCCCGTGTTGGCAACACCCGTGACATCATTGCGGAACAACACCGAGCCGGCTGCTGTGATCGCAATTCCACCTTCAGGCAGAACCAGCGGAGCATTGACTTGGAGATCGCCCGAGCCGCTTGTGCGCAACCGGTTTCCCGTCAGCCGAACTTCCGATCC
Source organism: Pirellulaceae bacterium (assembly GCA_041623895.1). GTDB lineage: Bacteria > Planctomycetota > Planctomycetia > Pirellulales > Pirellulaceae > JBFJVZ01. Next base: position 8,450 of record JBFJVZ010000246.1, on the reverse strand, counting down.
ACTTAGCTGGATGTCGCCGCTGGTGACGCCAATCGAGTCAATCGTGATGATGTTGCCGTGAACGTCCAATCCATTCAGGTCGCGGGCTGCAAGGATTCCGCCAACCTCTCCGACCGGTCCGCCCACGGTGACGTTGCCATTTAAATCGCTGCCCCGCGCATCGATCACGAGACGGTCGCCAGCGGCATCTGCTCCGCTAATGGCTTGCCTGAACTCGATATTCCCAGCGCGTGTTGCAGTTTGGGCGTTGCCTGAATCGATGCGCACTTCACCGTCGACGATCAGGTTGCCGACGACCGTGATCATTGCGCCTTCGCTGGTAAGTTGCGCGTTGTTGAATGTCAGTGACGGGCTTGTCACCAGAATCACGCCCGCCGCTCCGACAGCGGAGGTGTCCAAACTGCCGAGCAGGAGCAGGCTTTGTCCGGACTGCAATGTCAAGCCACCGCCGGTGGTTTGAATTGAACGATCAATCGACAAATCACGGGCCGCATCGATTCGAATCGTGTCCGCTGAAATCAGCGATCCCGCGGCGATGTCGATCGAGCCATCTTGGCTGAGAATGTTCACGGGGCCCGACAGGTTTTCGAGGATTTCGATGTCCAAAGTCTGCGCGCCGCGCTGGGTCAGAACGATACCGCCGGAGCCGGCAACGAGTTGTTCGACAACGGTGTTGCCGGTAGCCGTCCAATCCAAGTTGATACCACCGCTGTCGGTTGCGGCGCTCAAGCGCTGGAGCGAAAACAACTCCAACGGACGCAGGGATCCGATTCCCGATTCTGCTTCGAGCACGAGACGGCTGGCAGTGAAGTCGGTCAGTGTGTCAACGGCCGCGTCATCGATTTGATCGGCAGAGATACGAACGACGCCGTTGCCGGCATTGACCTGGTCGATTTCCAGGCCGCCAAACGGATTGGTGATATGAACACTGCCATCACCAGCAGAGGTATCGACCGACAACACATTGGCGTTGACTTCTAAGGCACCGGTTTGTCCGATGCCACCGCTACCTGCAGTCAAGATGACGGTATCAGCAATGATCTTGGCTGTCGTGTCAGCGGGATCGAAGTCCCGAATCGCTTGTCCGGCATCGATTTGAACTGACGCTCCGGGTGACTGGATGGCCGTTTCCAACACCGCGGTTCCAACCGTCGACACGGTGATGTCGTTGCCGCCGGAATCGATTCCAATCAGCTGCAGATTACCCGCGCCATCGGCGATTGTTATCGCTCCGCTAGCGATGATCCGATCAAGCACTTGGAATTGATTGGAAGGATCAGAAAGTTCAATGGAACTGTTGGTACTTGCTGTCAATCGACGGGCGATGATGCTACTGCCGCCAGCTTGAGTGACCGGTCCGCTAATGTCGCGATCAAATCCGAGTGTCAAAGTACCGCCGGAAGTCAGCACGCTACCGAGCAGGACGCTGGAAGCATCGCGGATGGTGACTGAATCAAAGCTACGGATTGTGCCAGCGGCGGTATCAATCGTTCCGTCGTTTCCATCAATCAGGATCGGCGCGTCTCCTGACGAAATTGTCGCCGCACCGATCACGATCTCGCTGCTGCCCTCCAGCAATACGGATCCATCGGTCACGCCATTGGTTGTACTGATCGACTCGACAATCTGAATCACATCAGCACTCAAGTGAACATTGCCCGTCACGCCTGCGTTGCCCAAAGTCAGGGGCGTCGCGACGGTGATCGTATTCAATCCATCAGTGCCGATTACCTGCAGTGCGGCTGAAAAGCTGCTTGAAATCCCGTTGAACTGGATGTTGTCATTTCCTGATCCGGTAAAGATTGAAAACTGTTCAGTCGGATTGATCGTGGTGAACACCGTTCCCGGTGTCGTGTCAACGATGGTTTGGATCTGATTTAGATTCGGCGATACAGGATCACGATCGATCAACAATGTCTCGGCGCGAACTGACATCGTCATGCTGATCTCTCTGGCCCCAATCAGCTGATCGACAAATTCGGTACCGCTGTACTGAATGTCGATGTCCGGTGCGTTTCCTTGAAGATCGACTATCATCACGCCGGCTTCGGGCAAAGCCAGTGATGCGAACGAAATCGCATCGGCTGAATCATTCGTCGACAAATCAGAATCGAACACGACCAGTTTGTCTTCGTCTGCCAAGCCTTCATTGCCGGCAAACACAATCGTACCGGCAAAGTTGATCCCGGTTGGATCGATCAGACGATCGACGTCAATGAACAGCTGATCATCGATGGCCGCGGTGCCTTCGATGCGCAACTGGTTACCCGCGAATCCGGCGATTTGTCGGACAATGGGACTGGCTGCTAGGGCGTTGGCAACCGTATCACCAATGTGGATTTCCAGATTTGTTCCTTGTCTGGAAATGATCGTCACGCCTTGACTGGTGACCGTTAAATCGCCGCCCGTCACAATCGCGACATCGTTTCCGTCGCCGCCGAAGTAAGTGATGTAGGCTGACTCCGCGATTCCACTGGACGTGTCAAGGACCACGTCGCCCTCGTCCAACTCTCGGGAAACCGCGAGCAATGTTCCATCGGTGTCAAGAAACGTGCGAAATCGTCCGTTGATGTTGTCAGTACCATCGTTGTCGATCAAAACGAATTCACTGCTCGGGGCGGGAGCGAATCCGAACGATAGATCAAGTAATCCGCCGTTAATGGTCACGGCACCATCAACACCATCAGCGGGGTTGATGACAACCTGGTCGTAATCGACTCCAGCCTCTGGTCCGTCGATCTGGACTTGCAGTTGACCGTCATTTCTAAATTCAAGTGAACCGACGCGGATCGATCCGACCGAGCCACCGTTTTCCACCACGACGTCCGCCACGATGTTTCCGCCACCTTCCAATCGCGCGCCGTTCGTCACGACGACGTCGCTAGTGCCGGTGTCGATACTGCCGCTGACATTGACGATGGAATCAGCGGCGAAAGTAACTGTACCGTCAGGATTTCCGGCTGTCGTATCGATCGAACCTAAGATTTGAATCGACTCAGCCCGCAAGTCGAGATCGCCGGGTACGCTACCACTGCCCAACAGCAAATCGCCTGCAATAACGATGTCGTCGTTGCCTTCTTGCCCATCGATCTCAACCGCCGCGTGAAAGTCGTCGTCGACCGAATTGATGACAACTTCGTCGTCATTTTCCAGGTTCTGAATCAAAAATGACTCTCTCGGGTTCGTGATCGTCAGTAGCGGCCCAGACTGATCGTCGATCACCGTTGAAATCTGGTTGAGACCAGGGCTGGTTGCGTTTTCGATAGTGAACCGATCTGGGCGAAAGGTCGCCTCGATCTCAAGGCGATTTGTATCGACCAGCTGATCAATCAATTCCACTTCCGTGAAACGAAGCTCAAAGCTGGATGGAGCAACCCCGCTGTCCGCGATGATCTCTCCGGTTCTACTCGCACCAATCAAAAACTTGTAGGAGAGCCGCTGAAATGAATCGTCAGTGGACGGATTGGAATCCAGCAGCGACAGTTGATCCTGACCGACGCCCCGCCCACCTGCAAACTCAATCAAGCCCTCGAAGCTGATGCCGCCCGGATCAACGAACTGATCGACATCAATCATCAGCAGGTCATCCGTCGTCGCAGTGCCAATTACATTCAACGAACCGGCGTTCAATGACGCAATCGACTTGATGACCGGCGTGGCGGCCAGCGCTGTTGACAACTGATCTCCGGTGCGGATTTCCAGGTTGTCCGCACTTCGGGAAATCAGCGTGACACCTTCACTCGCAATCGTCGTGTCTGTCGTCACGGCGGCTGACGTCAAACTCGCTTGATCAATCAGACTGTCTGCCAGAAAACTCCATTCCGCCGTCGCGTTCAGTACGAATCGCGGCTCAAGCGATCGCACTGCTGGCGCATACATCCGCTCGGCGCGAATCGGTCGCGGCGGTTGCGGCGGACCCGCTAGCCAGCGAGCCAAGCGACCGCGCAAACCAGCGGTTCGAGAGTTTGTTTGTTTGTCGAGTGAAAGCAAAGCAAAATTTCTGGTGGTTCCAGTGTGTCGCGGCTTTACCTGGACGACCCAAAAACGTCAGCAACCAGTTTGTGGTAGGAACAATCTCCCACCCTCGAGATGCCGATCGTTTCGCTGGCCGTGAATCCCATCGCAGCAGTCAACCACCAGTTTACTTGGCAAGCCGTTTTTACCTGCCAAATTAGGGTGCTTTTCCCGAGTGATCTGACTGGAGCGAAACGCCACCAAGTGGGACAGTTTGACCCGTGAAGATCCTCTCGCACGTGAAAACAGGAGGTTTGGGCAGTTTTTTCCGATCGCGGACTCGTTAACTTCTATTCTGGTTTTGCTTGGTCGCCTCGGACAAATCGCCGAAAACAGATACCTGTGGGTTCAACTCGATTGGGATCAAGCACTTTGAAACCTTTGACGATCTTCGCGGCACTCACGTTGTTGGTGCTGCCGTTTTCTGAATCGACAGCGCAGTCGCCGCTGGGTCTGCAAGCAATTGAGGTGCAAGATTTGTCCGCTCCATCGCGGCAACAAGTCCAGCGGCCACGGCGTTTTGTCCAGGTTTTCCGGATCGGAGAAGCTGAGCAATGTTCTGCGGAGGAGGAAATCTCGGTCAGCGAGAATGCCGAGCGAGAAGCCGTGGACCACGAATTCGGGGACGAGCAAAAGGAGCTTGCGGCGGACGAAGACACGCGAAGCCGGGCAACGCGGTCGCACTTGCAGCAGCTAACCAAACCGGTGCAACAGATCCAGCTGTCGGCGGGCATCAACCGCACGGAGGTCCCGGACAATCAGGCGGCTTCACTGATTCAGACCAACGATGCAACTCTGATCGCGAACAGCGGGACAATTTCGATGCCGCAGCGGTACACCGTCTGCATCACGCACCGTCCCCTGTATTACGAAGATGCGAACCTGGAACGCTGTGGCAGGGGTCACGGAGTCTGGCAAAACGCTTACTCCGGATTCAAATTTCTTTCCTCGACCTTACTATTGTCGTACAAGATGGGCCGCCAATGCCCGGTCGTCGAGGTTCGTTCGCGCGGCGACTGTAAGACCTGCCAGTCATTTCCAAGTACAATCAAGACGGTGCGTGAAACCCCGCTCAGCGGCCGCGGTTTGCTGAATGAGATGGCCGCACTGGCAGGATTCTCTTTTTTGTTGCTCTAGCCATTGGTTCAATGAAACGGTCGTCGCCTCACAGATCCGAAGCGGCGAAAGAACCAGTGAATTCGCCGTTGATCAAAACGCTTCGGCAGAGCATCGAATCCCTACTCGGGCTTGAGCTTCGGGAAGTTCAACTGCAAGCCGCCGGGCAGCTTCTCGCCCGATCATTGGTGGAGATGCAGACGGGCGAAGGTAAGACGCTGACGATTGCCTTGGCGGCGAGTCTGCTTGGCTCGCGCGGCCGCCGCGTCATGATTGCTACGGCTAATGCTTATCTGGCTGAGCGAGATGCCGATTGGATGAGAGGCATTTTTTCGTCTGTTGGTTTGTCGGTCAGCTTTGTTGATCCTAATGCCGGAGAAGACGATCGCCGCATCGCTTATCGGTCCAATATCGTTTACGGCACGATCAGCCAATTCGCTTTTGACTTTCTGCGCCAGCGCGCGGCACGTCGCCAGACCCCTGGTTTCCCGGCCCTCATCGGCAACTTGAATACGCTGATCATCGACGAAGCCGACAGCATTCTGATCGACGAAGCACGAACACCGCTGCTGATTCACGCTTGCGAAGATCGCCCCGATTTGCCAACCGCGGCATGCATTCGCTGGGCGGCTGAGGCGGCCAAGACGTACACATTAGCCGAGGACTTTGTCCGAACAGCACCGCATGGCGCCGTTGCATTGACAGCTCGCGGACGTGCAAAACTGCTGCGGACTGCGATGTCGGAAACGATGAATTCGCTCACCATGACCGACATACAGCATGCTTTGGAACGAGCCATTCTGGTCAATCAAACGATCCATCGTGACCATCACTACTTGGTTCATGACGGGCGTGTCGCGATCGTTGATGAATACACCGGGCGGCTCTCGACCAATCGAAGCTTCGGTGATGGCATTCAGCAAGCGATTGAAGCTCGCGAACAGATTGAATTGACTCCGATCAGTCATCCGATTGCGCGAATCACAGTGCAAGAGTTTGTCACACAATTCGCCCATGTATGTGGAACCACGGCGACGGCCAGCGACGACCAGGATGAACTTCGTCGCGTTTACGGTTTTCGCGTCGCCAAAGTACCGACGCACCTTCCTTGTAAACGGGTGTTACTTGATCCAGTCGTTTGCAAGAGTCAAGCAGACAAGCATCGTCAAATCGTTCAAGAGGTGCAGCAATTATTGCAGCAACGGCGAGCCGTTTTGATTGGCACGCGGACAATCGATCAGTCCGAAGCGATTAGCCAAGCCTTCGGCGACGCCGGCATCGAACACGTCGTGTTGAATGCCAGAGAGCACCGCCAAGAAGCTGAAATCGTGGCCGCAGCCGGAATGCCGGGACGAGTTACCGTGGCCACCAACATGGCTGGACGTGGTACCGATATCGCGCTCGACCGATCGGTCCGGGAGGCGGGAGGCTTGCACGTGATCGTTGCCGAAATGAACATGGCAGCCAGAATTGATTCGCAACTGATTGGTCGTGGCGGACGTCAGGGTGACCCAGGTACTGCGAGAATCTATATTTCAGCCGAAGACGATCTGTTCAAACAGGCGGGGCTGTTCAAGCAGGCCAGTCTTGCGGCGGGTCGAGCAAAAGGCACTCGCTTGCTGAAGCTAGCATGCCAGGCGCAAAAGCGAATTCAACGCGATCAGCAACGGCAGCGTTATCGGCTGACCGCCCAACAAAGCAACCTGGCCGCTTCGCTGCGAAGCCTCGGCCTCGATCCCTATTTGGATCAGCCGACCGCGTGGTAACAAATTCGCTTCAGGGCTCGTGCTAGTGCTGCTTCCACGTTGAACTTGTGGGTAACGAGCGAAAACTGACTTGAAGCAGCACTAGCAGCAAGACATCCAATATCGAACAAGGAATGTCGAAGGGCGCAGTAGTTGACCCGCAAGAAACCGCGGATGGACCTGGCTCGCCTGCTGTCAGATTGCGCTGTGGTAGGACTCTGCAAAGCATGGCTCACCTGGCGATTTTGCCGTAAAGTCTTTTCCTGAAACAGCTTACGGGATCACCGATAGCCTCTTGCCAGCCCCGGCAATTCGGTTAAACTTATTGAGAATGGTTCTCAGTATCAGAGACCGTTGAATCTCCGGGCATCTAGCAAGCCAGGCGGTGGGCCACGCTCACCAAATAACCAAGCCAGCCAACGCTCGGGGCCGTCGGTCTGTGTTCGCGGTGAGCACGATTGTTCTGTAGCCGACGGATCTGGATCCTATAGGGATGGCTTGTGATGAATCGTTTGCAATCAAACATGCGTCAGAGATCGAAATCCGGTTTTACCCTGGTCGAGTTGCTGGTGGTGATCGCCATCATCGGCATTTTGGTCGGTTTGCTCCTGCCTGCGGTACAAGCGGCGCGGGAAGCAGCGCGGCGAATGAGCTGCGAAAACAACATGCACCAGGTGATCTTGGCGGTGCATAACTACGAATCGGCAATGAAGCGTTTGCCACCGGCGTGGATCAAGCCCGCGGTGTCGACCGACGGATGGTCAGCGCAGGCGCGAATCTTGCCTTACGTGGAAGCGATGAGCATTGCGGAGTCGATCGATTTTCGCGACGGATACAAAGAATCGGTGGTCTACAAAGACGGTCAGCCAATTAGTGTTTCCAGCCTCCGCGTGCCCCCCTACCTCTGTCCCAGTGAAACATTGGACGAGATCCGCACGGACAGTGTCGGCACGCCCATTCACTATCCGCTCAACTACGCCTGTAACGCCGGTCCCTGGTTTGCCTACGACCCAGTATTGGACAAGCCTGGACCGGGCAGTTTTTTGATCAACCGGGATTCGCGTATGCGTGACATACTGGATGGGCTTGCCAACACGCTTGGGCTAGCGGAAGTCAAGGCGTGGAATCCTTATTACCGTGATGTTGGTGTCAGCGGAGCGATGTCAATTCCGATCGATCCGAAAGAGATATGCGCGCTCGGTGGGTCTTTCAAAGAAGACACAGGTCACACCGAATGGGTCGATGGCCGAACGCATCAAACGAGTTTTACTACGACTTTTTCACCCAATCGAAAGATTCTGTGTACCGTATCCGGCGTGGAGTATGACGTCGATTTCACCAACATGCGCGAGGGCAAGAGCACGACGGAAAGAACCTACGCCGCCGTGACTTCGCGTAGCTATCACCCGGGAGGTGTCACGGTTGCGATGATGGATGGTTCAGTCAAATTCATCAACGACGCGATCAACCTTCAGCTGTGGCAGGAAATTTCGACGCGGGCAGGACGAGAACAAGTCACAGTTCCTGAATAACGGCTGCTCGTTTAATCGTCTGCTAAATCAAAGGCGTACAGGG
>JBFJVZ010000245.1:0-11698 GCA_041623895.1 Pirellulaceae bacterium | reverse complement strand
TTTCTGCGGGTCGTTTTCCTGGGGTTACACCACTTCGCTGTCGCTCGTTGGTTCACCCCAGGCTATACGCTGCCACCGCTCTGCGGTTCTTCTTCGTGATTGTTGAGCTAGGACTACACCTCAGCGGGACGCTCTCTAAGGCACGTCGGCTGATAAATCTGACGCTGTCCCCTCAGGCCGTTGTCAGCGTCAAGCATGTCTCACAGATGGCAAAATGTCAGCTCTGTCATTGGCCGGCTGACATTCGTTCAAGGGTTATACTCTCTGCTTTCTGATTTGATTCGACGACGTGGATGAGAGGACCGACGTGCAGCCAAAAAACATCATGACCCTGGCAGAAGGCCTGTTTCTGATTTCAGCCTTTCTGCCTGCCTCGATTCTGATCGCCAATGACACGCCCGCTGCTGCTCAAAGATTAGCGCGCGAGCGCGATGCGGTGACGATTCAGCCCGATGGACTGTATGTCTGTGAGGGCGAGGAGTTCCAATCGCAGCAGTCCGGCGCGACCGGTTGGCTGGCAAAGTCATACGGTGAAAATTACTACGCTGCAACGTTTGCAAACTCGTTCCTGAGCCGACAAGCGTTTCTGGGCGCACCAGAACAATGCGACGAATCGATCGCGTCGCTTGAAATCGAGATCAAGGATCCGGGCCGCTATCTGGTGCTGGTGCGGTACGAAGCCGCTTTTCGATTTGAAACTCAGTTTCGCGTGCAGGTGGAACAGCAAGGTCAATTGGTGCTGGACCGGCTATACGGCGCCCGTGAGCAGCTCAAAATCTGGGCATTTGGTCAGAAACTGCAAAAGGAAGTCGGTTGGAGTTGGGGCGCCGTCGAGAACATCGTTTGGGAAGGCCACGATGCTTTCGCAACCCTGCAGCCGGGACGCGCCACGATTCGTTTGATCGCCGCCCGACAGCCGGAGCCGGCCGCCAAACGCAATGTCGATCTGGTCATGCTGACCACGGACGTCCAGCAAGTGCAAAATCGCATTGAGAAAGAAAACTACTTGCCGCTGGACGGGATGCTGACGCAATCGGGTGACGTCTATCTCCGAGTGACAAACCTGGACGACAATCCTCTGACCTTCACGGGAGGCAAAGCCAGCGGCGGCGGAAACTGGCAGCAACACTCACCGTATTGGGTGCACTTGCGGAACTGGAAGATTCCCTCTGTATCTGTTGAACCGAACAAGACCAGTGACTGGATTGAAGTCGGCGGCACGATGGATTCGCTCAGCGACGGGCAATGGTATTGGACGGGCAACGGAAAGTATCGTGCCGAATTCGGACTCCGACAGGCGGATGGTTCCGTCTCAGCGTTTGCTGACTTTACGGGCAGCGGAGCGTTGTCCTTGGCTGCCGACGGAGACACGCGTTATTCCAAGCGACTTCGACGGCAAGAAGATGTGCTATACGATCTGCTGACGGACCTAAAGAACAGCAACCCCGCCCCGCATGGACGCGCCCCTCAGCGAACTCCCATTTACGCGTCCACGTTTGATCCGCTGGATGACGCCGGGCACAAGTCAGCCGTCGTGGAATTTAAAAAACTGTTCGCGATATCGGACACGAAAGCTGATGCAGCAGGTGGCCGTGGTTACATCGATGTTCGCGGCATCCCGACAATGAAACTGGACGAGTACTGTCAGACGCTGTCAGCTCAGGCAAAGAACATTGCCGTTGTCAGCCTGGGCGACGAGATTGGGTTGCCCTCCCCATCGGGTTCCGAAGTCGACGTCGATTTTCGCCGGTGGCTGAAAACAAACGGGCTCAAGCCAACCGACGTGCTGGCCACAGCAACTGACTGGGAGGCAATCTCATGGAACATTGCTCCGGCGCTGAAAGATTCGCAGCCTGGCGTCTACTACTGGTCGAAGCGGTATCAATATGAATTTGGCATCCGCAAGATCAAACAGCGAACAGACATCCTGCGCAAGTACTTTCCCAATGCAGGTATCGGAGCGAACTACTCGCCGCACTATCCGCAGGAACACATGTTCTTGGGGGAAGTCTTCAAGTGGGTCTCGGCGTTTCGCAAGAGCGGAATGACTCTGCCTTGGAGCGAGGACTATATCTGGCAGGTCGCTGTCGGCACCCCTCAGATGAACAACATCAACCTGGATCTATTTCGTGCGGCGAATCGGCATCACGGCGATCGCAAGATCATGTATTACGTGATGCCGCACATGCCCAACAACACACCGCAGCAGTGGCGGCGATTGTTTTATGGAGCCCTCGGGCATGGCATGAAAATGATCAACCTGTTCGAATTCCGCCCCGTGCACGTGGCCTACACGGAAAACCACGTCGATGATCCGGCCATGTATCGCGAGGTCCTGAAGAGCTTTCGTGAATTGAGTTTGTTCGAGGACATTATTCAGGACGGAACGGTTCGTGCTGCCGACAGTGCACTGTGGTTCAGCGAAACCGGAGACATTTGGGGCGATAACCACGGCTCGCTGGCCGCTGCCAAACGCGGTCTTTACACCGCCATCCGTCACCAACAAATCCCGCTTGACTTTGTCGTCGAGGAAGATGCGCTGGATGGCACGCTTCAACAGTATCGCACCTTGTATCTGACCGATGCACACGTGTCGCAAGCCGCGTCGCTGAAAATCGCCGCATGGGTGCAAGCAGGCGGATCGCTTTTTGCCACGGCCGGTGCCGGCATGTTCGATGAACGCAACCAGCCCAACAACAGGTTGCGAAAGTTGTTGGGGGTGAAGCAAACGCAACTCGAATCAGCAGAGAACAAACAGCTGATCTGGATCAAGCAAGATTTGCCCTTCCTGGACCCGATCGCGCAAATCAAATCGGAACATGGCGCCATTCCCGTGTTTGCAGTCCGTAGTCACGTCACTGAGGACGGCGCAGAAGTCGTCTCTTCATTCTCGGATGGTTCACCTGCAGTGACGCGGCATCGGGTGGGCGAGGGCAAAGCGATGTATTGTGCTTTCCTGCCCGCGCTTAGTTACTACCGGCCGGCGATTCCCAAGCGTCCAGTCGATCGCGGCGCAACCGACGACGCCATGGTCCACTTCTTGCCGACAGGATTCGATCCCCGCCTCGCCGATCTGATTGCTGCTCCCGTTGCGGATCGAATTTTGCCGATTGTTTGCAATGAACCTCTGGTTGAAACCACCGTGATTGATTCGCCGCACGGCAGTCTGATCAGTCTCGTTAACTGGTCTGGAAAGCCAGTTCAAAGTCTCTCCGTCGATATCCGTATTCCCATGCCGCGTGGCGGCGTCAGTCTGGCCAGTGGCGGCGCGGTAAGGGTGCAGCGCAGGAATGGACGGCTGACAGCGACGTTGGCCTGCGAAACGGCAGATGCGCTCATCTTTCGGAAGTAGAATGTCACAAGAGCCCGCGGCGATGCGAACTCATGATTTGAAATCAGGCGTGTCCTCACTTAGCTTCCACCGGCGATTTTGTCTCGCCTTGGCCGTTTCGTTCTTACTGACCCACGGTTTGGCCGCGGGCGCGGATCAAGTACCAGGAATTGCCAAACGTGCACCTTGGACGACATCTCATGTGCAAGGCAGTCCCGACCCGCCGTTGCCATACCAGGCGCAACGCGTTTTCCCGCTGTTGGCCTTCAATCATCCGACTGTGCTGACCGGCGCGCCGGGCACGGAGCGACTATTCGTCGCCGAGCAAGCAGGCAAGATCTATTCCTTTCCGGACGATCAGAATTGTTGGCAGGCGGATCTGTTTCTTGACGTCGCCGAGCTGACCGCACGACTCAATGCGTCGCTGAACCAACAGGATCAGGTGAACCTGGAAGCGGTGTATGGCCTGACGTTTCATCCGCAATTCGCTCGCAATGGCAAGTGTTATGTTTGCTACGTGGTTCGTTACCGCGACGGCGGCCGCGGGCAGCATCCGCACGGGACGCGCGTTGTCGAGTTACAAATCGAGGGCAACGATCCGCCTCAGGCACTCGTGGAAAGCGAAAAGGTCATCATTACCTGGCTTCAGGGAGGGCATAACGGCGGTTGCATCAAATTCGGGCACGATGGGATGCTTTATATTTCGACGGGAGACGGCGGCTTTGCCTTTCCGCCCGACGGCAGAAACTCCGGACAAGACGTCAGTAATCTCTTGGCGGCCGTGCTGCGCATCGACGTCGATGAAACGACCGAGACGAGTCCTTATGCGATTCCTGCTGACAATCCGTTTATTTCGATGACAGGTGCGCGGGGTGAAATCTTTGCCTATGGAATGCGCAACCCGTGGAAGATGAGCTTTGACAAGAAAACCGGCCAGCTGTGGGTGGGCGATGTTGGTTGGGAATTATGGGAGCTGATCTATCGGGTCAAGCCCGGGGATAACTATGGCTGGAGTTTGATGGAGGGTCGACAACCGGTTCACAGTGAACGAGAACGGGGACCAACGCCCATCGTGCCACCCGCCATCGAGATTCCACATACCGAAGCCGCGTCGATCACCGGCGGTTTCGTGTATCGAGGACAGCGGCTGCCGGAACTGCAAGGACATTACATTTTTGGTGATTGGGAGACGCGACGTTTTTGGGCTGTTTCTGTCGCTGCAGAAACCATTGGCCAGCGCACTGAGCTTGTGGAACCCACCGTTCGCATCGTCGGCTTCGCCGAAAAAAATGATGGAGAACTGTTGCTGCTTGATTATGACACCGGATCGATTCACGAGCTGGCGAGACGACCGATCGCGACAGATACCAACACACCCTTCCCACGTCGATTGAGCGAGACGGGATTGTTCGATTCGCTTACCGCTCATACGCCGACCAGGGGTGTGGTCCCGTTTTCAATCAACGCTCCGATGTGGACCGATCTCGCCACGGCCGAGCGGTGGCTTGGATTGCCAGGCGATGCGTCCATTGTCTTGCACAACGAATCGAAGACTGTCGCGGGTTCGATGTTTCGGCGGAGGATGGACTTCCCCACCGACTCAGTGTTGATGAAAACGTTGTCACTGGAACTCGTGCTGGGCGACCCGGCTACTAAGCGGAAAATCGAGACTCAGCTGCTGCATTTCAACGGTTACGACTGGCGCGGGTACAGCTATCGCTGGAATGCGGAGCAGACCGATGCGGAGTTGGTCGAAGCAGCCGGGGCGACGGCGACATTTGACATCACCGACAAGACGGCGCCCGGCGGACAGCGAAGGCAAACGTGGCGATTTCACTCGCGCGCCGACTGCATTCGCTGCCATAATCCATGGGCGGAGTTTTGCTTGGCCTTTAACGTGGCTCAACTGAATCGGCCCAGCGAAGTCGCTGGAATTCAAACTGGCAACGATCGCGAGAATCATGACAGCCTGAACCAGCTTGACAAGTTATTCCGCCTGGGAGTCTTGCGGCACGTACCACCGCAAGTAGCAGCGAATGACCCCTTCGCTGTTGTGGAACAACCCCTGCCGCCGGATCAACAACCGCGGCTGTCCGATCCGTACGATCAGGCGGCCGACCTGGATCATCGTGCGCGTGCTTATCTGCATGTCAATTGCGCTCATTGCCATCGCTTCAACGGCGGCGGTGCGGCCAAGATTTACGTGCCGTTTGACAAACCGATTTACCAGACCGAAGCCCTGGGGACACGTCCAACCCAAGGGACGTTTGGAATTCATGATGCCATGATCATTGCACCCGGTGATCCGCATCGGTCGGTGCTCTACTTTCGGATGGCAAAAGCCGGCCCGGGCCACATGCCGCATCTGGGTTCACAATTCATCGATCGGCAAGGATTGGCTTTGATTCGCGATTGGATTCATGAACTTCCGCCCGACATTGAGATCGCCGAAAAAATTGACCAGTTGATAGGGCTCGACGAATCGCTCGCTTTGCAGGAAGAAAAGAAAAATCAAGCGATGAACCGCTGGAAGATTGCCAGGCAAATTGCGGTTGGAGAGCAACGCGAGATCCCGACACAAGCTGACATGGACGCCGCCCAGGAACGGGCTGCAGCGGATGCCCAGAAGCGATCCGCCACGCGCGGAAAGCGGCGAGAAGAGTTGATTGGCCAGTTGCTGGCCGATCCGCGCGGTGCCATTGCGCTGGCCGACGCAGAACGCGATGGACGCTTGCCGCCAACCATCGTCTCACTCGTCAACAACACCGCCGCCAAGCACGACAATATCGCAGTCCGCGATCTGTTTGAGTCCTTGCTGCCCGATGATCAGAAAATCGAGCGGTTGGGCGATTCCATCGATGCGGAGAAGCTGCTGCAGCTTGCCGGCGATCCGACTCGGGGCAAAGAACTGTTTTTTAACGCCGAAGGAATTCAGTGTCGTCACTGTCATCGAGTCGGCGAGCTGGGTAAACCGCTAGGTCCGGATCTGACCGAGATTGCCAAGCGACTCGATCGGGCAAAACTGTTGGAGAGCCTCCTGGAACCGTCCAAGACAATCGACCCAAAGTACGCTGCGTGGTTGATCGAAACCAGCGACGGCAAAGTCGTCAGCGGTCTACTGGTCCGAAAGACAGACGATGAGATCGTGATTCGAGACACCCAGAATCGTGAGCTTCGGTTTGACACGGCCGAGATCGAAGGCGTGTTTCCGCAGCGCACCTCGTTGATGCCAGATCGTCTGCTCCGCGACCTGACCGCCCAACAAGCAGCTGACCTGCTGTCCTGGTTGGAGTCTTTGAAGTGATCAGCAACCAACGGACATTAATCATCGGCGTGATAACGTTTCTGATCGCGATGTTTTCTCTGGCAATCACGTTGTCCGCCGCGGACGATGCCGAGACGACGTTTCAGCACTTCGTTTGGTCAAAGGCGCACCGAATTCCCCCGCATTGGACGAGCGAAGAAAGCGGTTACTTTTCGATCGTCGAAGGCACAAACAAACGCATCTACATCGGCACGGCGAAATACGGCGACAATGCCTACCTCGTGGAGTTCAATCCAGCCACACAGCAATTCAAAGCTGTCGTCGACGCTGAAAAGGAAATCGGGATTGACCGCAGGGGCTTTGCCGCTCAAGCCAAGTTTCACACCCGCAACAACGTCGGCAAAAGTGGCCGTATTTATTTGGCCACCAAACAGGGTTACCCGACCGAAGGCGAGCAACGAACAGATTATCCGGGCGGCCATCCGATGGTGTTCGATCCGGCAACCGGCACGACCCGCGTGTACGATATTCCGGTCAAGCACCACGGTATCATCAGCATCACACCGGATGAATCTCGCGGTGTCGCTTACATCTCGACCTGTGACGACGCGCGGCCGATCGAAAGCACGCACTTCATGAAGTTGGATCTGAAGTCGGGCGAGTATCGCGAGCTGATGGATTGTCGGCACATGTACGCGTTCATTGTCGTCGACTGGCTAGGTCGAGCTTACCACCCTGTTCTTGGCGGAGAGATCGCCCGTTACAATCCGCGCACCGACAAACTGGCCCGACTCAATCAGACCATCGACTCTGAGCCGCCAACAGCAGAGTCTTTGCTTGCCGATCCGAACAGCCATCCGATCAACTGGGAGATTTCTCGCGACCGCAAGACGTTGTACGCGGTCGCCATGAGCGGCAATCAGCTGTATGCGTACGACTTGAGCAGCGAGGCTCAGACACTCCCGGGACGAAGTCTTGGACCGCTGATTCCAGGGGCGCAAAAGACCGACTGCCGGGCGATGTGTGTTGCTCCCGACGGCACGGTTTGGGCCGGTGTTGCCGCCACGTTTACGGGTCGAGGTCAGTTTCTGCACCTGGTGAGTTGGCGACCCGGCAGTCAAATACCGATCGACCACGGTCCGATCGCCATCGGCAACCCCGACTATGCCAGGTTCACCGACGCCGACGGAAAAACCAAGAAGTGGCATCATGGCGTTTACCGGCTCAGCGATGACAAGTTGCTTCCGCGATACGTGATCATGGGCATTTGCGCCGCCAGCGACGGCACGGTTTATCTGACCACGCTTTATCCCTTCACCTTGCATGCCGTTCGGATTCCACGCGTCGCCGGGCTGACGACCGAATACCGGCATAACTCGCACGCCGATATGTTTTTCACGCGGCTGCTGAAGACTGATCGAATGAACGGTACGGGCAGCACACCGCCAATGAAACTTGCGTCCGTCCACACAGATCAGGTTCCGAGCAATGACCTCAGCCGCAAATTTGCTGCCGAGCACGGAATACGTAATTCCAACACGATTCATGACGCCCTGACGCTCGATGGCGACACGCTCGCCGTTGATGGCGTTTTGCTGGTCGCCGAGCACGGCGATTACCCGGAGTCCGACACAGGACAATTCCAGTTTCCCAAACGACGCATGTTCGCCGAAATCGTGGACACGTTCCGTCGTTCGGCAAAGGTCGTCCCGGTCTTTCACGACAAGCACCTTGCCGACAATTGGCAGGACGCCAAGTGGATTTATGATACGGCCCGTGATATGAAGATTCCGATGATGGCAGGATCTTCGCTGCTCGGCACTTGGCGATATCCACCGGTCGATGTGCGTCGCGGTGAGAAACTGAAGCAAATCGTCGTGACCTCACACCATCGTCTGGATTCGTACGGCTTCCACGCCGTTGAAATCGTTCAAGCACTGGCCGAACGTCGGTTCGGCGGTGAAACGGGAATCCGCTCCGTGCAATGCCTGAGCGGTGATGCGGTGTGGGCGGCGGGCGACCAAGGTGTTTATGACCGAAGACTGCTTGACGAGGCACTCGGTCGTCTCAAAGAAAAACCGATTCCAGCGGGACAAAACATCGAAGACCTCGCCAGGAATCCCGATCTGCTAATCATCGACTACATGGACGGCTTGCGGGCGTGCGTTTTTTCCCTGGATTACGCGGTGATCGAATGGGCCGCTGCGTGGCAGTACGAAACCAGCGGCAAGACCGAGTCGGCCGTCTTCTGGACTCAAGAGGTCCGGCCGTTCATGCACTTCAGTTGGATGCTGATGGATATCGAAAAGATGATGCAGACCGGCAAGCCCGCCTGGCCCGTTGAACGTACTCTGCTGTCAAGCGGTGCTCTTGATGCACTGCTGATCTCAAAGCGCGATGGCGGCAAAAGAATTCCGACCCCCTGGTTGGACATCCACTACCGAAGCAACTGGAATTGGCGTCAACCACCCTTGCCGCCACCTGGCAGACCGATCCACGAGCAGTGAGATCAACGGCATTTTCGCCAATCCAGTAGCGGGCTCATGGTGCGAAATCCGGAAGAATTCCAACCCACACTCAGGGGAAGTTTTCCGACTTCCGCCACCTGAAAGATGCACACGTTCTAGCTTTCGCAAGCCAGAAAAACCGGCAGTTTCGCGGACTTCTTCCTAGCCGGCAGTTGCCAAACCGTGGTCAGCGGCAGTGACACAACGCCACAAAGGTCGCAATTTCGGAGGCAGTAGCACAACCGCTCGTGACAGTCGTACTGCCTGTGAGGGCCAAACCGTGCAGGTCCGCTCGGTTTTGCCGCTCAGACTGCCCCGGCGCCCCGCATCATCCGCAGCACTGAAACAATCCTTGGACGCCACAGAAAGAGAACCACAGTGCATGAGCTGTACGAAGAGCACATGCAGTCCGATCACTGTTATGGGCGCAAGACGCCTATCGACCAAGGACGGTCGTTACGTGATTGAAGGAATAATCGTTATGAAGATGCTATGGATCCCACAGCTGTGGGCTGCAAGCCTGGTCGTACTGTTGATGCAGTCGATGCTCGCGGCGCAGGATCTCACTCCGGGATTCCAGCAATACCACAACTACGACCGTTACCGCTACCTGCCGCGATTGCCCGAAGGTCCGGAGAACGCGACTCCCTTTCCGGATAAGCCAGACGAAGCTACGGGTGATCCCCAATTCCTTGTCCAAAAACTGAACGGACTGATCATCCTGGACCATCCTGATCAAGTGGTCGAAAGTCCCGATGCGGTCCAGGATGTAAGTGTACGAGCAGATTCCAAGCTGTTGCATTCGGTTGAGTTTTACAAACTTGCCTCGTCGCACCTTGGCAAGCCGGTAAGCATCCGGCGGCTGAACGAACTTGTTCGCGAAATCATTCTGTACTATCGCCGACATAATCAGCCCGTTGTCGACGTGAGTATCCCGGCCAATCAGGAAATCACGGGCGGCGTCGTGCAAATTGTTGTCACGGAGGCACGGATCGGGAAAATCTGCGTCAAGGGTCCGTGTTACTTCGATGCACAGAATCTACGCGATCAAATTAAGCTTTGCCCGGGCTGCCCCCTTTATGAATCGGTGCTGCTCCGCGAACAGCGGTGGCTTTATCGCAATCCCTTCCGTCTGGTGGATATCGAATTGAGCGCCGGCGAAGACAGAGGTCAGACGGACGTCACCTTCAACGTGCGAGATAAGCGGCCCATTCGAGTTTACAGCGGGTACGAGGACACCGGAAATCAGACCACCGGCTTGGAGCGAACGCTATACGGAGTCAACTGGTACAACGCCTTTAACAAAGACGATCAGGCCGGATATCAGTACACCGCCAGCAGTGATTTCGATACTTTTACCGCACATTCCGGATACTATTCCACGGCCCTGCGGAATCGCGACATCTGGACGATCTATGCCAGCCACGCAGAGTTCAGTGCGCCGCTTCCTGGATTTCTGTTCGCCAATGAAGGCAAGATCTGGCAATTCCTTTCACGCTGGTATCGCGAACTGACTCCGATCTGTGGCTACGAGCATGGGCTTACCGCCGGATTCGATTTCAAGCGAATCAATACGGGACTAAGATTCGGCAATGTCACGGTACTGGATAGCGATGGTGACATCGATCAATTCCTGCTCGGCTATCACGGCAAGAAATACGAAGACAGCGGTTCATGGTTTGCCGGAATCGACGCCTACATGAGTCCCGGGCATCTCTCCGGACACAACAACAACCGCGATTTTCAGCGAATTCGCCCTCTTGCAACCGCTAACTACTTTTACTCAAGAGCTTACTATGAACGCCGTTGGTGGCTGCCTTCGAACCTTGAATTGATGGGGCGGATCACGGGCCAGTTGGCCGAAGGCAATCTGTTGCCAACAGAACAGCTGGGGATAGGCGGATACAACTCCGTTCGCGGATACGACATCAATTCTGTTTTGGGCGACTCAGGACTGTTCGTCAATTGCGAATTGCGAACCAAGCCGACGCCACTGGGGCTTGGCTACCGTTACGGTCTGTCCGATGCGTTTGGCTGCCTGGAAGACGAATTCACGGCACACGTCTTTTACGATTTTGGAGCCGCCTACCTGCATTCTCCGTTGCCGATCGAAGTACCGGATGCGGATCTGCAGAGTGTAGGAATCGGCTGTCGCTACACGTTGCAGCGGCGATTCTCTGTGCGAGCCGATTATGGCTGGGCGCTAGCGGACTTGCCGCCTTTGCAGCCGAGGCAACCTCGTCATCGCGTGCACATCGGTGCGATCGTAAGTTACTGATGAGCTGCGGATTTCCGCTAGACCATTTTCAGATATCTCGTAGGCCAGGACTTGGAGAGTGTCCGGCTTAGTTAGGAGCTGCTGCTCAATAATCATGAAATAAGATAGCGGTGGAAGCGTAAAACTGGACCGCCCCCCAAAGAACAGGTTCGCATCCAATAAGCTGCGGAGCAGCGAAAGCGTAAAGCCTGGGGTGAACCAACGAGCGACAGCGAAGTTGGTGTAACCCCAGGAAAACGACCGGCAGCATACGTTCCCCGCGGCGATTCCTGGGGCTGCGGAATGCTCGCTAGAGACGAGCAATCCTGACCCCAGGC
>JBFJVZ010000244.1:0-11760 GCA_041623895.1 Pirellulaceae bacterium | reverse complement strand
CGCCGAGGCGGCGCCGACGGGTGAGATAAAATTGCTCAGCGCCGGCAGCGGGGATGACAACACTCTGTTTCGTACCATGATCGCCAGCGATGGCAAGCAGTTGTTTTTTGACAAACAGGCGACGCAGATTCGCCTGGAGAACCCCAAGCAGTGCTTGTATTGTTTGCCAATGTACATCGGCAAAAATCTGGTCGAGCGGGAGATTTGTGGACGTAAATGCCCGCCGGAAGTTTTGTTGGCTTTGTTGATGCGGCGGGCGCTCAAGAACGCTTGGAAACGAAAGTCTCCGCCGGACGCGATCGCCGTCGCGGTGCCAGCAAGTTATGACCAATTGCACCGCAAAAGTATATTACAAGCAGCCCGAATGGCCGGCTTGAAATCAGTGCGTTTGGTTGACCGCGGTGTGGCCGCTGTTCAATCAACTCTTTTGGATCCGCTGGTAGATCCCATCGATCAACAGGACATTCGCCTGGAAGACGAACCAGAGAGCACGATTCTGTTCATCGGTCTGACCGGTCAGGCGTGCGAAGTTGCCGTGATGAAACACACCTCAGGGCAGCTCGAACAACTGGGAACGGCGGGGCATTGGCACATCGGATCGATTGCCTGGCTGTCCCGGCTGGCCGAAATGGCGGGGGCGGCATTCAAGCAACAACATCAATTTGATCCACGTGCATCGCTGAAGACAGCGTCCAATTTGCAAGTTGCATGTGAACGCGCGATGAATGCGCTATTGCTGCTGCCATCGGCGAAAATCACCATCGAACATGAGCGTGCGAATAAGCAAGTCGTGATCCAGCGCGCCGACTGGCTCGCTCAGGTCAAAGATCTAGTCGACGGAGTCGAACGCAGCATCGATCTCGCCCTCAACCAGGCTGGCGTCTCGCGCCATCAGGTCGATCGCTGTGTTACGCTGGGGCCGCTGGTGAGAATGGCCGAGGTTCGCCAGCACCTGATGAAGGGATTTCCGGACAGCCTGGAGTTGGAGAATCTTGAGCGCACGAGTGTCGCCCGCGGGGCCGCAGCTTGCCTGGCCGCTGAGCTGCCGGGACGCAGCGGATTGACCGCTCCGCCGCTATGCGTGACCAATCAATCGATCGGGATTGTTGTTGAAGACGTCCGCGGCCGCAACCGGATTCTGCCGATCATTCCCCGTGGCACCGTCATCCCGGCGCGAACCAATCGTCGATTAACGGTCGGCAAGAACCGACCCTCAATGACGCTGTCGCTGGTGGAAAGTTCCGGCATTCAGAGTGACGATTGGCATTCGTTGGGCCGCTACGAATTTGAAGTTACTGACAAAAATAATCCCTTAAGCCGAACTCGAATGATTGGCTTTGAAATCAACGTCAATGGCATGCTCTCGGTCAGAGCGCAGACACCTGGCCAACACGGCAGCCTCACGCTGGCATCACTGCCGACTCCCGTGCTGAGCGACGATGATATTCCAGAGTGGATCGAGTGGATTGAATCCGTTGAATCGTAGCTCGGCAATCCAAATCACTCAGTGATTGCTTTGGTAGCGCGTCAACTGAATCCGCCGCACCGGCGCGGGAAAGTATTGATCGGCTTCCTTGCGATCGTCAACCTTCGGCTGCGATTGCCATCCAACAGCCGGCCGCTTTGCCGGAATACGACGCACCGGCTTTGGATGCTGATCCGAGAAAGTGTAGGTCTTGCCCTCCACATCAGCTGGTGGAGTTGGGATCTTCAGCACCGTTGGTTTACTGGAAACCGTTGGCCGCGGCGTGTTTTGACGCTCGAGTCTCGGATGTTGGTCAGACAGTGAGTAGATCTGATCTTCCGCTTCCGCATCGATGATCAACTTCACTTTACGAATGGGGATCGGACCTTGCTCATCGCGAGGCAAAATCTTTCTCAGCGGTTGTGCAACTCGTTTTTGACTTGATTGAGCGGCGGCGGCGGAAGTCTTCGCTGCTCCCATGTCGTTAGCGACCTTGGGCGTATCGACTAACAGCTTGGGTTCCGCTGCCGGCTCAGATACGGTCGGCTTCCGCACAGTTGGCGGTTGCTCAAGTTGCCTGGTCTTGTTTGGAAGCGGTACCCTTGAAACCATCGGTGCTTTTGTCATGGATCGTGGTGCGATCGTCGTTTTACGCGCGGCACTGATCTGAGAGCCAATCGAGGCACTGATCTGGGCAGCAATCGAGGTCGGCTTGTCTGCTTTCACCGCTTGTTCACTGGCAGGACGCTCTGCAACGACTCTTCTTTCCGTAGCTTGAGGAGTTTTTTGCAGCCGAGATGCTGGCTTGTGCCGGACGATCGGCCCAACTGGTGCCGAAGTTCGTACCGCAGCCGATGCGCGTTCAGGCATTGCCGGGGCGCGTTGCGAACGGACGTAGTCGGGCACCTCCGCGGCGACCTTTTCCTGACGCGCCTTTGGCGACTTGGCCCGACTTGTCTTTGCGGAAGCAATCGGCCCATCCGCCGATTGAATCGGTCCGGTGGGGCTGGGTTGGTTCGTGTTGGCGACGACGGGGACGCGCTTCGTTTTGGGTACGACGAGCGGCTGAGTTTTCCCAGCTGTCGGCTGTCTGTCAGGCGCTAGCACGGAAGTTTTCGGCTTTGTGATAACGGCACGTTTGCGAGCGGGCTCTGCTGCTTTTGTCGCTGCCGCCAGCGTTTTGACGCTCAAGGGCATCGCTGCCTTTGCCGCTATAGGCTTTTCGGCATCGACTTGCGTTCCGGGCTTATTCGCAACTGCTGCAGCATTCGGCTCGCTGCTCGGACTTGCCGCTTTACTAACCGTGTCGGAGTTGGGTTTTGCGGCACCGGGTCTGCTGGACCGGGCAGCCGGCTGTTTGGCAGCCTTGGCGGTGGTGACGGCAGGGGCCGGCTTGGTTTTTGTGGGTGCGGTCGACTTCGCGGCGGCAATCGGTGCCGGCTGAGCCTTGGCTGGTGTCGAGGGCTTCTCGGCCGGTTTTTGCGACGCTTTCACCGTGAATGGCGTTGGATCTTTCAACGCAGGCAGCGTAGGTCTGCTGGCCGAATCGGCATCCACATCACCACTACTGCGGATTTCCGTTTCGGGCACTGGATCAGCTGCGGGGGCAACGCTTTCGATGACCTCCACTTCGTGCTCCGTCTCCAGCATCCCCTCTTGTGCCAATTCCGATTGCGATGCATGTTCCGGCTGGCACCCCCAACCTTGCGGGAATTGTCGCCAACACGTCGGCTCATAACCGTGGAACGATGGTACTTCAGCGCAGTGAGGGCAGCTACCGAAGCCCTCGCCCGGAATGATCTTGCCGCAATGCGAACAGTGGTAGTAATCGCCTTGGTGTCGTTGCACAAGATCCCCGATGATGCAGTGCTCGCGGAGATGATGTTTCCAGTGCACACAGCCGAAGTTGCCGGCGAGCAACAAAACCAGTGCGGCGACAGTCGTCGAAGTCCATGAACTTCGTTTGTCGGTGTGCTGTTGCATGATTTGCGACGGTCTCATGGGTAATCTCAAGAACGCAATAAGTTGGTTGGGGGTTGACGCAGCATTACGGGCTGCAGCGCTAAATCAAAACGATTTCCGGTCGTGCTGTTAACATTACAATCCGCCCACAGCTTGAGGGTTTCCGCCACCCTTGAGTACGCGTCCGCTGAACCTGGTGGCAGTGCCGACGGACAAGAGTGAGAAGCCCATCATGCGTTCCAGTGGCGCGAACATCTTGGCGAGCTTGTTGTCCATGGCAATCAGTTTGTCTTCGGAAACGAACAAGCGGTCGCCCGGCATCAACTGAAAGTTAGTGCCCGCAGAGCCGCACTGCGTCACTGCTTGCCAGTCCACTGGCAAGACTTGACACTTGCACGGATCGTTGGTGGGGCGGGCGATCCACATCTTTTTGGACGAGACCTGTTCCAGCCCATTGATTTGTGAGATCGCATCCAAGACGGTATCGTTTCCGGTGACCGGGAATCGATACACGGCATCGCCCAATTCCGCACCTTGTAAAACGATGTAATAGTTCTTGCTGTTGTAAGCAAACACGTTGATGGAGACGATTGGATCTTCCAAGAACTGAGTCAAGTGTTGCTCAATAGCGGTTTTTGCATCAGCGAGCGTCAGGCCGACAACCGAAACGCTTCCGTAGCTGCCTAGAGTCACGGTTCCGTCCGGACCTACCAGGTATTCACCGACCAGGCGTTGCGAAGCGCCCAATTCAGCCAAAGCGACAGCGACTTCCGGCTCTTTCAAAAACTGCGTCAGGTGTTTTTCGACCGCTTCTTGAGCTTCGGCCAAGGTCAAACCTGCCACGGGCACGACGCCGTAAGGTGCGCCCAAATTAATGGCACCGCCCGGCTCAATCGCGTAGCTTCCACCAATCGGCGACTCGGGCAGCGTCCCCAGAGCGCGAATGGAAAGTACATCCAGGGTCTTGAGACGGTACGGTGACTTAGGTACCGCGTGTATGGTTTCGATTGCCAAGATATCTGGCGGCTCAATTACATACTCGGGCAAAACCGTCTTGGAAAGTTCACGCGGCATGGCGGCGAGTTTTGCCGGCACAACTGTGACCGGTTCACTCGCCTTCTTCTTACGCATGCTTTGACATCCGACACTGCAGATGACAAACGCGGCGAAAAGAATCGACAGCGCGCGAGAGTATGTTGCTTTGGTAACAAGCATTTGTCTCATCCATGAGTCAATAGTGAGCCTTCAAATGCACCCGGCTGCGTCCTTGCCGCCGTTACAGTGCGCTAGTTTGGATCAGTGCTGCCAAATCCGTGGCTACGCACAAATCCATCTGCTCTTTGGACATGTTCGTCTTTTCAATCCGCACAACTAAGCTGATCGGATTGAAGACACGACATATCCAAACTCTTGTTGCCAGATTCAACGGACATACTGATCCTAGCCAGGATTGCGATGCCGTTGGTTATCCGAAATGCAACGCGAGTGAAGCTGCTGTCGTTATCGTCGCAGGGATCATGCGGGATGTGACGAAATGCTTACTCCTCATCTGTCTTTTCTGGCGGACCTACCAGTCATTCGGAACACTCGGGTGTTGCAGGTGCTGCCGTTCGATCCAGTCAGTTAAACTGTGTCGATTACGCGCCAAATTCAGGCCTTCCGGCCCCCAACTTTTCCGCTAACCGGTATAATGGTTACGACTGCAGCGTGATGCGCCCTTGCCCAGGTTTGTGGGCGATGAGAGTTACCAGAGTTGGTCGATAGCTAGGTCAGCGTTCCATTGAAATCCCATTGGACCTATCAAGGCATCGCCGAGACCTCGTCGGCAAATGGAGAAATATAGGATGAAAACTAGTCAAACAATCAGCCGCGGAAGAAAACTCTTGTTCGTTGCCGCGGGCTTAATGATGGCATTGCTAGCTCAGCAAGCTGAGGCACAACGGCCAGCTCATTTTTATCCCGCGCGGCCGACATTTAGCCCCTACTTGCTCTATCGCCAGGTTAATCTGACTGGGATTCCAAATTATTACTCCTATGTACGACCGGCAACGGCGTACCGGGACTTCTTGACACGTTCGCAAGAAACCTATCGTCCAGGTCAACGTCAAACGCTGATCAGCGAACAAGCCGTTGCCCGGATTGTTACGGAGCAGCTGCGTGAACGTGGCACCACGGGCATCGGAGCCGCTGCTGTCCCCGCTGTTTATGGTAATTACAGCCATTTCTATTCATCGGGGAACGGGCCTCGTCGTTGACAAGGCGTTGTCTATAAGAAGGTCTGACCTTTTACAGGGCACTGGTTCTTTCAGGAAAATATCGGCGTGCCCGGAGAGGGTCAGCCCCCTTTCAAGACAAAATCAGGCGGCCCGCGATCACTGAGCTGACCCGTAGCGTGGCGGAGCCGGCTCCTCAGGAAAGAGCTTGTCAATGATGTCGTTCCAATATCCTCGCAACAACTCCGACGGGAAACGGTCGCCAAAGAAGTACCACAGCGCGGACAACAGGCCTGCAATCACAAGCAAATAGATTAGCCATTTGAAAAACTTGCGAAGCCTTCTTCGCGAGTTAAGTCGCATCAGACCATAGCTAACTTTCTTGGCGAGCACTTGACCCGGCTTAGTTGTCGCCGGTGACGCTGGCTCGAGGGTCGAACGGGGATTCTCGGTCGCCACGGTTTGCTCCTCAGCGCAGTCAACTGGTGGGCCGGCAGGCTGTTCTTCCCGTTGATGCTCTTTCCGGTCGCCAACCTTCTGCGTCCGATTCTTTCGCTTTGCACCAGTCGATTTACGCGTCAGGATTCTGCTCCCAGTAGAAATGTGCTAGTAGTCTATCTCAGACCGGCATTTTTCCAAAATGGGAGTCTTTTGGGCAAGCCATCTTCTCCTGCTCTCACCGCTTAAGAATTGGCAGCGGTGTTGCCCATCCCGAGAGAGCGAACCTCCGGCGGTGTGGGTGGCTTGACTTCGCCAATCTCGGCCAGCGGTGGCCTGGTATTGCTGAGCGGCAGGCTCAGCCAGGTTATCAGCGTCTCAGAATGACCGCATAGTGATCGTGCGAAGCGGAAACGCACAGCGGTCGCCAAACCAACCAAAGCCCACAATAGATGGCCAGGTTGATCATCCAAACGCCCAGCGAGCCCGTGCTTCGCGGAGCGGTTCTGGCGACCTGAAATCGCCACTCCGGCGAAGAGAAATGGCGATCAAGATACGCTGCCATTTCACGATAAGAAGATTCGCGATGGTGTCCCAAAAACTCCTCGCCGGGAATCCCAGGATTGGGATACATCATCGCCGGTCGCCGAAGCGTGGCAACGCGAACCAGATTACTCGGTCGCCAGCGGTTAGGCGTGCTGATCAGAATCATTCCACCTGGTTTGCAGGCTCGCTTAAGAGCATCGAAGTATCTATTGAGCCACGGTTCATGAACGTGCTCGAAGACTTGAATCGACGTGACCAGTTCGCAGCGCTCATCCGGTGTAAAGTCCAGAAAGTTTGCTCGGTGATATCGGATCCTTGCACTGGAACGGTTCGGGTCGGCGTCAAGGTCGACCCCGATTGCATGCGCCGCGCCAAGCTTTTCCGTCAGCGCCGCCAACAGCCGACCGTCGCCACAACCGAAGTCCGCAATGCTGTCAACCTTGGTCCGCCCATGATACTTGAGCAGATCGCAAACAAAGCGACTGCGGTATTCCAAGTACAATTCGCGATCGTTGTTCATTTAGCGGCTGCGTTCTCAATCAGTTACCGCACCAAACGCAAGCGGCAGTTCGGCAGATTCGATTCGCTGCCTCAATTTCCGAGCATCAATTCGCTTCAGTAACGAATCATCGGCTGCCTGTTCGATCATCGCCAAAACAAAATGAGCACAATAAACTTCGCCAGGATGGAATCCGTCGATCATGTACTCGTCTGCCATTCGGTGCACCCCAAGCTGGTCCATGGAAATCGTGTTCGCTCCTTGCTGACTGAGCATTGGGAACAAAGTTTCATAGTCGTTCCAAAACTGATCCAATTCCGCATCGCCTCGAATTGCTGCCAAGGATTCTTCGGCAAACGGCGGCATCACAGCCCAGACCTCAACTCCGGAGGCAACAAGCCTACCGATTGCCGCCAGCAGAATCGAAACTCGGGCATCGTCGATTACCGTCGGAATCGCAAACTGGTAGATGCGCCCACGGATTCGATCGATCACGGGTGGATCTTCTCGATCGATGAATTCAATCTCTGCAAAACTTGCCACGATTTCGCGAGCATATTGCCGAGAACCATCATTGCGGAATCCACTGTCAGAATGGATCGCAGCAAGGCCAAGCTTGTTATCGCCAAATCTTGACTGGCGTTTTCGTCGCAGCGCTTCGGCCAACTCACCGCTTAGGCTTCTACGAACAAGGCTCCTCAGTGCCTTGACATGGCCGGCGAAATTGTAGGCGTCATCTGAATCGAATATACCAGCAGCCTGCTGACTATCATCGCTT
Source organism: Pirellulaceae bacterium (assembly GCA_041623895.1). GTDB lineage: Bacteria > Planctomycetota > Planctomycetia > Pirellulales > Pirellulaceae > JBFJVZ01. Next base: position 3,859 of record JBFJVZ010000244.1, on the reverse strand, counting down.
CGGAGCCACCATGGATCGATACCGATGACTAGCAGCCGAGGCGCCGCAATTTTGCCCTCAGCAATTAAAGCGGCGAGCGATTCGATGTCGTAAATACCTTGAATGATGCCGCCGGCGTTATAAAACGATCTCTCCAGCGGCGTGAACATGAAGTCACGGAACTGCATCACGCGCGAGCTTCCGACGACCAGTATTTCGGGACTTCGCAACTGGATTCCTGCCAGCTTGTAGATGCCGAATTGTTGCGACATCAAGTTGCGGCTATACAACGTCGGTTTCGTTGACTGCAATTGCTTGGCAGCGACATGCGCCACCGGCTGATTCTCACCTAAGTTCCATAACAGCATTTCGCCGATCAGAAACAACAGGGCAACGGGTGCCATGAAGACGCTGACCCGCAGCAGAAACGACCTTGCTTTGGCTACGTCTCGGCTTTTCTCGTCGTCGATCCGCTTATCCATCTCAGAACTGAAAATAGATGAACGAAACGTGACCGGTATTCCCATAGAAAAACAGAATGGCGACCACCGAATAATAAACTGCCCAGCGGACGACCAGCGGCGAAGATCCGATCGCTAAGGCGTGCGGTTTCTCCCTTTGTATCCATTCAATCAGCAGTAAGGCAACAACGTAGGGGATTCCGCTGCGCCACTGAGTCGGCGTCCAGCTTGTGGTTGCCATGTGTGTCAGGTAACCGATCGCGTGCGAGAGCGAATCGGCGCGAAAAAACACCCAGGCGATGAGCGTAAGCGCAAATGTGACGGCGATTTGAATCGTTTCACGAAGGTTGGGCAACCATTTTCCCTTCGCCACCACTTCACTGTATCGTTTGTGCCGATTGGTGATCACCAGTGGCAGGTAGAACAGTCCATTCAGAAGCCCCCAGATAACGAATGTCCAATTCGCGCCGTGCCAGAATCCGGAGATCGTAAAAGTAATCAATAGAACGGCAAAGTGTCTGCCGCGAGACACTCCACGGCTACCGCCCAGCGGAATATAAACGTAATCGCGAAACCAAGTTGAAAGCGAAATGTGCCAGCGTCGCCAGAATTCGCCGATGTCGCGAGAAAAATACGGATAGGCAAAGTTCCTCATCAGCTCGAATCCGAACAACCGCGCCGTCCCAATCGCGATGTCGGAATAGCCGCTGAAGTCACAATAAATCTGAATCGCAAAGAACACGACTCCCAGAAACAGAGTGCTTCCGCCAAAGTCTTGGTAGTTGGCGAAAATACTTTCGACCATTCCCGCCAGGTTGTCGGCGATCACGATCTTCTTTACCAACCCCCACAAGATCTGTCGCAATCCGTCCTTAGCCAGTTCGCTGTCAAAGTGCCGCACCTTGAAAAACTGAGGTAACAGCGACGACGCACGCTCGATCGGCCCAGCAACCAACTGGGGAAAGAAACTGACGTAGGCAAAAAATGCCAGCACGTCACGTGTCGGCTGCAACTGCCGTCGATAAACGTCAATCGTGTAACTGAGCGATTGGAATGTGTAAAAGGAAATGCCGACCGGCAAGATGATCCTTAGCGTCGGCAGATTGGCCCCCACACCGACACTTTCCAACAACTGGGCAAAGGAATCGATGAAGAACCCGAAGTACTTGAAGAACCCGAGAATCCCGATGTTCACCAGGACGCTGGTCCACAACAGTGCTTTGCGGCGATGTTGGTGCGAAGTCGCCCCCAACCCGACGCCAACCAGGTAATCCACCGCCGAACTGACCACGATCAGCCCGAGAAACCGCCAATCCCACCAACTGTAGAACAGATAACTCGCGGCCAACAGCAACAGATTCTGCCCGCGCAGCGATCTGCATTGCAGTTGCCAATAGCAAAGAAATACGATTGGCAGGAAAATCGCGAAAGCGAATGAATTAAATAACATGGGTGCTGGCTATGCTGTGCCCGCTACAGCATTCCGCTCACAAATCCACCGAGCCGTCCCCGTCGCCGCATTCACGACCGTCTTTGCCTCGGCGATTGATGAACGACCGTGCGCAAAAACTGAAGCGAGCTTGCTCCCGACCAGGCCAACCCCGTGAATGCTGCCAGGTCGAGAACAAGTCGCTTCGTAAATGATCGCCGCAGAAAGCTGATCCTACGGCGAAAACGGAATGGGTGACAAATACGAAAGTAGAACGGTATTGAAAACAGTCGCCAGCCAGCCACCTGAAACAGCTTGGCAAAGGGCTCACCATATCCTCGTATGCCCATCCCAAATAGCAAGCTTTGTTTTGCCAGAGCGTCAAATAAAATCTCAGTCGCGAGCGGCGCGTATTGACGAAAGTAGAACGTTCGTGATCGGACGTTAACGGCCTGTTGATTCATTCAATAGCCGCGACATTTGGGTGCTGATGGTAACCGAAGTGCTAGTTTTGAAGTTGCGCTTTTAGCTTCACCCTCCCGCTTGGAGGTCGTGCAGCTTTTAGGTCGTTTGTTTGCAAGAAATGGCAATACCCTGCCTCCGGCAGGGTCGGACGTTTAAACGGCCGGGGAGGGCTTCTGCGCACAAATCAACTTGAACCGTTCTTATTTACCAGAACAAAACGTCAAGTTCTGAATGCGACGTCCGGCGTGGTTTTGGTCTGCAGCAGTTTTCCATCCGCCAAGGTGACGTTCCATTGCCGTGCACAGATTTCTCCAATGGATCGTGCCCAATTCTCTAATGTCCGTGAGGCGACATAGTCGCGGCACGCATGTCTCAAGCAGGGCCAGTCGATCGGTTCGTTCAAAATACGGTTGATTGTGGCTGCAAGTAATTCGCTGTCCCGCGGAAGCAAGATCCAGCCGCGTTCACCATTTCGCCCGATCACATCTGCAGCCGCGCCGACGTCAGATGCAATCACGGGCAGCCCATGTACCATCGCATCCAGCCACGCTTTGCTGAACCCTTCTGTCAACGACGGTTGTACGCAGATGTCGGCGCGGGCGAGATATGCCGTAAGTTCACCGTGCGGAACTTGTCCCGCAAACTCCACCAGGTCGCCACAGCCAGACTGTTGGACGAAACTGGTCAGCCGGCCACGTTCGACTCCATCGCCAATGATTGTCAGCTGCGGCAAGTGGTTGGCGCCCTGTTTTCGCAAGATGCTCAAGGCCTGCAAGAGAACGATTACTCCCTTTTCAGGTGAAAGTCGTCCGATGTACACGAGCCGCGGCGGATCGCTTAGGCCGCGGTCCAGGGAAGCCTTCATGGAGCTGACCTGGGCTTTGGAGAGCGCAGTGGAAAAAATCCATTGCATGCGATCGGCTGGCGGGGCTTCGCCTTCGCCCGTTGCCAACATCACATTTCGGCCGCCAGCGAACCGCCGCATGCACGCCTTGGTAAACCGGTTCATGGCTGTCGTTTGAGAATTTGTCGCATGCCAAGAGCCACCATACCTTGCCAATAACCGCTTGCGCATCACCAGCGAAACGCACATGGCGATCAAAGGCAAATCGCCCGGCAGCGGAACGTGAACCGCATCAGCCCGGCGAATGTGTTTTGCCATCAGTCCGATATAGTAAGGGGCGCGACCGATCACGGAAAACTTGCGGCGAATATCCACACCAGTGGGAGTCCGCATCGGAATCACTTTCGCAGATTCTGGCAGGGGCAGACCACCCGCTCGGCGCTGGCCGCGACAGACCAACAACGTCATCTCATCAAACAGTGACGCCACGGCCCGCATTTGCAAGGGAAATCCGCCGTAAGAAAACCAGCGTCCGTCATCCTCCTGCCAGCATTCTTTGAATGATATCGTGCAGAGCTTCATGTCTTGCTTAATACGAAACCCAGTGGTGCTTCCACGTTGAACTTGTGGGTAACGAGCGAACAGGGGTCAGACCCCAATAGCCGCCAGCGGCCCGAAGGG
>JBFJVZ010000243.1:0-11795 GCA_041623895.1 Pirellulaceae bacterium | reverse complement strand
TGTTGTGACCAATCAAAACGTTCATGCCTGCAACTACCGTGACTCAAGCCAGAATGCCAGCAACGACGCGACCGTGGACGTCCGTCAAACTTTCTTCGCGCCCCTGGTGAAAGTACGTCAGCCGCTCGTGATCCAAGCCCATCAGATGCAGAATGGTTGCGTGGATGTCATGCACGTGCGTCTGGTCCACGACAGCCTCGAAGCCAAATTCGTCGGTCTCGCCATAAGTCATACCTCCTTTGACTCCGCCCCCGGCCATCCACATGCTGAATCCATAGGGATTGTGGTTGCGACCGGGAGCATCTTTGCCTTCGCTAAACGGCATCCGACCAAACTCGCCGCCCCAAATGATCAGAGTTTCTTCCAATAACCCTCGTTGCTCCAGGTCAGTCAACAAGGCGGCAATTGGCTGGTCAACTTCAGCTCCATGTTTGCCATGATTCTTTTCAATGCTCTCATGCGCGTCCCAGGTGTCTTCCAGGTGGCCACCGCCGGAGTAAAGCTGCACGAAGCGAACGCCGCGCTGGACCAACCGCCTGGCAATCAAACAATTGCGTCCAAATTCGTCCGTTGGCTGCTTGCCGACACCATAATCGTCCAGCGTCTGTTGGCTCTCGGAAGCCAAGTCGACGGCCTCAGGGGCTTCCGACTGCATCTTGAATGCGAGTTCGTAAGACTGAATCCGCGCTGCCAACTCGTGAGCATCCGGCCGCTGTGCAAGATGCTTCTGATTCAGCTGATCAAGCAATCGTAATTGGTTGATTTGCGCCTGGCGATCAATATGCTGGGGGCCCTTGAGATCCAGGATCGGAGTACCGACCGGCCGAAAAAGCGTGCCCTGATAAGTTGACGGCATGAACCCGCTGGAATAATTCGGCTCGCCCGAAATAGGTCCACCACGGCGGTCCATGATCACCACGTATCCCGGCAGGCTTTGATTTTCCGTTCCCAGCCCATAGACACACCAGCTGCCCAAGGACGGTCGGCCAATGAAAGTGCTGCCGGTGTTCATGGCCACCAACGCCGAACCATGAGCATGGCTGTCAGCATGGCAAGAATTGATGACAGCTAACTTGTCAGCATGCTCACGAAGACGAGGGAAATAATCGGAAATCAACAAGCCACTCTCACCGCCGGGTCGGAACGGTCGCCAATTGGGCGTCAAAAACCCGACCTTGCGGCCGCCGGAGTTGATATATTTTTTGTCCTGGGGAAGAGATTTCCCGGAGTACTTTTTCAGCTCCGGCTTGAAGTCAAATGTGTCGACCTGGCTCGGAGCACCGTTCATCATCAAAAAAATGCAACTCTTCGCCTTCGCTGCAAAGTGAGGATTCCTGGGAGCCAAAGGCGACTCGACTTTGTCATTACCCAACCCATGACGCGAAAAAAAACCGTCGCTATCCAGCAAAGCGGTTAACGCCAAACCGGCGAAGCCACCGCCCATTTGCCAAACGAACTCGCGCCGCGATCGGCCGCATGGAAATAGTGGTTTCACGCCTCTCCCCCGCTCAATCGATGTACATGAATTCGTTTGTGTTCAGCAAGACATGACACAAGGACGCGAGCGCTAAATGATGTGCATCCAGGTTTCCCTCCAAGTCGATCTCATATCGCTTCGCCAGCAGTTGCCAGGCCTGCCCGCATTCTGACTCGGTTAGCGCTCGATCGTACACCAAAACTTCCGCGACATCGCCGTCCCACCACTCCGTGCCGTAGTTGCCTTGTGTGCCGATCACGTACGGCGCAGCTAGATCACGATTGGGCAGCGATGCTGATGAGGATAATTGACGCGAGTTCTGAAATGTCTGCGCCGATGACTGACGGCAAATGCCAGTCAGAATGAATGGCTTCGCCGGTTCGCGAAGTTTTCCGGCCGGTGCAAACGCATCAGAAAAACGGATTTCACCCTGGTCCCGGGTTCCCAAAAAAACGGACGTCGTGCTACGGCCTTGACGGCTCCAGTTGGAGATAATTTCTCGTGCCCCCGTTTCGCTTGATCGGTCGTTTGCGACGGCAATGATCGTGAACTGCGATGTTGAAATCACCTGCCCCGCCACGTGCAAGAATTGCCGCTTGCCGTCGAATCTGAGTACAGGCTTTCCAGCAAAGCCAGCGGATACAAACTGCGGTCTGCGACTGGGATCCGCCTGAGACGCATCATGTGGCAATATCCCTGCATGTGAAACCTGATCACGCCAAAACATAACTCCTCCATGAGCGTCCGTTTCTACACCACGATCGGCACGCAGCCAAAGTGCCAAACCATTGTTGGTGATCTCACCGGACAGCGGTTTGTTCTGAAACAGGGATAATTGATCTGCCAGATGCGTCCGCGACCAGTCAAGTTCCTGCTCCGTCGGCAAACGCCCGAATACCAGACGCCAGGCAATCGAGACTTGTTCGTCAACGCTGTCGGCTTGCTTCGCGACACGCAATGCCATCGCCTCGCTTTGACGGTGAACAAATCGATTGTTCAGCAGCGCAAGTGACTGAGGGGCGACGATCGTTTCGTCACGCTGCCCACATGGCAATGTCGTGTCACTAAAGTTGAAGCTGGTCATTAGCGGCAACAGGCGTGACCGTTTGCTCATCATATAAATGCTGCGCCGCGATCGTTCCTCCGCAGGCGAAGCTTTCCAGTCACCCGACTTTTTGGAGAGTCCCTCAAGTGCTTCATCGCTGATCTCGGGGTAAAAACTTGGGCCGCCCATCTTTACGTTTAATTGTCCGCTAACGGCCAGCATAGAGTCTCGCATTGCTTCCGCGTCCAATCGTTGCCGGTTGAACCGCCACAAAAGTTCGTTCTGTGAATCGACCTGAAAGTATCTATCTTGCTGCGGATGTTGTGATGCTTGCTGATAAGTCTCCGACATCATGATCAACTTGTGCAGCGGCTTGATTTCCCAACCCCGATCGACAAACTCTGACGCCAGCCAGTCGAGCAATTTCGGGTGCGTCGGGAGCGATCCCTTGAAGCCAAAATTGTTGGGAGTCCGCACGATGCCCTCGCCAAAGTGATGCAACCACAATCGGTTGACCAACACCCGCGCGGTCAGTGGATGCCGCCGATCTGTGATCCATTTGGCCAACTGCAGTCGCCGCCGCGTCGTCCTGGCAGCCGCCGGCGGCGGATCAAAATGACGGTCAAGGCTGGGGATCGCTGACAGCACACCGGGGCTAACCACTTCGCCGGGCTGATGGCGTTCACCTTTAATCAGCAAGTGAATTGGCTCCGCTTTGGCAGCACGATCCGTCCAACCGAACACGTCAAACCCAAGCTGCTCGTGATTCGGGCCGCCCAAATTTGCTTGCCCGATATATCCCGGCCAGAAGGCGGCGGCGATCCGGTAGTAATCGGTCTGTGGAATGGGATCGAATTTATGATCGTGGCAGCGCGCGCACTTGACTGTTAATCCAATGAACGCAGAAGCGGTGGTATGAACGAAGTCTTCCAGACGCGTGTAAACGTAATCAGCCGGATCATTCGGCTCGTCATTCCAAGTGCCGGCGCGGATCATGCCGGTCGCGATTACGGACTGCTGATCGCGATCTTCAACCTCATCGCCGGCAAGCTGCTGGGTGACGAATTTGTCATATGGCATGTCATCGTTGAAGGCCTTGATAACCCAGTCGCGATACTTCCAAATACTCGGCTTCAGCTTGTCTCGCTCATAACCGTTGGTTTCGGCAAAACGGACCACGTCCAACCAATACCTCGCCCAACGTTCGCCGTAATGAGGAGACTGAAGCAATCGATCGATCAAGTGTTCCCAGGCGTCAGCTGAATCGTCCTCGACAAAAGCATCCACCTGCTCCGGTGTTGGCGGCAAGCCGAGAAGATCGATGTACGCGCGGCGCACGAGTGCCAGCCGATCAGCGCGCGGAGACATGGTCATTCCCTGGTGCTGAAGACGCGATCGAATTAAAGCATCAATTGGGTGCTGATCAGCGGAGTCCGGCAATTCAGGACGCTTGACCGGTTGCAATGACCACCAGTCCAAACCACCGCGAACTGTTGAGGTTTTTTCGTACAGATTCAGTGTCCGGTTCTTCGGCCACGCACCGCCGCCGGCAATCCATTGTTCTATTAACGCGATTTCGTCGTCCGGCAGTTTTTGAGACTCGCCCCGAGATTCGGGCGGCATTTCACCGTCGCGGATTCGCTGAAACAGGTAGCTGCCAGCGGCATCACCTGCCTCGATCGCTGCGCCCGAGTCGCCGCCTTTACTCACAGAAACACTCGACGATAGATCCAGCCCGCCCGATGATTTGCGTTCGTTGTGGCATTCAATACAACGAGCAACAAGAATCGACGCGATATCGGCCTCAAAATCGACCGCGTGGGCCGTGTCTGGAAGACAGATCGCGAAGGCAAAACAAATCAGACCGAGTTGCGTTCGTGCGAAAGTCATGGCACGTCGATTGAAGGAATAGCCGACAAATCTGCCCCCAATCGGAATCATACGGCCGAGCGAGGGAACAAGAGTAGTCTAACGGCGCGCGATGGTGTAAGCGAGCGAAGTCTCGGGCCTCGCCTTCGGCATCGCGTTAAACATTGGCCGTGCTGGCGGAGGGTCTTGAGCCTCGCCTTCGGCGCCGCGTTAAACGGCGGTCTTCGTCGCGGGAAATCGTGTCGTTCTTGCTCAAGCTGCGGGCTCGAGTCCTTGCGCGATGGCAATTGTCTTGCGAACTTCGCCCAGTTTCTGTTCGACTTCGGCTACCGAATTGGCTGCAGCGTCGGCAGCCTGCTTGGCCTGGTTTGCTGCTGCTTGCAACGGTGCGACAGCGGCGGTCAATTCGGCAACTTTCTTTTCCGCAGCGGCTTGTATCGCGAGCGCATCGGCGGCCGCTTTTTCCTTGGCGGCGACGTTCTGCACGGCGGCTTGTTCCGCCGCTGTCTTGGCCGTTAAGTCTTCGCTCGCGGTGACCAGAATTTTCGACTTCGTGTCGACCAGGGTGTTCCAAGCGGCAATGGCCGCGGCGACCTGCTGGTCATCTTTGGCAAGTGCACCAGCCTCAACCGCTTTCGCCGCGGTCTCCTTCAATTTAGCAAGCAGCTGCTGCAGGTTCGTGACATTGGCGGCAGATTGTGTTTTCGATTGTGTCGCAGTCGCTTGCGCCTGCTGGGCCTTGGTGACTTCAGCGAGCGCCGTCTGGTATGCCGTTTTGTTAGCCGCGAATGCGTTCTGTGCGGCGGCCAAATCAGAATTCGCTTTCGCCAACGCGGCATTGGCTTCGCTGGCCGTCGTGTCAACTTCCGCTTGTTTGGACTCGACCTCCAAGAGTGACGCTGCGATCGCCAACCGCTGAGAAGTCAACTCGGCAAGCCGCTTGCTGAAGGCGATCTCATCCGTCCAACGGCTTACCAATTGTTGTGCCGCCGTGAGCTCAGCCGAGACCTTGTCGAATGCTTGCTTCGCGGCATTGGCTTTCTCTTCGGCGGGTTTTACCAACGGCATCAGTTTCTGTTGCTCTTGTTGGGCAGCGGTCAAAGTGGCCGCAGTTTCCGTTGCCACTTTTTGGGCGGTTTGCATGGCTTGCTGCGCTTCCGCGAGTGCAGCGGACTTTTCAGCGGCTGTCTTCTGCAGTTGATCAAGCTCGGATTGTTTTCCGGTAGCGGAGGCCTCCAGCGACTTGGCTGTTTCCGCCAGCTTCCCGTCCCCAGGAAACTGCGCGGCCGCGGCAGCCGCTTTTTCAGCCGACTCCTTCAGCATGGGAACGCCCTTGGACATCTGAGCGAGTTGCTGTTGGAGGACCGTGTGTTCATTCGTGACTTTTGTCAGCGTTTCCTTTGCGGGCGCCAGCGCGGCGGTGGCAGCGTCCGCTTTCTGCTTGGCTTCAGCGGCAACTCGCTGAGCATTCTGGAAGTCCGTCTTGGCCTTGACTAGCGCCGCCTGGGCTGCGGTATGCGCTGCTTCGATCGGCTTGAATTCATTCTGCTTGGCGGATACCAGCTGGGTTGCCTGGGCCAATCGTGACTCCAAAGTCGGCGCACTCATTTGCAAGGCACCAAGTCGATTCCCATCAGCGGCATTCCAGACCCGAATCTCACCGGTCCAATCGCCGGCGATCGCCCGGTTGGTCTCGTCACAATAGGTTGCTCGCAACGCCAAGTCAGCGAACGCCTCAAAGGCTCGCTGCTGACCGCCATTCTGATCCCACAACTTGGCCACCTTGTCGCGACCGCAAGAGAACAGCCGTCCGTCTCGGGTGAATTCAACGGATGCCGCACCGCCTCCATGAGCACCCCAACTCTTTACTTGGCCGCCGTTCTCCATTTCCCACAACTTGATCGTGGTGTCTTCGCTGCTGGATGCCAGAACGTTGGAATCGCTGCGCCAAGAAACTCTCGTGATTTGCTTGGTGTGGCCTTTGAGTGTCAGGTATTCACGCCCGGTCCAGCCTTCCCAGACAAACAAACCGCCGTTGCGATCACCGGTTGCCAACAAAACACTGTCGGGGCTGAATTCCATCGCTGTGACCCAGTCGGTGTGCTTGCGAATCTCATGCATCAGCGAACCGGTTTCGGTGGAGTAAATCCGCACGACCCGTTGGGGACCTCCCAAGGCAACGAGGGTTTGATCCGAACTAATGTCCGCCGCCAGCACTTCATCCAATTCGCTGCCGATCTCGATGATCCGTTCGCCACTGCGAACGTTCCAAACGACAACACGACCGCTGGCACCGCCAACACCACCACCGGCAAGCAGTAGTCCGCCGTTGCGACTGAACTTCAGCACTTGTGGTGTCCCCTCCGGAAACGCCAGTGCCCCGACCAGTTCTAATGATTGGGTGTTGTAAAGCAGCACTTCCTTGTGTCCGCCGACAGCGGCCAGCGGCGCCCAGGGGCTGGTCGAAATCGCCGTCACGGCAGTCTTGCCGCTCGGTTGTGAATGCGGTTGCAAACTCAATCGGCCGGGCAAAGGTATGACCGACGGCCGCTCCGTTGAAGGAGCCGACAGAGCCAGGTCGTATTTCTTTTTCTTGGCTGCCTTTGCTGTGCTTCCCGAATTCTCAAGCACGCCGCCATCGATCCATTTGCGGATCGTTTCAATCATGGGGTCGGGAATCTTGGGCGACTCCGGCGGCATGATCGGTTCGGCGGCATGCGTGACTAATTCGTACAAGTAGCTAGCGGCGGAGTCACCGGGATCAATCACTTCGCCCGACGCACCGCCTTGCATTAACGCCGAGTACGACGTCAGATCCAGATCGCCGCTTTTTTTATCTTGGTTGTGACAAGAAAAACATTTTTGCTGGAAGACGGGCTTAACATCATCGTCGTAGGTGATCTTGGGCGGCTTCTTTTCTTCAGCGCCCGCGACAGAAGCAAGGCAAAGCAGCAGGCACACACCGTGTGCTGCAACACTTGCGATGATCGATCTTACAGATGGCATAAACCGTGTGCCTGCTAAAGTGTTTTTTGTCATCATCAGTGATTGAACAAGAATTCGCGTGAGTTAAGCAACGCCCAAAAGGTGTCTTCGAGAATCACCTTCTTGTCAGGCGCGGCGGCAATCAATTCATTTGTCTTCTTGATTTCGGACTCCGTGGGCTTCCGACTCAAGCAGCGAATGTAAAGCTCTTCAACAATTTGCTCAGGCGTTTTGCCTTCAGCCAACCTCGTCTCGACAACCTTGCCTTGGGCAATCTTGGTCGCCAAGGTTTCGCCGTTCAGCAGATGGAGCGCCTGGGACAGATTGGGCTCGATTTTAACTTCACACGAACAAACCGAGTCGCGTTTGGCTCGGCCAAAAGCGTCCAGGAAATAAGTGCTCGTGTTGCCGTTAGCGATTTGCACAGCGCGAGCACCCAGTGGCAGACCGGCAAATTTGTTTTTGGTTTCGGTAACCTGGCTGATCACATCCAACAATACTTCGGCGCGAACGCGACGCAGCGACCCGTGAGAAAAGTTGCGATCGTCTTTTTCGTTGGACTCGTTCGTTTCCGTACTCAACTGGTAGGTTCGCGAATTACAAATGTCACGCACCAGAGCTTTAAAGTCGTAGTTGTATTCGGTGAACTTGGTGGCCAGCGCGCCCAGCAATTCGCCGTTGACGGGTGGATTACTGATCCGCACGTCGTCGACTTCTTGAATGATGCCTTTGCCGAAAAAGTGATTCCAAACGATATTGGCAAGATTGGTCGCAAAGTAGGGGTTCTCTTTCGATGCCAGCCAGTTTGCCAGCACGACACGGCGATCTTTGCCGCTGACATCCGGCGCATCGCCGCCCAGGAACTTCGGGGGCATGACACGACCGCCGACGGGATGTTTGACATCGCCACCGCCACTATTGAAGACGATCGTTTCACGCGGGTCTTCGCCTCGCTTGCGGCCGACCTGCGAAAAGAATGCGGCAAAGCTGTAGTAGTCATCCATCGTCCAGCGATCGAAGGGATGATTGTGGCACTGGGCGCATTGGATTCGCATGCCCATGAACACTTGCGCGACATTTTCAGCAACTTTCAGCGGATCGGTTTCCATCTGATAGTAGTTGGTCGCGGCGTTCTCGAAGGTGCCGCCACTGGCTCCCAATAACTCTTGCACCATCTTGTCGATCGGCACATCGTTGGCCAGCTTGTCTTGAACCCAATTGTAGTACCGCAGCATTGGTTTATAGGCGATCTGCTGGGTGGTGCGGATCATCAGCAATTCCGCCCACTTCATCACCCAAATCTCGACGAATTCTTTTCGCTCCAGCAATTCGTCCACCAGCTTTTCACGTTTCTTGGGGTCCGTATCGGCAACGAAGCGATTGTATTGCTCAATCGTTGGTACCATCCCCGCGATGTCCAACGATGCGCGTCGCAAGAACTCTTCGTCAGTGCACAGCCCCGATGGGTTGATGCGCAGCTTACGGAACTTATCGTGCATTAGTTCGTCGACGTAGTTCTTCGGCTCGGCGCCGGCCCACTGGAAGTTCAAACCCTTGGGCAACGCGATAAACGGCACGCCCTCGGTGTGAGTTTCGAACCGCGCCATGATGAACGCTTCACCGCGATTCTTGGCCGTCACAATTCCCTCTGCGGAAATCGGCGCCGAGTTGTCGTTGTTGGACAGGAAGGCGGCCAGCGACGTCACATCACGGTCGGTTCCGTCGGAGTAATGCGCCCGCACGGAGATCCGTTGGGTCGCACCTTCGCCGTCCAAAACCGCGGCAGCCGGAAAGACTTCGACCTTGGTCACCTTGGGAATTTCGCCGGCATCATTCGCCGCGCCGGCCTGGTGCCAACGCAACATCGTTTGTGCGTATTCGCTCTCGCTGTCGAACCGCTTCCCACCAGTATGGGGCACGGCGCCGACCGATTTTTGCAGCAGCAAACTTTCCTGGGGAACGGCAAGATTAATTCGCCGTCCGGGAAACTCGCGGGTGATTCGATAGTGGTCGCCGTCCGGGTCATAACCGAACAGCGACAACATGAATCCGTCCTTGCCGCGGGCGGCGCCGTGGCAACTGCCGGTGTTGCAGCCGGCACGCATGAAAATCGGCATCACGTCCAACTTGAAACTGATCGCTGGATTAGCGACTGCGTCTTTGACCGTAACCGGAAGCGTGTTGCTGTGCCCGGCAAACTCAACTTTCAGCTCGGTTGCTCCGTCCGCGGTCGGATAAACAATGTTGTTCTCAAGGCGGGCAAGCTGCGCGTTGGCGATGACGAATTTCGCTTCATCGGTGACATCACGCGTGATGCCACTTGCGTAGACCGCTTGCACGATCACGGATTGGCGGTCGCGGGCAGTCGTCAAATTTACATCAGGCGGATAAACATTGACCGAAGTTGGCGATTGCGCATCAGGAGGCGGTGCAGCATCCGCAGGCGGCGCTGGCTTTTCACCCGCCACGTCCGGCGCCGGCTCGGCTGCAGTGCAAGTCCACGCAAGCATCACAGTCAGTGCCAGAGTAAGTGGTGATCGTCGCATCATAAGATACATGTGATTGTTATCCGTCTTTGTGTGTTTCCAACGTGCTACCGGTCTTACCGGCGTTGGTCAGCTTGAAATTTACTCGGCCTTGTTCTTGGCTTCCTGTCGCTGCTTGGCTGCCAGACGCAGTTTTTCCAAACGAGTCAACGGTTTTGCTTTAGGTTGTTCGGCCACCGGTTGGGGAGTCGGGCTTGGTTCCGCCTTGGGCGCGGGCGTCGGCGGCGGCGGCGGCTGGTTTGGCGGCGGCGGAAGCGGTTTGTCGATTTGCAATTCCACGTTGCCGGCGCGGCTGACAATCGATTCACCATTTTGGGGAATCGTGAGCTGACAATACAGATTGTGTTTTCCGACCGGGCTGTCAGGCAGCGTCTTCAAGGTGAATGTTAATTCTTGGGTGTCTTTGGTGAAGGTCAAAGCTTCCACCGTGACCTTCGGCGGGATACCTATCAACTCTGCCTTCGCTTCACCTTCAAACGGCGTGGTGTGGTTGATCTTGCACAGCACGAGTGCCTCCTGGCCTTGCTCACATGCGGCGCGCTGCAGCTCGAATCGTGCGTACGCGTCAGCGATCTCCAAATTGGCAAGTTGAGTCGATGCCCACATACCGCCGGCAGTGCCCAACGCGTAGACCCTCCATTTTTTGATTTCCGCGCCGCCGTTGGCGTTGATCGGATACAGCACTTCCGTCTGACCCTTGGGGATATTGACCGAGCTGGACGCTCCGACTCCCGGTGGGCGATAAGGAAACTGAATGTTGATTTGTTCGTCCCAGCCTTCCTTCTTTTTGGCAACGATTTTCACGTTCATCGATCCGTCGCGGACCAGCGGCACTTTGGGTTCGACGATCTCGATGTGGAAAGGAATTTCGTCGATCACCGCCATCGCCAGGCGATCGACATCCTTCCAGCGATAAAGCGATTGTCCGGGACCAGAGATGATGTAATCAGCTCGATTGCCGAATCCGCCCTGAATGTTCTGATTCGGATCAGCGTGTTTTGCCAAAAAGTCGACCAAAGCGCCATTCAGCTGCGCGTCTGCGGTGGCTTCAAACACGACCGGCATGGCGGTTTGGTTGGCCGGCATCGGATCGCAATGCATCGTGATACCCGGCGGCAAGTTCTCACCCAGCAAAACCAACTCGCCGCCGAAATTACTGCGGCTGGCGCTGATCAACGTCCCAAATCGATTTCCTTTCGGCACGTAGACCTGCTGGCGATACTGACCGTAACGCTCGGTGCGAGGGATTCCAAGTTTCAAGCTCGGCTGCACCGGTTGAAACTCAATGCGATACACCAGGTCAGGACCGCCGCGGCCGAGATGATCGGTGATGCGAACAACATATTCGGCGTCTTCCGGGACGGTGAAGCGAATGTAGCTATCGGGCCCCCGCGAATCGTCGTTACCGGCGATACCGCGGCCGTCCGCGTAATAAAGATTCATCACTGGATCCAGTCCTGAGCGAATCCGCCGCGCGTAACACTCGACTTCAAAAACCTGTCCCTTTTTGGCAGCGAATTTAAAGCAATCGATGTCACCCGGCTCCTGGATGATGCCGTTAAAGGCGTTGGGCAACTCAGCCGGCGTGCCCTGTTTGACATCATTGTTCGGTTCTTGCTCGAAAGCATTGCCGTGGTCGAACAAACGGAAATCGTTCGGCGTGGGCGCCGTGCCCCCGCCATCGACGGCAAAGACTCCGTAGTCGGTGACAGGCTTGGCGGGCAATTTGATCTTTTGCACGTGCTCTCCGGACGGCATCCCCAAGAATTTGACCTCGATCTCTTCGCCCATCTTGCCCCCGGCGGGATAAGCGACTTTGGGACGCGGGAAGGTGCCAACATGCAATCGATAGTTGTTGCCGGCGGCATAGGCG
>JBFJVZ010000242.1:0-11875 GCA_041623895.1 Pirellulaceae bacterium | reverse complement strand
GCGAACACGTAGCTGGATTCGCCAGAATTCAGGTTTTCCAAGACGCGGACCGAAGTCTGGCGACTCCGGCTACGACTTTTGAGACAAAGCCTAGTGCTGTAATCGGTACAAACCACTAGCCTACATGTTTTGATGTAGCAGTCGGAAGACTTTCCCAGGCCCCTCAGAATGATTCCGGGGGCTGGGCGATGACCAGTCCCAAAAATTCCTCTTCGCTCAAGATTTGGATCGCGCGGCCTTCACTTTGCAATCGAGTTGCTTCGCTTTGTTCCTGGTCAATGCGCCCAACGTTCTCGCCGATCGATTCGGCACTGCCAACGATCAACAAGCTGGTTCGGCTATCGACATTCTGTTGACAATCACCGCCGGCGCGAGACGCCAACCGATGCGCGTCATCGTCACTGAGAGACCTTAGCTTTCCCGCGAACACGACATTTTTTCCGGACAGGGGTCGAATGAAATCGGCTCGAACGAGTAACCTTTGAAGATCAATCTCGAAGGTTGCTGCCGGGCTGCTCGCCAGGTCGTAATCGGACGTCGCTTCAGCAACGCTTTTACTTGATGGTGGCAGCACATTGTGCGATTGTTTCCGCTGTGAGGCCTGCCCCGCTGGCGAAACGCGTCGCCAACGTGATCCGCTGGGTCCGCGATGTCCCCAGGTTCCGGCTTCGCCCCGTTTCAGCCGCAGCTTTTTCTCAAGTTCACCTAGCGAGCTCGCTTGTTTTTCGATTCCGGCTGCCAACAAGACTTTGGCACACGCGATCGAATCTTCCAGTGCATCATGGTGATTGAAGCGTACGCCTAACCAATCCGCCAGCGGCTTCAGTCCATAGCGGCGTCTGTTTGGCCACGCTGACCGAGCGATCGCTCGAGTACAGGTGTATTGCAACTGGGGAATTGGTATTCGATGCCGACGCAGGCATTCAAGCAAAACCCCGATGTCAAAGCCCGCATTGTGGGCGACCAGACAGTCATCGCCAAATGCTGCGGAGATTTCGTCCCAGAGTTCGCCAAACTCGGGTTCCCCGGCAACTTGCGCCGGTGTGATCCCGTGAATCCGAATGTTGGCCCGGGTAAAGAAGAATGGTTTGGGGCGGATCATCCACATGGCCGAATCGGCGACCTTGCCATCACGAACCCTGACCGCGGCAAGCTGACAGGCACTATCGCGGCGATGATTCGCGGTCTCGAAGTCGATCGCGGTGAAATTGGCTGCAAATTCCGGCACCGATTGGTCGCTCCTTCTTTCTGACCCAATTAGAGAATTCTATCTGAATGGTGATGGCAAGGCCCTCCAATGGGCGGGCAAGCGATTATCTTGGGTTTTGGGAAATCTGGCCAATCGCAGGGAACTCGCCAGCCTTTGGTGCGTCCAAGCGGGTTGATCGCGACGGGTTTAGGCGTCTTTTGCCGTCCAGCCGTCAAGATCCAGCCAAGCGAAACCGACTTGGTTTGGCGGCGTTGCCATAATAGAAGGTGATTCCTGAACTTCGGTCCACGATTTCAGTTGTTCTGCCGGAAGGTCAGATTTATCCTTGGTTACTAGGTTTTTTGCGGCTTTTTCAGCCTTTTTTATCGCTGCTATCCGTTCTAGTCCTGACAGGTGGGTGGCACCGCGTTCGTATTCATTTGGTCTCCTCTCAAACCATTTGGCATCATGATTCACTTTCCAAACCGGGCCTCCCGCAAGCGATCCCGATCTCCTGGGCGGCCAACTCGTCGACGGCGTATTTTGGAAGCCTTGGAGTCGCGACAGTTGCTTGCCTCGCTGTCTGGGGACGTATGGTCTGATTTAAATGCCGATGGGCAGCGTGACCCGACCGAACCGGGGGCTGCGAATGTTCGCGTCTATGTGGATGCCGACGACAACGGACAGTTTGACGACGGAGAGGCTTTCGCCTTCACGAATGTCCTGGGGCAGTATGTGCTGAACGGTCTGTCGTCCGGAACCCACGTGATTGGATTGGATCTGGGAGAGCAGCAAACTCAGACGGCGCCGCGAACTTACTTTGGTACTGGCTATACGTCGGTGGGCACCGGTCAAGGTCAGAATCCGACCCAGCTCTTTTCGATGACCGAGAGTGGCGAGGTGAAGCCTATTGGGCAACCGACCAGCGAACGGATTCACGGATTGATTCGGACCAATGATGGGACCTTTTATGGTGTCAATTTCAATACGGATGCCATCTACACGATCGATGCCCAGACGGGTCTGGAAACGGTGCTATCCACGCCAGGTCCTCAGCTGACGGCCGGATTGGCCTACGACCCGGCCACGGACAAGATCTACACCGTTGGCCGCCAGGGCACGATCACCAACGTGCGGCAATTGTATGAAGTCAGTCGAGAAGACGGGTCGGTCACGCCAATTGGTACGGGACTGACAGGGCTGGATAACATCAGTGATTTGACATTTGACACGACCGCTAACCGAATTGTCGGCTTCGACAATAGTGATGACGAATTCTTTGCCTTCGACACCGCCGGCAATGGCGTCAGTCTCTCCAAGGCAGACCGCGCACTGAATAGTTGGTCGCTGGCATACAACGGCACGTCATTTGTGATGTTTGACCAGGACGATCCGGAGTTCTTAGACGTTCTGCAGGTCAATCCGGACACCGGCGAGACGCAATTTGCCTTTGAGGCTTCGACACGCATCCCCGCCGAAGCATTGTTCTTTGCCACGAGCGGCAACGTCACGCAACGGGTGAGCATTGTCGATGAGGATGTAGTTGGAATCGACTTTGGGGTGATCGGCGAGAGCGACGATGATTCCGGCTTGGGCGGAGGTCCGGCGCTCGGCGGATTGTACTTGAACGAATTGATGATCGACCCGCTGTTCGGCAACCTCGATACGGATCAGTTCATTGAAATCCGGGGAGACAAGGGCGCTGCGATCCCGGACAACACTTATCTGGTGATTGTTGATGACGACAATAGTGTCGGCAGCATCAACCGCGCCGGTGAAATCCACGGCATTTTTGACCTCAGCAATCAGGTGTTGGGTCCAAACGGATTCCTGGTTTTGCTGGAAGCAGGCGCGCCCTATCCGGTCGATGCGGAAGCGACGGTATTGCGATCTACAGAAACTGGCTTTGGTGGGCTGCCGGGGGACATCTACAGTGACTTGCATACGCTTTCGGAACGGATCGATTTTATCGTTGGCAACAACACGTTCTTCCTGATTCAATCTGACGTCCCGCCGGTTTTGGGGGCGGACATTGATGTTGGAGATGACGGCATTGCCGATCCGGATGGAGTTATCGCCGATTGGAATATCTTTGACTCGATCTCGCTGCATCCATTTGTGGGCGGCAGTAATCAAGCCTATGGCCAGATTGTGATGGTCGAAGAGGGACTCGGTGTTCCCGATCCGCTAAACATTGCTCCAGACGCGGAACTCGTGATCGGCGACGGCTTCGGTTACATCGCCCGCGTCGGTGACTCGATTGGCAGCACCGCGGCGGATTGGGTGATGAGTACCGTGCGGAACGAGATCTCTGGCGGTGTGCGTTACGGCATGGAAGCAGGCATCTTCGGCATTCCAACGCAACCTGCCTTCCAGGGGCGTGATCTGGATCACGTAGGTGAGAGCAATTTTGTCGGCGGCGTTCGCGGCCATGTGGTGCTGGAACCGGCCGATGATACGTTGCCACCAGAGCCGGCCCCCGGCGTCACCGTTTTTGCTGACGTCAACGGCAACGGCATTCGAGACAACTTGCTGCACATCGTCGATCCCGACGATTTTCCCGCTGGTACTCATCTGATCAATTCGTTTCCGGGAGTGACCATCAATTCAGCGGACATTAACAACGAAATCGTCGGCTTTGACGTGACTGCAGAACAGCAGACCAATTTTCCTAACGTCCTTCAGAATCGAATTTTCGCCAAAGGTGGAATCGATTGGTTCCCCGAATCAAGTCGACTGCGGTTCGATTTTTACCGCCCGGCTAATTCAGTATCGATCGTGGGGATTGCTGACGATACGGCGTTTCGATCGACCTACATTCGACTGGATGCGTACGACGCCGATGACAATCTTTTGGACTCGGTCCTTAGCAATCAACTGATCAGCAGTAGCAGCCAGGAGCTGACGCTTTCCTTCGTGGATGATGTGATTGCTTACGCGGTCGCTTATGCGGACGAGTCCGTCACGGGTGCTGCGCCTTGGCCGTTCGGTCGATTGGACCGATTCTCCTACCGACAGTTCGAGGCTTCGGACGTGACCAACACGGACGGGTTCTATGAGATTAGCCCGCTGTTCCCGGACACTTATCAGGTCACGTTCGAGAATAACAGCCAGAATCCGCCGCTGTTGGGGGCTCAGGCCGTTCCGATCACGGTGACTCGCTACGAAAACTTTGTGCTGGGTCCAAACGATTTGCCGGTCGCCAATGATTTGTCCGTCAGTCTGGATGAAAACTCCCCGCAAGGAACGATCGTGGGCACCATCGAAGGATCTGACGGTGTTGGCCCCGTGACCTATTCGATTGCCGATAGTGAAGCTTCCCAGGGAATCGTGATCGATGAGCTGACCGGTGAATTGACGGTTGGTCCCGATGCGACTCTGGATTTTGAGACAACACCTGAGGTCGTCTTCCAGGTCGGTGTTACCGATTTGCTGTCGGCCACAACCTTGGTCACCGTTACCGTCTCGCTGAATGATCTGAACGAGGCTCCGCTGGTGACGAACGATCCGTTCTTTCTCGCTGAGGACACCGAAGCAGGCACGGCGATCGGTCAGATTCAGGCCACCGATCCCGACATTGCCCAAAATCAGCAACTGACCTTTGAGGTGCAGGGGGGCTCAGGTGTCGGGATTCTGGCCGTCGACCCTCTGCTTGGAATCGTGACCTTGGTTAGCGGCGGAGCCATCGATTTTGAAAGCCAAAACCAGTTGGAGTTAATCGTCTTGGTGTCTGACGACGGCGACCCATCGCTTTCGGTGACAATAGTCCAGGAAATTCAGATCCTCGACTCAAACGACCCGCCCAGCATCACCACCAGTCAGATCTTCGTCAACGAAAATGCCCAGGGTGAAGTCGGCCGCATCGAAGTCAGTGATGCTGATACGCTGCAAAGCCATCAGTTCATTCTCGTGGGCGGCACCGGTATCGGAGTCTTCAATATCGAGGGCAATGGATCGGTCGTGGTCCGAGCAGGTGCGGAAGTCAACTTCGAGGAAAACGCCAGCTACACATTGGTGGTGACGGTTGTTGATGGTGGGGCTCCGCCGTTATCCGATTCAGCCGAAATCAATATCACTGTCTTGGACATCAACGAACCGCCGCGCTTGGACCCCAACTCGGCGACCTTGCCGGAGAACTCAGCCGCCGGGACTTTGGTCGCGACGATCAGTGTGATCGACCCGGAAGGCAATCCGGAAGACCACACGATTTCGTTGCTGGAAGAAGGACTAGCGAGTAATTTTGTCTTTGACAGCAGTACCGGTGAGTTGTCAGTTGCCGAGGGCGCTGTGCTGGACTTCGAGTCCAATCGGGTTCACGAATTGTTGTTTGAAATCACGGATACGACTGGGGAAAGCGAAACCACACGCGGCGTATTCACCGTGGAATTAACGGACGAAAACGATGCCCCACGTGTTCTCACGCAACAACTGAACGTGTCAGAACTGGCGGCGGTTGGTACGGCGGTCGGCGAAATCCGAGTCTCCGATGTCGACTTTGGTGACAATCTGAGCACGCAAATCGTTGGTGGCACCGCAACCGCACTCTTCCGTCTTGACGCCGATTCGCACGTGGTGACAGTCGCCGCGCCCCTGGATGCCGAAAGTATGGACGGACTGACGCTTGACATTCAAGTGACCGATAGCGGTGGTTTGAGCGCTACGCAAACGGTCGTGGTCGTCCTGAACGACGTGAATGAACCTCCTGTGTTTGGAGATACGTTGGAAGTTCCGCAGGCGACCAGCGGCGTTCCGTTCAGCTTTACCATTCCGGATGGCTTTGTCACTGATCCCGAGGGCGGTGAATTCGACTTGTCGGTTTTTGATCAGCAAGGCTTGTTGCCCGCATGGCTCGTTTTCAATCCTCAATCCAACACCTTGTCGGGCATGCCCAACCCGTCTTTAGTCGGCGTGTATGCGTTGACCATTCGGGCCTATGAACCAGGACCGTTGGACCTGTTTAGCACATTCTCCTTCGATCTGAACGTGATCCCAGGATCAAAACCGTTCAACAATCAACGCAATCCGCTGGACGTTGATGACAACTCGTTTGTCGTTGCCAGCGACGCGCTGCGGGTCTTGAACTACATCGGCATCCATGGAGCCGGTCCCATTTCGACCCAGCTGAATCGATTCACCGGGTTTGTCGATGTCAATGGCGACGGTAATGCCTCGGCACTTGATGCCCTGAAGATTATCAATGCCCTGGCGATCAATCAGCTCGTGGGCGAAGCTGAAACGGTCGCTGCTGATGATGATTGGAAAACTGCCGTCGATGCCCTATTCAACGACTCCGGCGTAGCGTCGTTATTCTAGTCGTCGCTTGACCGCAGAACCTCTGCCGCTACATTTGCCTGGTGCGCAGCCTGCTAGCTGGCTGGGTTTATGCTCACCGTTTAACGGCTGGGCAACAAGAGTGGGCAATCATCAAGCGGGCATATTGGAGTCACCGACCATGGACACGGGAATCATTTCGGGTAGTCACCGGCAGGTCTTAGCTGACAGATTTGGGCTGGAGGATTTTCTGGATGGGCAATTGGATGTCATCGAGCGATTGTTGGCCGGCAAAAACGTTGCCGCTGTCTTTCCAACCGGCGGCGGCAAGAGCCTGTGTTATCAGTTGCCCAGCCAGATGTTGCCCGGCAGCACGGTCGTTGTCTCGCCGCTGATCGCGTTGATGAAAGATCAGTGTGATGCCTTGGCCGCAAAAGGTATCCGCGCAGCCCGCCTTGACTCCAGTCTCCCGCAAGCGGATTATCGCGAGGCGATGCAGGGCATTCGCGATGGATCGATCAAACTGCTGTTCGTTTCTCCCGAGCGGTTCTTCAATGAACGATTTCTGGCGTCCATTGGATCGCTGAATGTATCGTTGTTCGCCGTCGACGAAGCCCACTGTATCAGCCAGTGGGGACACAACTTTCGACCTGATTACCTGAAGCTTGCCGCCCTGGCAAAGCAACTGTCCGCCTCCCGAGTGCTCGCTTTGACGGCCACGGCAACACCGAATGTGCTGTCCGATATCTGCAATGAATTCGAGATCGAGCGGGACGACGCCATTCGAACAGAATTCTTTCGGCCGAATCTGGTCCTGCAAAGTCAAGTGATTCGCAGTGACGAGCAATACGCACGTCTGCTGCAGCGACTGCGCCAGCGGCAGCCAGGTTCCACTCTTATCTACGTGTCGCGTCAAAAAACAGCAGAAGAAATCGCCGCGCTGCTAGCGAATGATGGCTTTGATGCCACCGCCTATCACGCGGGCATGGACTCGCAGCAACGTAATCACGTGCAACAAAGGTTTATCGATTCGGATAACAGCATTGTGGTGGCCACCATCGCTTTTGGAATGGGCATCGACAAGTCGAACATTCGGTACGTTTATCACTTCAATCCGCCAAAGTCGCTGGAAGCGTACGCCCAAGAAATCGGACGTGCGGGACGCGACGGTGAACGGTCGGTCTGTGAAATGTTACTGGTACCCAGTGACAGGGTCGTGCTGGAAAATTTTGCTTACGGCGATACTCCCACTCGCCAAGCCGTCGATCGATTTGTGGATCTATTGGCGGGCCAACCGGAGTCATTTTTCGTTTCTCACTACAAGCTGTCCTCGGAAACCGATATCCGCATCCTCGTCGTGCGCACGTTGCTAACCTATCTGGAACTCGAGGGACATCTCCAGGCGACCTCCCCACGCTACGAGTCATACAAGATCAAGCCGCTGGTGACTTCTCAGACGATTCTTGAACATTTTGATGGCGAGCGCCGCGAATTTGTCGCTGGCATCCTCGGTTCGCTGACGAAGGCCCGCACCTGGTTTTCGCTGAATATGGTGGTCGCAGCGAAGCGTCTGGGGACGACTCGCGAACGGATCGTGCGGGCAGTCGAATACATGGTCGAGCAGAATTGGTTGGAGGTCAACGTTACCGACCTGGTTCACGGTTATCGCTGGCTGCAGCGCATTGATCAGCCAAAGTTGCTGACCGACGACCTGCACGATCGCTTGATGCGACGCGAAAAAAGCGAAATTGATCGCCTGGATGAAGTATTCCAACTAGCAATCGCCGAGTCTTGTCTTGCGCAACAGCTATCGGCGCATTTTGGCGAATCCTTGGATGAACCCTGCGGCAGCTGCAGCGCCTGCGTGGGCGATGGGCCATTTGTGATCGACGAAGTCGGCGAAAAATCGATTGGTACTGCGGCCAAGACCTACGTGAATCGATTGGCTCAAGAGTATCCCGATCACTTTGTTTCGGCACGAGACCGGGCGAGATTCCTGTGCGGGCTTTCTTCACCAAGTTTCGTGCGGGCCAAACTGACGCGGGATCCCAATTTTGGCGTCTGCCAAGGGATTCCCTTTGCCGACGTGCTTGCCCAGGTCGTTTGATCACCGCCTGATCGCGTTGGCGATCGTATCGGCCAAGTCATCAACCGCCGACGCCTGACTGGCTTTCACGATTTGCACTTCGCTGAATGACCGAAACCAGGTCTCCTGTCGACGGGCGATTTGTCTTGTGTGCGCCGCCACCGATTCGATTGTTTCCTGCAACGAGCCGTGCTTGCCAATCCAATCGATCACCTCTCGGTAGCCTACCGCTTGAGATGCGGTTCTGGATAGCGAACCGTGCTTGGCCAGTAACTCCCGAATCTCCTGGACCAAACCTTGATCAAACATGTTGCCGACACGCTCGTTGATTCGTTGGTGCAGCTGATCCCGCGGCCGCTGGATGGCAAAGACACGACATTCCTCGGCCGATCGCTTTCTCACGAACTGTGTTTGGCGATGACTGAGCGGCACACCGGTGCGGGCAACTTCCAAGGCGCGAATCATACGACGCTTATCGGTCGGCGCGATTTGGTGAGCCGCTAAGGGGTCGACTTGTCGCAATCGCTCGTACAATGCCTCGATTCCATGCCGTGCGACGTCCTCTTCGATGGCTTGCCGAAACTCCCAATCCGCAGGTGGGCCGGGGTCAAACCCACGGAGCACGCCTTTGAGGAACATGGGCGTGCCGCCGACAAAGATTGCCTGGCGACCTCGTGCTTCGATCTCCGCAAGGGTCTGATGTGCGGCTCTTAAATAGCGGGCAACACTGAATTCCTCACACGGCTCGACCAGATCGATCAGATGATGAGGGACTCGACGACGATCCTGCATGGTCGGCTTTGCGGTGCCGATATCCATGCCTCGGTAAACCGCAATTGAATCGAGCGAAAGGATCTCAGCGTCCAGCCTTTCGGCCAACCGGGTCGCAACGGCACTTTTCCCTGAAGCCGTCGCCCCCGTAATCACAATGGCCCGGTCAACCAACGGAGCAAACGCGGCAGGCGGGTTTTCGACAGTTGCGGCTTCGTCGTGATGATCTACTGTGTCGGACATATTCACAATCATTTTACCAGTTCCACCTTTCTATAGAACCGCACCAGGAGTTGCACGACAATTGGAAACCACATGAAATCGCGAATTACGACGAACATCCGCGCCGCCGCGTGGTAGATTTATAGGTCGAAAACGAGTCCGTTGGAGTGCAGACGGTGGGCCTGACCTATTTCAAGCGATATCGGATGGAGTTCGACCTGAGGGCAACGCTGCCGGATCCCGGACCGCTGCCACCGCGTTACGAGCTGATGCCGTTTAGCGAGGATCTGGTTCGCGAGCATGCCACGGCCAAGTACCAGAGCTTTCGTCAAGAACTCGACACCAATGTGTTTCCCTGTCTCGGCCGCCGTGACGGATGCCTGAGGTTGATGCGAGAAATCTCGACACGGGCAAGCTTTGTTCCCGAAGCAACGTGGCTCTTGCGGTTTCGTGACGACCGTGGAAGGCTCCAGCCGATTGGCACGATCCAAGGATTGCAGATCGAAGGTTGGGGCGCTGTCCAGAACTTGGGTGTTGAAGCGGCGCATCGTGATCGTGGACTCGGATCGATTCTGCTGTGCCGCGCCGCTCGAGGTTTCCGATCCGTCGGGCTGACTCGCATGCACCTGGAAGTCACCACCGATAATACCGCAGCAATTCGCTTGTACGAGCGACTTGGGTTCAAGCGGACTCAAGTTGTTTACAAGGCAGCCGAGGTCGCTGGCGTGTAATTCGGTGGTCAAGTCACGGCTCGCGCGATGCACTCATTCTTGTAGCATCAGCAGCCAATCGTTTACCTCATCCGGTGCGGCCAGATCAACTCTGTTCCCGCCGGCGATCGGCTTGGGGCGGCTGGTCGTCTCGCCCGTTCTGGGGTTGAAAACGCTGATCTGAAATTCACCAGGCGCGTCTCGCAAATCGAGTGCCACTTTGCCGCCATAGGGAAGGTAAATCAAATAGGCTTGTTTTGGTATCGACAAGCAATAGACGCGATTGTCGTGGTCGTCGTTGCCAGCTAATTCGTCAGCGGGGACAGTCTTGTCGATCGCGATTCCGCATTGACGAAAGAAGGCCAATGCGATACCACAATACGTCCAGCTCTGATGGCGCGATCGCCAGTCTTGGCAAAGCAAATCGTTCTCGACAAATTGATAGCCAAAGTAATACTCGACTCCGCCGCCGCCCGCCATCAGCGTGCCCCATAGCGTCTGGCGACGAACTTCCTCGGGCGTGTAGATCATTTTGCCGCTGCGGTCTTTGCCGTCAAAACCTCGATAGCCCAGATCGGGGCATTGTCCGTGAGCGGCCGAGCCAGATTCGTCAAAGGCGACGACCCACGGTTTGCCCGCCGCGGTTGATGTGCGAACCCACTTGACCGTTTGCCGGTGCGTGTCGCGAATGTGACTGTTTTGAAGTGACACGCCTGTCAACTGGGAAGCATCGCCGAGCAAAGGGCGATAAACCTTGTCCTGCTGATCGGGAAACGTGTGCACCACAATGTTGTGATCGTAAGCATCCAGGTCAGCGATGTAATCGATCATCGCTGTTTGCTGCGCCGTGGTCTGCGTGTTTTCCTCGCCAAGATTCCAGTTCAGTGCCAGATTATGCCCGAAGCGGGCGATTAGCTCGCGGCAGTACAATTTTCGCTGCACTCCCAAATTGCCGCCGTCCAGGGATTCGGGAACATCACCGCTGTTTTTGCCACGATTGTGGTCGTCGTTTTCTGTTTCCTGCATTTTGAAATGCAAGTACATACCGCGTCGAGTTCCATGATCAAAAACAGCTCCCCACTGATCCAGCTTGCTGCAATCGTAATGCAGTTTGTCGTCGCGATCAGTAAAAGGCCAAACGTTGTCGCCATCGCCCCCGGCGTTGTAAGTCAGGAACGAAAACGCGTTGCAACCTGTGCTGGACAGGTAATTGATCGCGCCGATCAGGCCTTTACCCTTACCGTCTTTCCAAGTTGGGTCCCCGGGTCGCCAATCCCTGATGTGGGGCGCCCAAGTTTTTAGCGGCGCCTTATCGGGCTTTGCGGCAACGGTGTTGTCGAAATCGGCATAGCCCAACAGCGTCTCCGGCGCGTCGGCGCCGGCTTTCAGAAAGTATTCTCCACTGCCGATGTGCTGGAGGTAGCGTTTTCCAACATAAGCCAGTCGACCAGCGGCTCGCAGATCCGGACTTGCTTTGTCGCTTGCTGCAACGCTGATCACACCCGTCTTGCCATGGAATCGGGCAAGTGATGTTGCGGCTGCGTGTTTGTCCAAGGCAGCCAGCTTGCCTGTTACAAATTCGACGTCGTAATTCCATCTGCCTGTTCGATCGGGCGCAAAATGGGC
>JBFJVZ010000241.1:0-11883 GCA_041623895.1 Pirellulaceae bacterium | reverse complement strand
TGATGTGGGATCATCGGTAGGCCAGGACTTGTCCTGGCGTTTTATTGCCAGGACAAGTCCTGGCCTACGAGATATCGCACAATTCCACACTTCACCGTCGTGTTCTGAATTGTCAGTTTGATTCATCATGCGTGTACTTTCGGGTATCCAACCAACCGGCCGTCCCCATTGGGGAAATTACTTTGGCGCGATTCGGCAGTACATTCAGCTTCAAGATGACAACGACGGCTTTTATTTCATTGCCGATCTGCACGCGCTAACAACCGTGCGGGACGCGAAGACGCTGCGACAATATACGATCGACACTGCACTGGACTTGTTGGCTCTTGGACTTGATCCAGCCCAGGCGACTTTGTTCGTTCAGTCACATGTTCCCGAAGTCAGCGAGTTGTGCTGGCTGTTGCTGACCGGTACACCGATGGGGCTGCTGCAGCGGTGCGTGGCGTACAAGGAAAAAGTCGATAAAGGAATTTCTGCTGACGCGGGATTGTTCACGTACCCCGTGCTGCAGGCCGCCGACATTCTTGCCTATGACAGCGAAGTCGTGCCGGTCGGGGCTGACCAGGTACAGCACATCGAAGTCTGCCGGGACATCGCCGCTAAGTTCAACCATCAGTTTGGCGAAACGTTTGTGATGCCCAATGCCAAGACTTTGGACGATAGCGCCAAAGTGCCCGGCACTGACGGCGAAAAGATGAGCAAGAGCTATGACAATACCCTACCGTTGTTCGGTGAAGTCAAGAAAATCCGCAAGCAAATCATGCGGATCACCACCGACAGCCGTCCGATGGAAGAGCCCAAGGAGCCGGACCAGGACCATCTATTCATGTTGTATCGTTTATTTGCGTCGGCCGATGAAATCGATTCGATGGCGGCCATGTACCGCCGCGGTGG
Source organism: Pirellulaceae bacterium (assembly GCA_041623895.1). Taxonomy (GTDB): domain Bacteria; phylum Planctomycetota; class Planctomycetia; order Pirellulales; family Pirellulaceae; genus JBFJVZ01. The sequence continues at coordinate 10,989 of JBFJVZ010000241.1, read as the reverse complement.
TTTTGGGTACGGGGAAGTGAAAAAGGCGCTGGCTGAGGCGAGTGAAGCCTATTTCCAGCAAGCCCGCGATCGCCGCAGCCAGCTGGAGAAAAATATGGACTACGTGAACGAGACTCTGAAAAACGGTGCCCAGCGAGCCCGCGAGGTGGCTTCTGGGGTCCTTCGCCGCGCCCAGGTGGCCTGTGGGTTACGATAAGTGATTGAAATATCTCGGTGGCACACTCCCTGTGTCACCGCTTCCGAGTGCTTATCGTACACGGAGTCGGCCAGCTACCCGATACACACCTGCATGGCAATCGTTGGCATCGGAACGGAAATTGTTGAATGCGTTCGCATCGCTAAGATGATCGAGACGCACGGTGAGCAGTTTTTGGAACGTGTTTATACGCCCAATGAAATTGAATACTGTGTTCGCACGCCGAACGCGGCTCAGTACTTTGCCACCCGGTGGGCCGCAAAAGAGGCGGTGATGAAAGCCATGAGGTGTCGTCACCAGGGTGTGCATTGGAACGACATCGAAATTGTTGTTAATCCCGGCGAAGGTCCGGCGGTCTCGCTTTCCGACGCGGCGGCCCTGTTCGCACAACATGCAGGGATCGAGCAATTGCACGTTAGCTTGGGTGCCTGTCGAACGCACGCTACCGCCTAGGTGATCGCAACGGACGAACTTGATTCGCGGATTCTTATACCCTGGGGTGAACCAACGAGCGACAGCGAAGTGGTGTAACCCCAGGAAAACGACCCGCAGAAATACTTCTGGGGCTGCGGAATGCTCGCTGAGGCGAGCAATCCTGGCCCCAGGCTATACGCTGCCACTGCTACGCAGTTGTCGTCTGGTTGTGACAAATGAAAACGTTCATGCCTACAACGCTGGTGATTCCAAAGAAAAGCCAGGCACAAATTCCTTCCTAAGCGGGACGCTCTCTAACGCGTGGCGGCTGAGATCGATCAGCCGCTGGACGTAACGCACGGCGGCTGATAGGAGGGCGCTGTCCAGCTGGAGCATCTTTAGCCTTGACAGCCGTCACTGCTAGGCAGCGTGACGATGGTTCTGCTTCGCTTGCTGCGGCAAGAACCCAGCGATCCCTTTGATTGTCCGCTCGGTGGCGCCACGATGCTGCTGGATGGCAGACTTGGCTGCGCTGCCGAGCGCGTCGGCGGCGGGCACTTCGTTCAAGCATCGCACTACAAAAGCTTTTAGTTCCGCTTCGTCACTGACTCGGACGGCCCCTGCCGCGTTGATCAAGCGATCGGCGATTTCTGCAAAATTACGAGTGTTGGGTCCGAACGAAACCGCGCATCCGTAGCCGGCCGGTTCGAGCATGTTTTGACCTCCGCGATTGCCAAAGCTACCGCCAACCGTTGCGATCTGACAAACGCCCCACCAATCACGTAGTTCACCAATCGTATCGATCAGAATGACCGTGTCCGGATTCCATTGTGAATCGACCAGCGATCGATCACTGGATCGCCGGTGGGGCTTCAGGCCGCTGCAACGGATCAGTTCGGCAACCGAGTCAAATCGTTGCGGGTGTCTGGGGACAATGATCAATCGCAGCTCAGGATTTTGTTCTTGAATCGATCGATAGATTTCAAGCGCCATTCGCTCTTCACCCGGCCCGCTGCTGCCGAGCATCCAGACGCGGTGCCAGGGATCGACACCGGCCCACTGCTGCCGCGTCTGCACAGCCGCCGTGTCCCGGCTGAGCGGTGCGTTGTCGAACTTCAATGAGCCGGTGACCGCAATCTTTTCCTGTGGCGTTCCGCAAGCGCGAAAACGTTGGGCGGCGAGTTCATCTTGGCAGCCGACCCAGGAGAGCCTGCGAAAAATTTGCTCGGTCAGCGGATAAGCCCGCAGGTAGCAGGCCGCGCTGTTGGCACTGAGCCGCGCATTGATGATGCTGACGGGACACCCCTGCGATTCGGCAGCGCGAATAAGATTCGGCCAGAGCTCGAGTTCGGCGAGCACAAGTTGCGTGGGCTGCAAATGGCGTAACGTGCGTTGGACCGCCCAGCTGAAATCGAGCGGGCAAAAGAAGACACGTTCTGCTCCAAAGTGCTTGACCGCGAGATCGTAGCCGGTGTCGGTCGAACTGCTGACCACAACTGACACACTTGGATGGCGCTGGCAAAGTTGCTGTATCAGCCCCGGCAACAAGTTGACTTCGCCGACGCTGACAGCGTGCATCCAGAGGAGCGGGGCAGCGGGGGTCGTGTTGCTGCGGATCGCGCGCGCACGTTGGGGCGAAAGCCCCCACAGTTTTTCGGCGATTCCGCGGCGATATCGACCCTGCCGGATCATCCGATACAGAACGAGGGGCGAAACAGCGAACAGCGCAATCAGATAAATGAAGTTGGCAAACATCGGAATCCTTTCCGGTGAAGTCGGGGCAACCCGAGTTCAAACAAGGGTTGTGCCTGAATCGTCACATGCCCTTGCGCATGTGACATTGTTTGTATTTCTTTCCGCTGCCGCAGGGGCAGGGATCATTACGCCCGACGCGTGGACCTTTGTTGCGAATCGGTTCAGCGCGAACATCGCCTTCGGCGCTGGCCCTTGCCGCTTGCGCCGTGGCACTATCCGTCTCCATCTGGACGGCAGCGGCAGGATCATCGTGGCGCGTCTCGGCCTCGACCCAGGTGCTGCGAATAAAATCTTCATTGAACGATTCCATTCGAAAGATCAGATCCGTGACACGTTCACCGACCGACTCCCACATTGAATCGAACAGCTTCATGCCTTCGCGTTTGTATTCAACTTTGGGATCAAGCTGAGCGTAGCCTTTCAGTCCCACGCTGCTGCGCAGGTGGTCCATCGTCAGCAGGTGATTCTTCCAAGCCTCGTCCACAATGCTAAGCAGAATCTGGCGTTCCATCCGTCGCATTTCAGGATGGAATCGGTCGTCCACAGCCCCGTCGATTGCCAAGGCAAGCTGCTCGCGATTCATCCGCGAGATATCTTCTTTGGGCGCGTGATAATTAAGTTCACCTTCCAGCCACTGGGTCAGTGTGTTCAGTTCACCATTGCCGCCACTGGCCAGCGCCGCTGTCGTGTCCGGGTCCGCCGATCCGAATAATGCGTGAAGTTTTTCTTCGGCGGCTTGATACTTTTGTTCCGCCGCGTCGCCCGTTTGCCGACTGTAATTGACGAGTTGCGATTTCAGCTCTTCGCGATTCAGACGAATGTCTTCAACCGACAATTCGACACCGAAACGCCGCTTGACCCATTCGATTAAGCCTTCGCGGTCCAAGGCAACCTGGGCACCTTGTTTTTCGGTAAACCGCGAGATCCCGGCAAGCACGGGGTATTCGGCTTCTTTTTCGTTGTATTCATGTTCAGCACGCTTCACCAGCGTTTCCGCGACGACGCGACGATCTTCCACTTCGCGGAATTCGTCAGGTGTCGTTTCAATGCCGAACTTATGCCGCATCCAACTGCACAACATTCGCAAACCAAAATCGGCATCCAACATCGGCGCTGCTTCGCTCAAGTCCGCCGCCGCAATCCGCTCCTGCGCCTTCCTGGTCAGCTCAGCAATCATCTGCTCCCGGTCCATCCGCTTGAGTTGATGATCCTGGTAGTTTGTTCCCAACCGCGTGTTGGCCCAATTGGCCAGCGCCTTCCAATTCCACTCCTCTTCCATTCCCTCAGGAAGATTTTCTTCGACGATATCGGTCACGGTCACTTCGGCCGTTCGCTCCGCCTGGTCCTTGGCGTAGGAATCGGCCATTTTGAATTCCATATTCTGGAAATCACGCGGCTCCAGTTGACAATCCAGCTGTCCACCCGCGAATGAGGCGAAGGACTCGACGCCGTACAGGGGATCCAAGAAGGTTTCCACGAACTTGTCGATCTGCCCGCGAATCAGATCCAAGATCATTTTTCGCGAACTGTGACCATCCAGCAGATTCTGTCGATAGCGATAGACACGCTTGCGCTGCTCGTCCATCACTTCGTCGTAATCGAGCAAACTCTTGCGAATCTCGAAGTTGCGTTCTTCGACTTTCTTTTGGGCCGCGGAGATTCTGCGGGTGACCAGGTTGGACTCGATCGCTTCACCCTCCTTCATGCCCAGGCGTTCCATCATGCTTTTAACAAAGTCGCCGGCAAAGATCCGCATCAAGTCGTCTTCCAGCGACAAGAAGAATCGGCTGCTGCCCGGATCACCCTGACGGCCACAACGACCGCGCAACTGCAAGTCGATGCGTCGCGATTCGTGGCGTTCGGTGCCGATCACATACAGACCGCCAAGCTTGCGAACGACTTCGCCTTGCTCGCTCATTTTCTCCTGTTCGTCGATCTCCTGGACCAGCGCGTTCCACTCTTCATCGGGAACGTCCAGGCGGGTTGGATAGGTGTGCTGCAGCTGCGCCCAGGCCATATTCTCGGGGTTACCGCCCAGAATGATATCGGTACCGCGGCCCGCCATATTGGTGGCAATTGTGACGGCATTGATGCGGCCTGCTTGAGCGACGATATCGGCTTCACGACCGTGGTTCTTGGCGTTCAAAACGTTGTGGGCAATCCCACGGCGTTCGAGTAGCGCAGCGAGCCGTTCGCTTTTTTCGATACTGACCGTGCCGATCAAGACGGGCCGCCCCGCACGTTCAAGCGATTTGATCTTGTCGCGCGGAATGTTTTCGACAATCCGTTGTTCTTTCATGACAAAGCGAACTTCGTCGTCGGATTCACTTTCGATTTTTCCCCACAGCTCGCTGCCATCTTTCATGACAACCACGTCCCACTTATTGACCCGTTCAACCTCGTCGGCCAGGGCGTGGTACTTATCTTTTTCGGTCAGGTAGATCAGATCCGCGTGTTCCAGCCGCTGCATCGGACGATTGGTGGGGATGGCGACCACGTCCAACTTGTAGATTTTCCAAAACTCGGTGGCTTCGGTCATGGCCGTACCGGTCATACCCGAGAGTTTTTTGTACATCTTGAAGATGTTTTGCAAGGACGCGGTGGCAAAAGTCTGCGTTTCCTGCTTGATCGGAACGCCTTCTTTTGCTTCCACTGCCTGATGCAGCCCGTCACTCCACTGACGTCCTTCCATCAAGCGACCGGTGAATTCATCGACAATCACAATCTGCCGGTCTTTGATCACGTAGTTGACGTCTTTCTTGTACAGATAATGGGCTTTCAGCGCGTTATCGATCAGGTGCGGCCACTCCATGTTGCCGGCCGTGTAGAAGCTTTCCACGTCAGCCAACTTTTCGGCTTCTCGTACGCCTTCATCGGTCAAAGTGACGTTGTGTTGTTTTTCGTCGACTGAAAAGTGCAGTTCCCTGGTCAACTGTCTGGCGATGCGATCGGCTTCCTTATAGCGGCCCAAATCCAAATCGGCTGGACCACTGATGATCAAAGGTGTGCGAGCTTCGTCGATCAGAATATTGTCGACTTCGTCAATGATCGCGAAGTTCAGCGGTCCCTGACATTGTTGCGACTCCGGAGCAAATCGCTCGTCTCCCTTGCACGCTGGTTTCATGTTGTCGCGCAAGTAATCGAAACCAAATTCGTTGTTAGTTCCGTAGGTGATATCGCACGCGTAGGCAGCCTGCTTTTCGTGGGTCGACATTCCCGATTGAATCGCCGCGACCGTCAGGCCCAAGTTCATGTACAGCGGCGCCATCCACTCCATGTCACGGCGTGCCAGGTAATCATTGACGGTGACCACGTGAACGCCCTTGCCCTCCAGCGCGTTCAGATAGGCGGGAAGCGTTGCCACCAACGTCTTGCCTTCCCCGGTGACCATTTCCGCGATGCCGCCTTCGTGCAGCACCATGCCGCCGATCAACTGCACGTCGTAGTGCCGCATCTCCAAGAATCGTTTGCCGCCTTCGCGACAGACGGCAAACGCATCGGGCAAAATATCGTTCAGAGTTTCGCCTTCGCGCAACCGCTTACGCAGCAGGTTGGTTTGCTGGCGCAACTCCTCGTCGCTCATCGGGGCGTACTTGGGTTCCAACTCCGTAATCGCCTCGGCACGCAGCTGCAATCTCGCCACATGACGCGCGTTCGCGGAGCCAAAAATCGACGTGATCGCCCGCTCGATCGATCCGAAGATTCCACCGAAGAGAACACTACAAAAATCGAAAAGTCGTTCAAAGAATGACATATCGCCGTATCAAAACGAACTGCGTGTTGTGCGTCGTCGGTACGCACGTCCATTGTTGATTGGTTTCCAGACGAAACCAAACCGACGCAATCTTGGACGGGGCGAGGCCGCGCCCAATCCGTGTTTCAGCCCTAAATGCTTCCAGCAGTTCAACTTACGTATTTTACAAAATCGGGTCAACTGTGATTGCTTGCCCCATTCCCCTTGTCACCCACGAAGGGCGCTGACAACGGCCAAAAGTGTCAGAATCACCAATCCGTACGCAGCCACAACCAGGTTCATGATGCAGCCTTGGATCACGGTTGTCAGCAGGACAGCATCGAACCGGTGCATGACGGTGTCGGAAGACGTAAATTCTGATCCTGCAATGGCTTGGGTGATTTGGATCGAGAAAGCACCGCAGAAGAGATCCAGCGCGTAACCGATGGGGAACAGGATCGTGATCGCGATTCGAGTCCCGTACATGGTCCGTAGCGTCCGTCGAATCATTCTCTTCCTTCGCCAGGATTGGCGCGCCGTGCCGTAGTCCAAAAAGGTGTAGGCGAGCGAAAAAATGACGATCCCGGTCAGCATCGCGTCGTATCTGCCCTCGGAAATGCTCCATCCGACGATGAAGCTGGGCACGGCACACAGGGTGCAGATAGAGAACCAGCGGAAGGCGGTCCAACCAAGTGTCGACGGTTCGTAGTCCGTATCTCTCGCATCGACCAGCTCCCGCGTCAGCTGATCCTGGATGCTCGAGGAAGAGGTGGTGGGAGCGTATGGATTTGTCTCGAATGTCGAATCCGAATTGGATTCAGCCATGGGTTCACCCTCTGTGGGAACAAGCTTTCAGGCCATCAGGAAAAGCCGGAATAATCCGCACGACTCGGGATCCGGATGCGTCTAACGACACCCTTAAAGGTTCATCCAGCCGGTTTTTTGTCAAATCAAACATCCTGCGGTGTTTCAGCCACTAAAATAGTCGTTGGCCCTGCTCTCGTTTCGTCTATTCCATCTCAGCGTCATCTTTTGGCCTCATCAGTGCCGAAAATGCTCGCATCCTCGCACGAACTAAATCCCATGCGCGGCCCTGCTCTTCAGCTCAGTTGTTCGTTCCCGGACGATCAGACTTGGTTCCGATCATCGCTGACATTGTTTTTTCTGGCCAGTTCACTGTTGCTGAGCCAGACCGCTCAAGGACAGGGGGGCGGGCTGGGCGGTGGCCTTGGTGGTTTTGAGCCGGCCGTCAGCTATCCCAACGAAGCATATTACACCGCATTGTTGGTGTATCGCGATGGGGACTTGGAACGTGCTCTGGAAATGTTCGAATCGGCCAACCGTCGAACTCGAAAAGATATCAACGGCCAATGGATCGATGCCATTCCCGTCTATGCAATGATGGCCGAGTGTTACTGGCACTTGGGTGATATGGCCGCGGTTCGACAAAGTGTCGACAGTGCATTTCAACTGGCGATTCGCTACCGCGGTTGGCTGGCCAACCCGATCTGGGAAAACGTATTGAATACAGGCGTTCAAGTGGCCCGGCCGACAGGCTTGTGGCCGCAGGCGACTGCCGTCAATCGCCTGCCAATTCAAAATCGCATGCAGTACCGATCGGGGCAGAGGTTGACCGAACAGAATCTTGCCAGAGCCAATGGCGCGTTCGAGGAAGCCAACATCAAAGTGATCGACATCGCCGAAGTGATGCGCGGCCTGGCAACCGCTTCCTACCGCCGGCGAATGCTGATGGGACCACTGTCCGATCAAGATTCTTTAGCGAACGAATTAATCGACGCGACCAAGTACCCAGCCGGCTTGCAATTGCCGATTGCCCGAAATTTGATTGGCGCGATGCGGGCCGCAGAAAAATTCAGCAGTCGACGCGACACGGATGCTGTCCAGGACGCGGCGGTCAATGCCACGTTCAATGGCGGCGCGCATCCGTTGACACCCGTGACGCTGATGTGTCAAGCATCAGCTTTGGCCGGCAGCGAACAACCGGCCGGCGCGGTGCCGATTGCTGCCGGGGTCGCAAATACGGCAGCTTGTTTGGAGCAATATGAATGGATTGGCGAAGCCATGCAGCTGGCCGCCGGTTGTGCGGCGACACCGCAGCAAGCCGAAGCCGTTCGCCAAACTGCGACCACGGCAGCGACCGCGCTGTTGCGGAAGTCACGTTTGGCAACGCTGCACTGTTTGATCGCAGCAGCTGATGCCGCGGTCACGGCCGGGCAACTGGATGCAGCCGAGACGCTGTTGTCTCAGGCACAATCGCTTTCCATGCGGCGTGACGTTCTGCAGCCTCGGCTTGATGCCTACGGCGCCTTTGTGGCGGGGCGTCTGGCTGCCGCACAAGGCTCCTCCGCAGGGCTCGCAGCTCCATCGAAATTAGATGCCGCGATGACGATCATGAAGTCGTTTGCCTTGGAGCGAAAGAACCGCAATCGGCCCATCATTTCAATGCCGCGAATTTATCAGTTGGAACTTGTTCGGCTGGCGGCGGGCCGAAAGCTGGGCGGTCAGTCCAGCGACAAATTGCTGGAACATTACTGTGACGAGCCGCCTGACGTATTGTGGCGTCGTGATCCGGTGGATGCACTCTCCTCAGTCATGGTCGATCGCACTGCGGCTTTTGCCGCGCGTTTGGATCTGGCCGCGGCCCGTAACGATGGCCAAAGCGTATTGATGCGGGCAGACGAATTGTTGGGCTACCGTTTTCGCTCTCGTCTGCCCATGGGCGGGCGGCTACTGCAGGTACGCAGCTTTGTACGCAGTAGCGATCAATTGTTGGATCCCAAAGTGGCGGAGCTTCGCAACAAGGCACCGGACATTGTCAAAAGCCTGCGGAAAGCTGTCTTGGCACCGGTACCCGCTGGTTTGGATGCTTTGCAAACACGAGCAAACGAGCTCGAGGCGGACACGGCTGCCGTGGCACTTAGCCGGTTCAACATGCCGCGAACCATGCCGCCGCCGTTGAATGAAAAGACTGACATCAAGCGGATTCCCAAACGTACGGGCTTGCTGACCTTCATTTACAGCGGCAACAAGATCTATGTGACATTGGCAGCCGATGCCAAAGTCAACATGTGGGTGATCAATGGTGGCTCACGCGTATCGTCGGAAATCGGCCGCGTGCTGCGCGGGATCGGCGTGGGCAAGGTCCGGGGAAAACGCTTGCCGGAGGACGATTCCTGGCGTGCCGAAGCGGCTAACTTGCGACGACGCCATCTGATCCCGGACGACGAATTGATCACGGCAAGTTTGTTTGACGAACTGGTGATCGTTCCCGACGGACCGCTGTGGTATCTGCCGTTCGAATTGCTGCCCATCGGCGAGGACGACTCGCCGCTATTGGGTGATACCATGCAGATTCGTTACGCGGCGACTCCCGGCCTGGCATTCCGTCCGACGGCGATTCCCGCGACCAGTCGGGTGTTGGGGATTTCCGTCGATAAGTTTTTTGCGCCGCGCGATCCGGAGGCCAACGAGTCGATCGTTCAGTCAATCGCTGACTCGGTCACCGACGCCGTGCGACTCCCCGAACAAGTCGGCACGCCGACCAGTCTGCTCGGCAATTCGGTCGGGCATTTATTGGTTGCTGCGCCGGTGACCCCCAACATGGCGACGCCTCTCGCCGTGGGGCTCGCCCCGTATGACCGATCGCTGCCGCAGGGATCGCTGGCGGCTTGGATGAGATTCCCGGCGAAAGTACCGGCGTCGGTGATCTTGCCGGGATTTCGGTCGTCGGTCGAAGTCGGGCAGATGGGAACGGGGGACGAATTGTTCTCGATCGTCTGCGGGCTTCAATCCGCGGGCGTGCGGAGCGTGCTGGTCAGCCGCTGGATCGTGGGTGGTAATTCGTCGGCGCTCGCGCTACGCGAATTCGTCCAAGAACTTCCTTTCACCGGAATGGTCAAATCCTGGCAGCGTTCGCGGATGATCTTGCGGCAAGCCGAAATTGACCCCACAGCCGAACCTATGCTGACCCAAGCCGATCAGGATCGCGAAGGAATCACGGGCGATGAGCCGTTCTTTTGGGCAGGTTACATGATCGCGGCGCCCATGGATCAGGCAGAATCGGGGCTGGCCGCGACGCCTTGATCCGGGATAGTAGGAAGATCGAACCCACGAGGGCCGGGGCCTTCAATTGGAAACCTCGGCGACGGTGTCTTCGCTTTCCCACAACCGGACTTTCCAGGCCACTGCGCCGGTGCCGTCCAGGATTTTTGGGCAGACTTCTTCCAGCAAGTAGATTGCCATGTTCTCGGCGGTGGGGTTACTAGGCAACTCAAAGACACGGTGTGGATGCGAGGAGCGGATCGCGCTGAGACCGTCCTCGTCTTTGTCCCACAGCACAAAGGTGTGATCCCAGTTGTCATCCAACCAACCTTTGCAACGCTCTTTCAGTAGCTTGAAGTCCAGGATGCGGCCAACCTCGTCTTGCTGCTGGCCGGTCACATAGATTTCTGCGACGTAGTTATGTCCGTGCAGATTCTGGCATTTACCTTCGTGCCCAACCAAACGGTGCCCCGCACAAAAGGTAAAGCGACGCATGATACTGAGAGTCACGATTGAGCTGCCTCGATGGTGGGTTCTTTTCTGGACACAGTAGATGGCGAGGATTCGCGGGTTTTCATTTAATGCATTTTCAAATATCTGGTAGGCCAGGACTTGTCCTGGCAATAAGGCGCCCGGACAAGTCCTGGCCTACCGTTGATCCCAAATCAATGATGAAATTGCTCTAGATTTCTGACCACGCCAACCCAATCAATTATAGGATCGGGCAAGTCCTTGTCCCATGCCGCGGAAGCGGGCGGGAATGTTGCCTCACCTTTTTCATTGACCATGCAAATGGCACACTATGGGCCTTCCTGACCACCAATGCGTG
>JBFJVZ010000240.1:0-11904 GCA_041623895.1 Pirellulaceae bacterium | reverse complement strand
TCGTCGGAACCAGTACAATTGCTGGCGAAGCAGGGTCCACCGAAAAAAATGGTGCGGCCTCTGTCGCACTCGAAAGCGCCGCGAAAACAAATAGAGCAGCAAGAAAAGTACGGTGCATCAAGTTGTCCTTATCTTGGAGATCATCCCACTATAGTTGGACTGCTGAAATCCGCACGATTAATCTTTAAGCGGACGATATCGCAGTAATGTGAACGACTGTACACACAGCTATTTTGGTCCAAGCGACTTATTCCGATTCTGCTGATTTTGCCCGCTGGCGATGTCGCTGGGCCATCGCTGCATCACCCAGATGTTCGTAGATCTCCGCCAAGGATTCGTGAATCTGGGTTCGCTCGGGGAATTGCCGCACCACGATCAGCAGTTCCTTCAGCGCCTCTTGGTGGCGGCCGAGCTTTAACAATATCTGCCCCCGCGTGTCTCGAATCTCGATGTTTTGCGGCCGTAATTCGACAGCCCGGTCGGCTAACTCGAGTGCTCGTGCCAACTGTGGAGGTGCTGAAAACGCAAGATGCCAGGCCAAGTTGTTCAGCACTTCAGGCATCTGTGGATTCAACTCCAGCGCCTGATTTAAGTGGTACGTCGCCTGCTTGTCCTGACCCCGCTGCATTGCGATGGATCCGAGGATCAGATGGACCATTGCCGGTGCCTTGCCCTCTGCCAGGATGTCGTGCAAGGCTTCGCGTGCGGCCTCGGCAGCTGGATCGGAATCCGCCGTGATCGCAGCGAAGCTGCTGAGAATCAATTCGTTTTCCGGATCCAGCTGTAAAGCTTGTTGCAATAATTCCAGTTGCCCGGCGACATCTTTTTTTGGCTGCAAGTCAACCACGCGGGCTGCTGACAAATAGGCGCCTGCCAGTGATTTGCGCAATCTTGGGTCATCCGAAAGTGCCATTCCCTGGCGAAGTACTTCGATCGCAGATCCAAATTGAAGCAAGAAGCTGTGAGCGAGACCTACTCGTAGCCGCGCATCGATATCGTTGGCATCCGCCTCCAGCTTCTGCTGGTAGTACGCCAAACAGGCCATCGCCTCGCGTTTGGCCTGGTCGCCGTTACCTAGCCGGCGATGCAGTTCAGCGATGGACAACCTGGTTTCGGGATAGGACTCAACACCCTCGGAAAGATGGAACAGCGATTTTTCAAGCAATCCCGCGTCGGAATTCCGGTGAGCTTGGGTCAGGTACAACTGTCCCAACATCATGTGAGCCTGGTCGTGTTTTCCGAAAACTTTGATGGTCGCAAGCAGATGATGTTCAAGTCGACTTGCCAGATCCGCGGGCGGCTTGGGTTTTTTGGCGACCTCGTAAAGTCTGATCGCTTGCCAATGATGCGCCGGACCATGCCCGACTTTGTCATCCGGAGCGATCCGTGACATTAACGCCCATGCTCGGCGGGCATCTTTCATCTGCTCGGCGGTGGCTGCCAAGTTGTATTGGTAATCAAGATAAAACGGTGCCAGCGAGACAACCTTGCGATAGAACAGATCCGCCTCGGCGAGACGTTCATCCTGTACCGCTGTCTCTGCCGCGGCCAAATAATCGGACACCAATCTGGACTTGGGGGTTTCGTTGCCAAACAGCACAGCGGAAATCGCGGCAACCGCGATCACAACTGCAGGCAGCCCGAATGCAAACCTCAGGACCCTCAAGTAACGCTTTTCGTCCTGTGTTAGCGGCTCGTCATTGTCAGGGAAACCAGCCATTAGTCCCCCAATCGCTGTTTGCGAATGATATCAGCAAAGCTGAGGAACTGACTTCGGACTTGTTCGCGTTCCGATTCCGATAATTCACGCTCAGACGAGGCAAACACCTGAACCTGGTAAGTCTTCGCGTTGAGCCGAAGTTTCGATTCTCGGCCAAAGACTCGCGCCAGCGGGCCCTCCAGGACTCGACCCTGCAACGTCGATGACAACGACCGATCAGGCGGAGGAATCGCATCTCCGCGATCGTCCATCAGGGTGAATAAGACATAGCCGTACTCGCCGGTTGGCTTGTTCAGGATCAGTTCAACGAACGGAATTCCGGAACCTGCCGTCGTCCAACCGGCAGACTCGCTGCTACGACGCGAATGCAGTTTCCAACCGTGGCCGCCGTAGCAATAACTCAGTTCGTGCCAGTCGGTAAACGGATAGTCCAGCGATACAGCAACGTTACAGATAGGTGTTTCGTAACGCCAGGTCTTGCTGTTTTCACCGAATGAATTGGAGGCGCTGCGCTTGACCACATCAAAGCCGACACGATTCCAGTGGTTGTGTGTTTGCGGCAGAGAATTCTCGCTTAAATGAATAACAGTTTCGCCAACCGGATGTTCCTTGGCAGCGCCCATTTGTTGGGCGGTGGCGAAAGCGAACTCTCCTATCTGTAATACTGCCAGCACAGCAAAAACACTGACAACGGCCCAAGAAGTCCACGGAGTCGCTGGTAAACGTTGACCCGTTTCAGCCGCGTATCTTTCTGCCTTGACCCGTTTGCGGCGTGCGACCGCCCTTTGCTGTTCACTTTTTCCAAACGGTAGCCAGGAAAAATCAAAAATGGGCCAGGTCGACATCAAGAATTGATCGGTGCTGAGCAGCATCAATAAGGCGAATCCGAAAAACACAACTCCCACAACGTCGTGCACCCAACCCGTGGCAAGATCAATATCATATCGAGCGAAAGCGACCGCCACGGTCAGTACGCGCAGGAAGTTTGTCAGTGCAGCCCAAAATGCGGCACTCACCAGCAACACCAATGAATGTACTGCCGGCCGACTGGCCCACACCGCAAACAAACCGACGAAAGCGATCAAGGCAAATAACGAATGAATGCCGCTACAAGCTTCCTCGACCAACATCTTTGTTTCGGGGAATTCCAACACGTTACCGGACATGAAATGACGAATGCCCATCAAATCCAAGACCGTGCCGGCAGCGGTCGATGTCTTAGTCTGCAACCATCCGATTAATCGAATATCAAGTTGCATCGGCAGCGGCATGATCAACCACAACAAACACCAAGGCCCCAAGAACTTGGAATAAAACTGGTCCCCGGTCAGCAGCAACAACAAACTGCCCGTGACCAAGATCATTGCCACACCCGCCAACCACGGCGAAAAAAGAATGACTCCAGCGATCAACAGCAGCAGTCCGGCCAACAACATCAGCGATGACCATAACGAACGCCGCGGTTGTGGTTTTTGATGGAACGCATTCCAGCGCGTCACCACGAAATAGATGAATGCCGCCAAGACGACAGGGAAGCACTGGTAATGAGGTCGCGACCACTGATATTGTGCCAGTAATAGCAATAATGGCAGATGCGCCAGCAAGATGACGCCTGCGCAAATCTTCAGTCGCGGTGAAAGCCAGCTGGTTGCCGGGCCACCGTCTGCCTCTGGTGCCTCAGCCCCAACACTGGCCTGAGCGGAAACGGCCGACATCTGGACCCCGTATGCAGGAACGGATTGACCCGCAAATAGCGCGGATCTTTGCGGAAGATTCTTTACCCTACGTCACCCCCCGCTGCAGTAAAGAAAAGACCCATCGTTTTCCCTCCGTTTCGGCAATGTACGCCCGTACATTTGCCGGCCCGCCCTTACGTATCCGAAGCAGGGCCCGCTTTTCTGTCATTTCTGGACTGATTGTTCCGACGGCTTAACCTCTGCAAGCACGAACGTTACCGTTGCATCATGATCCGCCCGAATATTCTCTGGTACTGCACCGACCAGCAGCGTTTTGACACCATCGGTGCACTCGGCAATCCAGCAGTGATGACGCCGACATTGGATTCGCTGGTTGCTGACGGTGTCGCTTTTACGCACGCGTATTGTCAAAGCCCCATTTGCACACCCAGCCGGTCCTCGTTCATGACCGGCATGTATCCGTCCCGCTTGCACAACACGCGAAACGGGAACGACTCCTTTCCCGATTACCCGCCGGTGATTAGCAAGTTGATTGCCGATTCGGGATACGACTGCGGACTGATCGGCAAGTTTCATTTGCAGAGCGCCGGACACCGCACTGAGCCCCGGATCGATGACGGGTTTTCGTATTGGAAGTTCAGTCATGCTCCCCGCGATGATTGGAGCGAAGGCCACCACTACGCGGACTGGGTGCGCAGCAAGGGCGGTGACTTGGACGCGATGCGGAATCATCCCGATCATGTTGCCCCCGAGATGCATCAGACGACTTGGGCCAGCGAATGTGCGATCGAGTTTATCAAACGCCAGCACTCCCGGGATCAACCATGGCTTTTGAATGTGAACGTTTACGATCCGCACCCGCCGTTCATACCGCCCCGAGTGTACGCGGAAAAATTTGATCCAGCCGCAATGCCGGGCCCGCATTTTCGTGAATCTGATTTGCAGCATCAGGCGAAGTTGTCGAGCGTAGATTTTCAAGACGAATTGCGCACGCCGGTCGAACATGACGCCCATCGTGTGCAAGCGCTTTACTACGCCATGATCGCGCAGATTGACGATCAGTTCGCCAGGATTCTAAAAATGCTTGAGGATCTGGGCCAGCGTGATAACACGGTCATCATCTTCACCAGCGATCATGGTGAAGCGCTGGGTGATCACGGCTTGATGTTCAAAGGCTGCCGCTTTTATGAAGGTCTCGTGCGCGTGCCGCTGATTTTTTCCTGGCCGCGAGAGTTTCGGGGCGGCTTGATCAGCGAAGCTCTGGTGGAGTTGCTCGATATGACATCGACGCTGATGGAATTGGCTGGACTGGAGTGTCCCGATTACATGCAGGGCAAGAGTCTACTGCCAATCCTGAACGGCAATGCCGATCCCACCTACTTGCGAGACTTTGTTCGCAGCGAGTACTTCGACGCGCTCGATCCGCATTTCACCGGCGGTAGCGGGACGTTCGGAACGATGTACCGGACGCCAAACTACAAGTTGTGCATGTACCACGACAAGAAGTTGGGTGAGCTTTATGACCTGCAAGCGGACCCGTGGGAATTTGACGACTTGTGGGACAGTGCTGCGCACCAAGAGATCAAGCACCAATTGGTACGCGAAGCCTTTGATGCGCACGTTGTGCTGACGACGGATATGGGATCGAAGCGCATTGCGCCGATGTGAACGTCGTCGTTCGCGAAGCCAGCGATGACTTTCAATAACCAGTCGCGCCGGATGCTGTGGCGTCGATAACTTCCAATCCAAGCCGCTGGCGGCATTCGTTCAGCATCGACGCGGTGCGGCTGGCACCGATCCGCGTCACGCCCAAGGCTCGCACCTCCAATACCTGGTCCATGTCGCGGACGCCGCCGGCCGCTTTGACTTGTACGTCTTGGGCCGCATGTGCTCTCATCAGCTGCAGATCTTCGATCGTTGCCCCACCGGTTCCATAGCCGGTCGATGTCTTGACCCAATCGGCCGATAGCTCACTGCAGATTTCACAGAGGCGAATTTTGTGCCGATCCTGAAGGTAACAATTCTCGAAGATCACTTTGACTTTGCGATTGGCTGCATGAGCCACGTCGATGACCGCGGCGATATCGGTGCGCACATAGTCCCAGTCATCACTCACGACTTTGGAGACATTGACGACCATGTCCAGTTCCTGGCAGCCGTCTTCGATTGCGCGCGCTGCTTCTGCTTGCTTGATCGCGGTGGTATGTCCGCCGTGCGGAAAGCCGATGGTGGTCGACGGCATCACGCTTGTGCCCGCCAACAGATCGGTACAGCGGCGCAGGTAGTACGGCATGATGCAAACGCTGGCAACATCGAATGTCTTTGCCAAGGCAATTCCCGATTCCAGATCATCGACCGTCAAGGTTGGATTCAACAGGGAATGATCGATCATCTTGGCGATGTCTTGATAGGAATAATCCACGGCTTATTTTCTTGCTTTCGGCGGAAGTGACGATGATTTGAAAGTTGTCAGATGCGAGGGATATAGTTTCGCAAAAAAGTGTGGCTCTGTTTCAGGGCCAGCTCGCAAGAGCGAACCGATCCCTCGTAAGCACGGTCTTCGACTTCGACACAAACGGGGCCCGAGTAACCGGTGTCGGTCAGTGTCGAGAAGAACTTGCCCCAATCAACGCCGCCCAAGCCGGGCAACTTGGGCGTGTGGTAATCGTTGGGATGGGCAAGGATGCCGACGCGATCAAGTTGATGTTGATCGACACGGACATCTTTGGCATGAACGTGAAAAAGGCGGTCGCTGAACTCCCGCATGGGGGCGAGATAATCCATCTGCTGAAAGATCAGGTGCGAGGGATCGTAATTCAGCCCAAAATAGTCACTTGGAATATCGGCAAACATCCGTTCCCAAATCGCCGGGCTGTGCGCCAGATTCTTGCCGCCGGGCCATTCGTCGGCAGTAAACAGCATGGGACAATTCTCGATCCCGACTTTGACATCGTGTTGTTCGGCATGCTCAATCAGCGGGCGCCAGGTCTGCAAAAAGCGCGGCCAATTATCGTCAACGCTTTTTGTCCAGTCGCGACCGACGAACGTATTCATGCGGCCGACTCGCAGGGTGGCAGCCGCCGTGATCACAGCTCTGATCTGTGCGACAGCCTGCTGGGCCTCGTCCGCGTCGCAGGAAAGCGCGTTGGGATAATAGCCCAGGCCGCTGATGGCCACGTTGTATTTTGCCGACAGCTCGCCAATTCGATCGATGGCCGCCTGATCGAGTGCTGCCACGTCGATATGGGTGATTCCGGCGTAGCGACGTGTCGCCTTGCCCAACGGCCAACACATCACTTCCACGCAGTCGTAGCCGATTTGGGCGGCAGTCTGGAAGACTTCGTCAAGCGAGAGGTCTGGCAGAATCGCACTTACAAAACCGAGTTGCATCATTGGGGTTTATTCTCCGACATCGATCCATTGCTGGTCATGGTTGCTTTTGATGATCGCTTCGCAGACGAGGATTTCGTGATGTCCGTCCTGAAACGTAGGAAAAGTTACCGACTCGGGATTGGCGAAGTTACCGGCCGCGATCGACCCGTAGAAATCTCGGAATAACTGTTTAAAAGTATCACCAAAGCCTTCGTTGTGCCCGCCAGGATAACTGATCGCCCCGCGCGCGCGATCGGCCACCAACGCCGGGTCCCGAATCAGGACTTGATTGGCGGAGTCACGGTGCCCAATCCGCAGCTGATTTGGGGATTCGCTGTTGAAGTACAGCGATTGTTTAGAGCCGGCCAGCTCGTACCGCAGACAGTTTTTGCGACCCGCGGTGACTTGCGAGACCCACAGCATGCCACGCATTCCGCCCGCAAAACGCAACATCACGCCGCCGTAGTCTTCGGTGGTGACAGCGATACTTTCAACAGTCTGGTCTTCGGTCGCATTGCCACGGAACGTTTCAACCTGCCAGGTGGGCCGCCGTCTCTGTGGATAAACGGTGGCCAAATCAGCGCAGACCGCTTCCACGCGGCTGGCGGAAACGAACTGAATTAGATCCAACCAGTGCGTGCCAATGTCCGCGACCGCTCTCAGTTGGCCGCCTTCGTCGGCGAGCACCCGCCAGTTGAAATCGGTGTCATGAAACAACCAGTCTTGCGAGTAGCTGCCGGTGACGTGAAATAGATTCCCCAGCTGTCCTTTACGTACCCGGTCGGCTGCTTCCAGGCATAGCGGATAGTAGCGAATGTTGTAGTTGACACCGGCGGCCAAACCCGATTCGCTGGCCCGTCTGACCAGTTCCGCCGACTCTTGGGCGTTCATCGCGAGCGGCTTTTCACACAGCACGTGTTTGCCGGCCTCCAGCGCTCGGCTGGCTTGCTGAAAATGGAAGTGATTCGGTGATGTGATATGGACGACGTCCACGGAGGAATCGCGCAACAAGTGATCGAGCGATTCGTAACCGATCGGTAGTCCCAACTTGGCAGCGGCTTCACGCGACTTCTTGGTGGTCGAGCCGAGGATTCCAGCGACGGAGATGCCGGCGCGTTTCAATCCTTCCACGTGAACAGGTCCAATGAAACCGGTTCCGATGACCGCGGCGTTTAAGTGTGACATCCAAGACCCCGTGCATGATTCGTCGGCCGCAAACCAGCCGCACAAATCAGATCAATCGTTCAAGTCAAATCGACGCCTTCGATTTTTTCGCCCGTTCCGTGCCACTGTGGAACGGGATGCTCCATGTCAGCGGGCCGGATCGTTGATTTATCAGTCAGCAATCGCAGGTGTTGGCTGGCGAACAAGCGAGGCACGATCGAATTGCCACGTCGCAGGCGGTAGAGGATACAGCCTTTTCGAGTCACGTAATACATGCCTAGCACTTCCGCGATGAATTGCTCACGCTCGATTGCCGGCCCGATCGTCTCGACGCTATCGCCCATGTCGATCCCATCGCAAGCGACTTTCAGCCACATGCACGGTCGCAATCGCATGCGGACTTTTCCGTAACTGAAATGGTAATACACGCCATCAAAAGAATCCCGGCGAAAGACTCGGCCGCTGGGCAAGTAACGCATCGCGATCGGGACGTCATCGGGATGGATGAATCCCTGGCCGTCTTCGGGCCAGCGTAGAAAACACCCATAATCAGGAAGCTGTGGGGAAAGACTCAAAAGATACGCATGCCAAAGGAGTTCGAAGCCGAATTGCTCGAATTATACGCGAAGAGCAAGATTGAATGAATCAAAACGGGTGCATTCGTTTTGTCTCGGCTCGATTCAGCTTCCTTGCCGCCAAATCGAGCCGAGACGAGTGTTGGCGTTTTCGTGCGAGAACCTGGGGCTGCGATTGCCAATCTGACCCTTGTCTTTAACCACATTTCGGTGGACACGCATTCAAGTGTGGATCATGTGAAACCGAAGTCCGAAGGACTTCCACAAAAAAGCCCAGGGCCGCGCAGTGCACCCTGGGTTTCGAAGGGAAATTGCGCCGTGGACCCTGAATGGGTCCGACAAAACTGGGCCCCTTCAGGGTTTATGTTTGGATCTGAAATCGTGACCTAGGGTGCGCTACGCGACCCTACAGCATTTTCAGAAATCTCGTAGGCCAGGACTTGTCCTGGCAATAAGGCGCCAGGACAAGTCCTGGCCTACCGATGATCCCACATCAATGATGAAATTGCCCCAGGCTTTGTTGTTTAACGGCTTCGCCGTACCCGATTTTCTAGGCTGTCGAACACAAATTCTGCGAAAGAGGCATGCCCCCCGTTTTTGTTTTTCCTGTCCTGATCAGCTAAGATCTTGGGCTCTGCTAATTTTCCTGGCAACCGATTGCGAGAGATCGAATGATTAACCGTCGAAACTTTGTCCGCGCCGCCACGGCCACCACAGCCGTCGCCTGTTGTCCCGCCATCGTCCGGGGACAGAATCTTAATTCGCGACTTCAGGTTGCCGGGATCGGCTGTGATGGAAAGGGCTACTCGGACATCAAGGAGATGTCGGATCACAAGCAAACCGCACTTGTCGGTTTCTGCGATGTTGACCTGGCGAGAACGGAAAAGGTGAAACAGCTGGAGGGTTCTGCGCCCGTCTTCCAAGACTATCGTGAGTTGCTTTCCTCTCTGGGCGACAAGATCGATGCGGTCACGGTTTCCACACCCGATCACATGCACGCCCTGATCACGCTGGATGCGATGCGGCAGGGTAAGCACGTATATTGCCAAAAACCGCTGACGCACAACGTTTGGGAAGCGCGTCAAGTCGGAGCGATGGCGGCTGATTCAGACCGCATCACGCGTTTGGGAAACCAGATCCATTCGCATTCGTACTACCGCACCGCCGTTGCCGCCATTCAAAACGGGCTGATTGGCAAAGTCTCGCGAGTGCACTCGTGGTGCTCAGCCACCGGCCACGGAAAGTCAGGGCACATTTCACCGCCAAAGAATCCGCCAGCGATTCCCAAGACGCTGGATTGGAACCGCTGGATTGGTGTCGCGCCGATGCGTACGTACGGTGGCGACCGCGTTTACCATCCATGGGGCTGGCGCGATTGGCAGGATTTTGGCAATGGAGCACTCGGGGATTTTGGTTGCCACATTTTCGACCCCGTGTTCACAGCCTTGCAGATCGATCGCGCACCGCTGCAACTAAAAGCCGATCACACGGGGATGAACGATCAGGTCTGGCCCGCTCAAACGACGGTCCAGTACACGTTCCCCGGCACAAAATGGACTACCAGCGATTCGATCCAGATCACCTGGTACGATGGCGGCCGACGGCCAAGCACGAAGGGATCGCATCTGCCTGAAAACGAAGCCATCCCCGACTCAGGATCGATGCTGATTGGCGAGCGCGGCACGCTGGTGCTGCCGCATGTTGGCCGCATGAAAGTCTATCCACGCGATAAATATCCCGAGGGAAGTTTTGATGAGCTGGAAAGCCTGAATCATTACCACGGTTGGGTCGACGGCTGCATCAGTGGGAAACAACCGAGCGATGGATTTGTTTACGGTGCCAAATTGACCGAATCAGTGTTGTTAGGCAATATCGCGGTCCGACTGCAAAATGAAACGTTGCAGTGGGACGAAGCAAAGATGTCTTTTACCGGCAACGATGCTGCCAACCAATGGCTGACGCGCGATTATCGTGATGGCTGGGAAATTCAACCGGTAGGTTGATTTTGAGATTCCGTCGGCGCCGTTGCGATCATGACATCTACCAACAACGAATCAATCGATTTGCTCGCCGATTTGATTCGCATCAACAGCGTCAATCCTAACTACGCCGGCGGAGTCCCCGAGGCTGCCATTGCGGACTATATCGAAGAATTCTTTCGCAGTCGCAGGATTGAAACGACCAGAGTCGACGTCTTTCCCGACCGTCCCAACATCATCGCTCGAATCCCCGGACGCGACCGTTCGCGGCAGATCATTTTGGAAGCTCACACCGACACAGTTTCGGTGGAAGGAATGCAAATCGATCCTTGGGACCCCGTTGTTTCTGAAGGCAATATGTACGGCCGCGGGGCTTGCGATACCAAGGGCGGTATGGCGGCGATGATGACCGCCATGGCTGCGATTGCCGCGGAACAGATTTCACCCGCTTGTGATGTTGTCTTTGCCGCAACGATCGACGAAGAGTTCTCGTATCGCGGCGTGGCGGCGTTTTGCCAAGAACTCTCCGCGGATGCAGCGATTGTCGCCGAGCCGACTTCCCTAGCAGCCGTGACCGCCAGCAAGGGGCTGGTTCGCTTTAAAATCGAAACGCAGGGCCGATCCGCTCATTCCGCGAAACCGCATTTGGGTATCAACGCGATCGATCACATGGCCAAAGTGATTGATGCCTTGGAAAAAGATACTCAGCGGCTTTCCGCCACTGCACACCCGTTGCTGGGCCCTGCCACATGCAACATCGGTGTCATCCGTGGTGGCGTGCAAATCAATCTCGTACCGGCGAGTTGCGAAATTGAGATCGACCGCCGTCTGCTGCCCGACGAAACCCCGGCTACCGCGCTTAGCCACTACCAGCAATTGATCGATGACATTAGTAGCCAAACACCGAACATGCAGGCGATCTTGCACGAGCCATTGCTGACAGACCTGCCCTTGGAAACGGATCCAAATTCCTCAGCCGTGCGGACAATGGCCGGCGTGTTGGCGAGACTCGGATTGGATTCCGCTGTTTGTGGTGTCCCTTTCTGCAGCGATGCGAGCAAGTTTGGAGCGATCGGGATTCCGAGTATCATTTTGGGTCCCGGCAGCATCGATCAGGCGCATGCGGCCAGAGAATACATTAGTTGTGATCAGGTCAAGACGGCCGTTGAAGTCTATCGGCAGTTCATTATCCAGTTTCAGTGAGACAGGAATCAACGCACATGCGACACGCAACACGATTTAATCGCCGGCAGTTTATCGGAACAACGGCAACGGCAACGGCAGCTTCCGTCGCTGCACTCAACCCGTCAGGCCTCGCGGCGGAAGCAAAACAAGGATGGATCGATGCGCACGTGCATGTTTGGACGCCGGACGTAAAGAAGTATCCGATTGCGGAC
>JBFJVZ010000239.1:0-11939 GCA_041623895.1 Pirellulaceae bacterium | reverse complement strand
GTCCGTTTTCCTGGGGTTACACCAACTTCGCTGTCGCTCGTTGGCTCACCCCAGGCTTTACGCTTTCGCTGCTCCGCAGCTTATTGGATGCGAACCTGTTCTTTGGGGGCGGTCCAGATTTACGCTTACACCGCTATCTTATTTCATGATTATTGAGCAGCTGCTACTAAGCCGGACACTCTCCAGGTCCTGGCCTACACGAACCATGTCTTACGCCTGGGTGCCATGAGCCGTCGACGAAAGCCCGCTTCGCAATCGTCCTCGTCGACCAGCAAATCCGAGAATTCGCTGCCGGATGACCAAGCGGCGAATACGGACGAGCCCGGCGAAAATGCCGGACCGGGATCGAATCTCAAGATCTTGCTTTCGTTGTGGCTGATCTTTCATTTGTTTGCGATCACACTCTCGTACACCGGGGTGGTCGGGCCATCGGAGACACATAGTCAAATCAACGAAGCGTTGCAGGTTTATCTCAGACCGGCTCATTTCGCCGCCGACGGCCGACCGATCTATTTGGCTCGCGGCGAGGCGAGCGAGCAGCCGCATCGGCTGCAAACCAGCAGGTTGAAGCCGTTAGCGGATGCCAATTTGTTTGCCTTGCCGATTGATGATTCACGCTGGGAAACGGTTGCTCCGCCGGGGGCACGCGGTCTGGGTGGGAACGACCGCTATCATCGCTGGCTGTCGACCGCGGCGACATTGTCCGGCAACGAACAACCGAGCCTGGTCGCCGAACTTCTGCTGCCGGCTGTGATCGATGATACCGAGATCAAGGCGGTGCGAATTGTTCGCTTGCCAACCGAATTGACAACCACCGCAGACGACTCCGCGGCGCCACCCTATGCGGCGTATGTGGCCAGGAAGAACGCAAACGTGTCACTGGTGCAGGTTGTCCAGCCGCGGCTGAGCACTCAACAGCGCGGGGATGACGATGAGTGATTCGGCGACAGATCGGTCCCGGGAAACATTGCCGGCGGCGATCCAGGGCTGGGATCGGTTTTGGTTTTCGCCTGGGTCGACGCGCGCCGCCGCTCGCATTCGCGCCGGACTCTGTTTGATCACCGCAATCTATTTTATCGGTGCCTGGGGCGACTGCACGCGTTGGCTGGCTGGCGATGCACCATTCTCTGTGAATCGAACCAGCACATTTTTGCAAGCCGCGGGGCTGGAGAATGATGCCAGGTGGATTGTCTCGCCACTGTTTCTAATCGATCGATTGTTCGGTGGACACGGACTGGTTTATCGTGCTTACTTGCTGATTGGGATCGGGCTATGCGCGGCGGTCGCTTTTGGCCGCGGCCGGCAAATGGCCTGCTGGGCGTTGTGGATTGTCTTTGTCGGTTGGGCGAATCGATTGATGCTGCTGGCCGGCGTGACTGAGATTCTGCTCAGCCTCGGTTTGTTTGCGGCTGCCGTCGCGCCGCCGGCTGCTGCTGTTGGCAGCGAGCGACGCGATTGGAAGGCAGGTTTTTCGCTGCGACTCAATGCGGTGCAGATCACGTTATTTGCTGCCTGCACGATCGCCACGATGCTAGCTGGATCCGCATGGTGGAACGGATTAGCTGGCTACGCGTTGCTTGCTCCGATAGAAGATCGCACGCTTGGAATCGGCGGTCCCGATTCGATCTTCTCGCAGGCGATCGTTTACGATTTGATCACGCATGGTTTGGTGATTGCGTTGCCGATCGGGATGTTGCTTTGCTGGGTCTGGCGTCGATCGTGGATTGGCCCAGCGATTGTAATTGCCTGGTGCGCCGTCGTCGCGATCCTGGGATCACACTGGCTGTATGGGCTGACCTTTGCTTGCCTGGCGTTGTCGATCAGGCAAGACGACTAACCCACGGTCGCCACCAGGCTGCGATAGTAATCGACGCTCATCCGCAGTCCCTGTTCCATGGACACGGCAGGATCGAATCGCAACCCGCTACGCGCTTTGGTGATATCGGCTAAGGAATCTCGCACATCACCCGCCCGGGGTGGCTCGTGAATCGGTTTGATGTCTTGACCGAGAATCGAACGCAACGTCGTCAGCAATTCCAATAGCGTGGTACGCTCGCCGCGCGCGATGTTGAATGTTTCTCCGGCAATCCCCGGCACGGTCGCAGCCAGCAGATTAGCGCGAGCAACATCGCCGACAAAAACGAAATCACGGGATTGATTTCCGTCTCCATAAATGATGGGCGGGTTGCCTGAAAGGATCATGGAAACGAACCGGGGGATGACAGCGCTGTATTCGCTGGCTGGATCTTGACGAGGACCAAAGACGTTAAAGTATCGCAGGATCACCGTTTCGAGATCAAAGCCGCGATGGAAGGCCTGCAAATATGCCTCGGAGGCCAGCTTTGCTGCGGCGTAGGGAGAAAGCGGGCTGACTGGATCCGTCTCGCGTTTGGAGACGTAGGGCGAATCACCATAAGCGGCACTTGTCGATGCCAGGACAAAGCGACGCACGTTGTTGGCGGCACTCGCCTTGAGCAGTTCCACGGTGCTGGTGGCGGTCCAAGCGTGGCATCGCTCGGGTTCTCGCATGCTGCGCGGAACACTGGCCATCGCGGCGAGGTGAAAAACAATGTCCACATCTTCAATCACTTCCGCCACCACTTGGGCGTCGGCCGCATCGCCTTCAACGATTTCAGCCGAAGCGTTCGCGGAAAGATGTTCCAGGTTGTGCCTGAAACCGGTACTAAAGTTGTCCAGCACGCGCACGCTGGCACCTTGCTGAAGCAGGGCATCGATGACGTGAGACCCGATGAAGCCCGCTCCGCCGGTAACCAGACACAAGGTACCCTTGAGTGTGGAAACACACTCCGGCAGAAAAATCTGAGAATTCGACATGCTTGGATCGGTTCCTAAGGAAGCGGTTGACAGATGGCTGCGATCGGCGTTTTCGGCTTGCGAGTTGGAGCCCGCTGGCCAGTGGGATGGACACTGCGTTCCCATCTTTGATCGGTAGCTGACGTGTTACTGGCGTGCCCGGCGTGATAATGCGGTGATTTTTCCGGTATTACGGCGAATGCCTCCATCGAATTCTCCATTTGTTCCACCGAGAACGGGGCCGCTTTCAAAATAAGATGTATTATCCTGATTGTGAGGCCTTTACCGACTTGGCCGAGGGGGGCTTTTTCGACTTTGCGGACGCCGTACGGGGGGAACTTTGGGGTGGTCGGGATCGTCGTACCACTGAATCTCCCCCGAGTCTAAATGTCGAGGCGCAAATATGATGGTTGATTCGGTATTCACGGCCAGGGTGGGGTTTTGCCGGGGGTGAGAGTCAAAATTGCTGTCGTCTTTCTTGCGTTAGCGATACACTAGGGATTCGCGGCCCGCGCGGCAAATCCCCCCGAATTCCGCCACTTTGTCTAAACCCAACGTCCTTTTTTGCGGCGTGCACTGGGACCAACCATCGCTATGAAGACCATTGCTGACCTTGAATTCGCTCCGGATGCGAATCCACCGTCGTTGCCAGCGCGTGAAAGTCCGGCGATGTTTGCCAAGGCTGAAGCGACAGACATGGTCGGCGCCATCTGGCGTTACCGTTGGGCAGTTGCGATTCCCGCCGTTGTTGGTGGGCTGCTGGGGTTTCTGATTTACCTGCGAACGCCGGAAACGTATCGCAGCACGACGCGATTGATGGTGGAATCGGATCGTCCGGCAATCTTGGATTCGCTGAGCGGTAAACAACTTGGCGGTGTTCCTTCGATCGAAATCGTGCAGTCGCAGTTGTACAGCGACAAGGTTGCGGTCACGGCGTTCAATGACATCGAAATGCAGCCGTACCGCGAGTTGTACAACGATGACGTGCAAGAATTTATCGAAGAGGTGCAGGACAAGATGGAGTTGGAGCCGGAGGTGGATGATGCCGGCTCGAATCAGGCGCTGGTGATGCTGCTTCACTTTGACAGCTTTGACCGTGAGCATTGTCGAGCGGCGGTGAAAGCATTCAGCGCGGCGTTGCAATCGTTCTACAACGAGAAACACCAGGGATCGCGCGAGGACTTGATCCGTTTGATCCGCATTGCCATGGATCAGTTGCATCCCAAGATGACGCAGTTGGAGCAGCGTTACGCCGATTTCAGACGCGACGCTCCACTGGCGTGGGATGCGGAAGGCCGAGCCATTAATCCTCATCGCGAGCGACAATTGTTTCTCGTGGAAAACCGCAGTGAGATCGTCGAACAGCTTCGGCACAAACAAATCTTGCTGGCCGCTTTGGAATCGATCGCCCAGCAATCGAAAGACCCATTGGTGTCGCTGAACGTGATGGGTCAGATGCTGGGCACAAGTATCACCGTGCCGCAAAGCAATACCAGGTCCGCATTGACCATGCGCGATGCCGACGCCGAACTGGCTGAAATCGAATTGAACCAAAAACTTTTTCCGTTAATGATCGAACGCAACAAGTTTGCAGAAGAATTTGGCGGCAATCACCCCACGGTCAAGCAGTTGGATTCGGAACTGAACATGATGCGGGGTGAGTTCAAGCGGCTTGTCGAAGAACACTCAAAACGTTTGACCGAAATCGCGGAAAGAAACAATCAGAATGCCGTGGATCCTGTGGAGCGTGCCACCGAGGCGGTCAAATCGGTTATTTTCGCCACCAAAGCGGAAGTCCGGTTGCTGGAAACACAGATCAAAGAAAAGGACGCTCAGATTGCCGCCGAAAAGGCCGATGCGATCAAAATTGCAAAATACGAACAAGACAACTCGGCGATGCTCCGCGAGATCGAACGCAACCGGCAGTTGATGGATCAGCTGGAGGAGCAAATGGCACGCGTCAGCCTTTCAGAAGAAGAGAGTGAAACGAGAGTCATTGAGTTGACCGCACCGACGCTTGCCTACCTGGTCGACCCACTGATTCTGAAGAATCTTGGCATCGGAATCTTTGTCGGCCTGTTCCTGGGTTCTGG
Organism: Pirellulaceae bacterium; assembly: GCA_041623895.1. Classification (GTDB taxonomy): domain Bacteria; phylum Planctomycetota; class Planctomycetia; order Pirellulales; family Pirellulaceae; genus JBFJVZ01. The sequence continues at coordinate 7,032 of JBFJVZ010000239.1, read as the reverse complement.
CTTGGCGTTGTTGCTGGAGAAGAATGCGAATACGTTCCGGGACGCGGATGAGATTGCCGAGTTACTTGGGGCCCCTGTTTTGACGCACGTGCCGTTTTTCAAGGGCCGCTTGCGGAAACCTAAGAAAGGCGAGCTCAATCCGTATCAGGATTTGGATCCACAAATCGCGATCTTGCACCAGCCGGCCTCCGTGGCCTCGGAGTCGATTCGTTCTTTGCGAACATCGATTTTCTTTGAAACCGCCGGACCGGGTGGCACGGTGTTGCAGATCACCAGTCCATTGCCCGGTGACGGCAAGAGTACGATCGCCAGCAACCTGGCATGCGCGATTGCACAAAGTGGCAAGAGCGTCTTGGCTGTCGATTGCGATTTGCGGCGCCCGCAGCTGACCGACAACTTTGCGATGAGCGATCGACTGGGCCTGACCAACGTGCTCAATGGCGAATGCGATGTAGAAGACGCCTCTCATCAGAGCCCTGTGCCGTGCTTGAGTGTCATGCCCAGCGGCCCCGTACCGGCGAATCCTGCCGAGGCATTAACGCTGCCGGAAATGCGGGAATTGCTCGATTTGCTTCGCGAACAATACGACTACATTGTTCTGGACACGCCACCGCTGTTGGTGGTCACCGATCCGAGCATCACCGCGAGCATGGCTGACGGTGTGATCTTGACATTGCGAGTGCGGCGGAAAAGCAAACCCAACGCCAAAGAATCAATCAATATTTTGCGGGGCGTCAGTGCGCATGTCATGGGCGCCGTGATCAATAACTCCGATGAAGCGGGGCCAAGTGACGGCTATCGAGGTTACGGGTATTATCGGTACGCGCGGTACACGACTCGTTACCATCACTATTATCGGCGTCCCAGCGGCAGCGGTGGCGATGACGGCAGCGGTGGCGGGATCGACCAAGGTGTGATCGTTTCAGGACAAGGTGGACTCCGCAGTGTTTCTCGCGTGAGTGAGCCGACACAGCCAACTTCGGCAACGGTTGGCGACGTGATTGCCAATGGCAAATCGCACGAGCAGACCGTTTCCGAAGCAAGCTTGAAGGAACACGCCGACCATGATGATCTGATCTAGGCTTTGTCCAAAAAAGGGGTCTGACCCTTTGCAGGGCAGTCATTGTTTCAGGAAAATCGGGGCTGCCCGGAGAGGGTCAGACCCCTTTTTAGACAAAGCCCGGGCTCCTCGGTCGCGTAAGGATGCGTCGAACGATTCGACGCCGATTTCCGCCGCTGCTCAGCGGTGAGGCGCAAGTATCAATGCACGGGGGATGAATTCATTATCATCGAACCGGAATCCACTTCATCCTTTACTGGTTTTCATGACATCGATTGAGTCACTGACGGACGACGTCGACGAATCGCAAAATGATCGTCGCTGGCGGCTTTTTTGGTCATTGCTGCTGCTCGCTGCATTGCCGATTCTGATCCCCTATTTCATAGAGATGTGGGGCGTGCAGTGGTATCGCTACTTTCCATTTGTGATCATCGCTATCGCGGCTCTGGCCTACGCCAGATCTAATGGTCATTTTTACCCACCGCGTCGCTGGTTTCACTGGGCCGCGGTGGGGCTTGGCGTGTTGTTAATCATCGCGTCTGCCGTCTTGCAGTTCACGTGGTTCGCGGCCGTCGCCATTTTCTTGATTGGCACCTGCTGTCTCTCCGTGATGAGAGGTCCTCGCGACAGTAGTCTGCTGGTTTTGGCGGTGCCCCTGGCCATGCTGGTTCGCCTACCACTACGGACCGACAACATGTTGGTCACGGAGTTGCAGGGGATCACCACGTGGTTGTCCAGTGTCATGCTGGATGTCTTTGGTGCGCCGCATGCAGTCGCCGGTAACGTGATTCAGCTTGCCAGCAAGGAATTGTTCGTGGCCGAGGCGTGCAGTGGAATTCAATCCGTATTCACGCTTGCCTTTCTGGCTTGTCTGCTTGTTGCAGTCAGGCGACGCCGCATTTGGTTGGTTCCGATCTATCTTGTCGTAGCTGTTTTTCTTGCGGTTGCCGCGAATGTAATCCGCGTAACGATGGTTTCGCTGGGCGAAGTCTGGTACGAGATCGATCTGACGCATGGTTGGTCTCACGAGCTGGTCGGTTATTTCGCACTCGGTATTGCCGTGCTATTCCTGTTGTCATTCGATCAATTGATCGTGGTAGTGCTGCACCGGGTGAGCGAAGTATCCGAATCGAATCCGCTGATCACACTTTGGAATTCTCTGGCCATCCGTAGCCAAGAGGGCATCGATATCAAGCAAAGTGATTCAAATCGCCGGGCCGCGATTGAAAGGCAAGACGACCAAGCTCCGCTGGTCCGGTTGGCTACAGAGTTGTCAACACATCACCTGGTCAACAGAGGCTTCATCGCCGCGATGGTGCTGGTTGCCTTGTTCTCGGTCGCGCAAGTTTTACGTTCTCGAATGCCCACGACCTACGCGACTGATGCCAAGTCCGTCGTATTTCAACCGCCCGAGGAGCTGGTCGGTGATTCACTAAGCTTTCTCAAGGTTACGGAACATCAGGCGACGCGAGGCTTTTCGAATCCGCGGCTTGGTGCAAATTCCGATATCTGGATTTGCAATGCAGACGACATCAAGGCCGAACTCGTTTTGAGCCAACCCCATATGGGGTGGCACGAATTATGCGTCTGCTACGAGCGCCAAGATTGGCTGCTGGTCAATCGCGATCTAACTGAACCCGAAACTGCTTCAACGGATGCTGAAGCCTACCAGGTTCCTTATGTCGTCGCACGATTTAAGAAACCAAATCTGTACGGATATTTGATGTTCGCGGGCATTGGCAGTGATGGGTCCCTGGTGCCTTCGCCTAGCAGCATAAAAGCTTTCACCCATCGCGTTTGGAATCGCATCGACACCACAGGCGTGTGGGAACAAACCGAGGTTTTGATGCTGCAACTATGGGTTGTGTCTCCGCGAAAGCTGGAACCTGAGACGTTAAAGGCATTGGAAGACGACTTTGTGGAAATTCGATCAAAAATCGCAGCTGCGGTTTCCGGCAGTCGAGTGCAAAACCCAAACGAGAATGTGACCACGGGCACAGACGATTCGGCAACTGCAATTGCCTACCAGCGATCCGCCAAACGCGACGACTAACTGACCTGCTATGCTCAAGTACATAAATCCCCTGACGTGGCTCCAATGGATCGGACAATTCCTGTACCTATGGATGCTGTCGATCCGCTGGCGTGACGTGCCAAAGGCGATGCCGGCTATCGTTTTAGTAATTGTGCTGAGCACCGCTGCGATGGTTGCTTGGAGCGACGATTCGGGATGGCGAAACCGGCTGATGAAAAAGCAGCTTGCCGCGGCTTGGAGAATTGACGATTTCGAGACGGCGGAGCTTGTTTTGCGTCGCCAGTTGAAATTTCGTCCCGATGATCTGGAAGTTGCCTTTAATCTCGCGATCGCGCGCGACAAGCAGCTTGAACATGACGAAGCCCTGGAAATGATGCGACACCTGATCGAAGGCTGGCAGCATGAAGGGGCTGCTCGGTTTGTGTTAACCAAGCAGTACATTGGGAAGAATTGGGCAGATTTGTCCGCAGAACAACGTGACGAATTCGGAGAAGTTCTCCAACTCTTGCACGAGAAAACTCCGCAAGACAATCGCATCAAGCAGCTGTATGCGGACTATTTGATTGTTTCAGAGAAGCTTGAGAAAGCGATGCCGATTCTGGAAGAACTAGCTTTGACGCACCCGATGCGGGGATTTCAGGCGGCGGCGATCGCGCGGCGGCTGGACAGATTTGTGACCGCAAATCGCCTGGCGGAGCAGAGTTTGGAGGCCGTCAAGAAAATGTCTCAGGACGATCCAACCAATGCCGTGCTGGCATTGGCCGTCGCTCAGAACCAATTGTTCCTGAAACGATACGCAGATGCGATCCGCACGATCAAAGATGCAAGCAGAGCCGCAAAGACGCCTGAACACGCCGCCAAGCTAAATCAGGCGATGGGCGATGCCATCGTCGCCTGGATCGGATTCATCGAGGAATCACCCGATGATACGCCAGCCGATCGTTTGAGAATTCTGATGATGCTGGAGTTCGCGTTGAAAACCGCGCCCAATAACCCACGCGTGTTGACTCTCGTTGCCGATCAAGTCTTGAACACTCTGCAGGATGACGACGCTGAAATCGCGCGGCGAAGAAAAGCGCTGATCGCCGGGTCGGCTCCCGGAATTCAACACTTCATTGAAGGCACGTCCGCATTGATGAAGGACGATGTCGACGACGCGGTCATGCATCTGACGATTGCCAAGGAATTGATGCCCCACAGTGGCGCAATCTTGAACAACTTGGCCGTCGCGCTCAGTTCGCGAACCGACGTTGACTTGCAACAAGCCCTGAAGATCGCCAACCTCGCCATCGAACAAACGACCAATGCGTCACCGCACTTTTATGAAACGCGCGGACAGATTCTGTTCAAGATGGGGGAGCATCTGGAGGCCGTGCCGGATTTGACCCGGGCGCTCAAGATCCCCGAGTTGGCACCGGTCGCACACCAAACGCTAGCCCAATGCTACGCTCAACTCGGGCAAGAAGATTTGAGCAAAGAGCACGCGGCTGCTGCTGAGCGTGCTGCCGCGATTGCTGAGGCAAGACGCTGAGCTAGTGCTCTGTCAACTTTTGACTTTAGGGTAGCCGGATTCGCCAGAATTCGGTTCGTTCCAAGATACCCCGAAGTCTGGCGACATCGGCTACGACCACCACCCTAAGATTGAATCTGGACAAAGCACTAGGTTGGGGAAGTTGGGCTAGAGAGTCTTCAGTATCGGCGTAGCGGAATTCGGGAGAATTCCGTGCCCGCCGAATGTCTTGTGACTTCCGCGACATGATTTCTGAGCATGGTCTACTCCGACAGCAGGCTGCCTCGTAACGCCCAGCCGTCAGCCAGCCGCACCGATAATTCGTTTCGATCAAGACTGACTTGTGCTGCTTGCTGCGAGTGGAAGGGTCCCAAATGCCAGCCGACCCAGCCCACGTCAACCACTTCCCGCTCGGTCACCAGCACTGTCGTTTCATGCCGAACACCGAAATTCGGACAGTAGCTACCGGTTTCTGCGCGTACTTGCGCGAGATCCAAGGAGCGGATTTCTAAGTCAGCTGAATCGCCGCTGTCAAAACTCAGTTTGGCTTCGTGCAAACCCGACGCGGACAGGCTCCAGCTTGGATGCAGGTTCAGGCGACTGGTGAGCCGATGAATTCCTTGCCCGACGATCCAATCGATGATGATCCAAATCGGTCCATGGCTTGCCACGATCAGGCGTCCGCTCCGCGGGACCGATCGATGTCGGTATGCATCATGGCAAGCCAACATCCAGTGACGACCATCCGAGGCCCCAGTCTTTTTCCACAACGGATGGCCGCGACGTCCCATCCTGAAGCTTGACCAGGTATCGGCGTGGTCCTCACCGTCGACTTGCAGCGTGTTATGGGCGCTACTGCCACGACAATAGGAGCGGACTTTCGACGCTTCGTAGCAAAACGTTCCCGTATCAACCAGCAATCGACGACCACGGATCGACGCTTCCACCGTGAACAGATCGGCGTGACCGTGGGCCGGCAAGTGGTCGCAGGCAAGAGGTCCAAGATCGCATATTAAGAAATCATCGTCATCACTTCGCCAGGTCCAATAATCGGCGCTGGCCGTCGACGCAGGCGTAGGCGGCAAGTCGATTCGGCTTAGCAGCAGCGATGGCTCCGGCGTTTCAGCCAGGACCGAATCAGCGAACAGCGGTATCTGCCCATCGGGGTGGAGAATCAAACGCAGGAAAGCCGCCATCCGAGATGCACATTCGTGGAGATTGGCGGCGGCGGGATGGCCAATGAATCGTAGAGACTCCGCTGTCTCGACCAGACTCAGCAACATTAGCGCGTGATAAGTTGGCGTCCGTTCACAATGCTCGCCCGACAGCGAGACTTGTTCTGCGATTTGCTGCTGAAGCAGCTGAACCAACTTGGCTGCGTCAATTTTCCAATCGCCGCTAAGCAAACAGATCGCTAATAAAGACGCGTGTAAATTCTCAAGCAAGTGATTCCCACCAAGGTCTCGCTCCAGATGATCTGCGAGCCACTGTGCTTGCTCTGCGACTGACCGCCAAAAGGACTGGCACAGCGATTCCGGTGGGGCAGCAACAGACGCCACCATCATCCAAACCGGTAGACGGCGGGAAATGCAGAACGGATGCCAGGCATCCGGGTCATCGTAGGGGGATTGATGCGGCGGATTCGTGAGCCACGAATCGATGATCTGCCAGGCCGCAGCGGGATCATCAGCGGCAACGTCGATCAGGAACTCCTGAGAATGCAGATGAAAACGCCACAACCGGCTGGCCTTGGGTTGCCAATTCAAAGCGAACGGATTGTCGCCGGAATCGCTGCGAAGATCGATTGGGCAATTGAGAAAATCGAATACTCCCGTCTTTAACCGAGCCAGTTGCTCGCTGTCTGATCGAGACGGCCAGAGTCCGCGGCGGCGATCAAACATGGCTTGCAGGCGTTTTTCGGCCCCGGGCTTCCATTGGCAAAGCGTTGCCTTAGGCCGATACGTTAACGGCAAAACGCGTCGCGCGCGAATTTGGCTAACATTCCACAGCCGCCGCACGAACTGCGAAAAGTGGTGGTACCTGGCTAACTGAAATCCCCGCGCTGCGCGCTGCGCGATTGCGCGCACAATCATAGGGTTCGCCCAGTCGCCAGCACGCGACATTCTAGTGGAGGAATCAGCAATTTACCTGTCATACCAGCACGTCGCGCAAGCGAGTAAATCTGCCACAATCATTCACTCGCCGGCGCTTAGTGAAGTTGCGCTTTTGGATATCACGCTCCCGCCGGCATTGGTGTCTACACAACTTGATTGCGTTTCTATCGAAAGGATTTAGCTGCGGAGCAGCGGCAGAATGTAGTCTGGGGTCAGATTGGCGAGCTTTAGCGAGTCAATCGCAGCCCCAGGTTCGCGCACGAACACCAACACTCGTCTCGGCTCGATTTGGCGGCGTTGCCGCCAAATCGAG
>JBFJVZ010000238.1:0-12006 GCA_041623895.1 Pirellulaceae bacterium | reverse complement strand
TCGGCAGCTGAACAGAATCCTTGCTCCGTTCGTCTTACCAATCGAGATCTGGATTACGCTCCAGCGGCCACTGGGGTAACATCTGGCCTTGTTATTCGCAGCCGCAAAGAATCGGCTGAGCATTGGATTGGTGAGGGATTTTTATCGGTGGATCTGTCGCAGTGGATTGTCTGGCTGCTGGGCGTGACGATCATTCCGCCGATGCTGGTGTGCCTGTTGGCGCTTTATCCGGTCCGCCGCTACGCCAATCGGCTCGGATTGGTGGATCAACCGGGCGGGCATAGCACTCACAAGAATCCGACGCCGATGGGCGGAGGAATCGGCATCTGGCTGGGGATCATCGTGACCTTCGCGATCGGCACGATTGCCGTTGCCGCCACGCGCCAATCCGATGCGTTTTCCGGCTACGTCCCGGACGGCATTTTGCTTTATCTGGAGGGGATTTGGGCAACGGTTGGGCATCTTTGGCTGTTATTGGCGGCGGGTACCGTGTTGTTTGTGCTGGGGATTTGTGACGACCGCCGTGGCGTCCACGTCGGCATTCGGCTGGCGGTCGAGTTCGCGGTCGCGGGATTTGTTGTCTATGTGCTGGACTTTGGCTTGACCGCTTACATCGGCATGGATTGGCTGACGGATCTGTTGTCGGTGATTTGGATTGTCGCGGTCATTAACTCATTCAACATGCTGGACAACATGGATGGCCTAAGTGGCGGAATTGCAACCATTGTGTCTGCGTCGATGGCGGCGGTGATGTTGACCACCCCGGACCCGGGAACGGCGCGACCGCAATTGTTTGTCGCCGCCTTGTTGCTGGTTGTTGTCGGTGCGCTGCTGGGGTTTCTGTGGCATAATCGCCCACCCGCCAGAATCTTCATGGGTGACGGCGGCAGTTACCTGGTTGGATTTCTAGTCGCGGTGGCGATGTTGATGGCGACATTTGCCGGAGGTGATGAGCCGCGTCCACACGCCGTGTTGGCCCCTTTGTGCGCGATGGCGGTTCCGATGTATGACATGATCACGGTGTTATGGATTCGCGTCCGAGAGGGTCGCAGTCCTTTTGTTGGTGACCGCAGCCATTTTTCGCACCGGTTGACCGACTTGGGTCTCAGCCGCGTCCAGGCAGTCTTGACGATCTATCTGGTCACGGGCACTTGTGGAATCGCTGCGGTGCTGCTGACGCATGTTTCCGTAACGCAAGCGATCATGGTGCTGGGAATTGTGATTTGCATGTTGTTGCTCGTCGTCATTTTGGAATCGACCGGATGGCGAAAAGACGACGAGTAAACGAACCAACGCCCATAACGTCGGACGATCAGCCGATTCAATCTCAGCGGTCCTTCGATCGGCAGTTGCCGATGTCGATCGCCGCGGCAATCGTCGGGGGTGCCTGCGTGTATCTGAGTTATCACCCCAGTGATAGCGTTGCGGTTGAGAATGGCGATGCGCTTTGGTTTGGCGTGATCGCGCTGCTGCTGGGAACCACCGTGTGGGGATTCAGTCTTTGGAACACGGGATACGAAGATGAGGATCAGAATCGAATAAATTTGCTAATCGATGCGATCCCCTGGTTATTGGCTGGCTGGATGATGTTGGCTGCCGTCGCGACGTCGCCGCCAGGAAATCTGCGTGCCGCCACCAACGAAGCGTGGTTGTGGATCAGTGGTGCCGCTGTCTTTACTTGCTCGAGAAGGTTATTGCGAACAGGGTCGATACAGGCGTCCGTACTGGGCTTGCTTGTTGTCTGCGCAACCGGACTGGCGGTACACGGGCTGCATCAGCAGTTCATTAGTTTGCCGCAGAGCCGCAGCGAATACCGGGAAAACCCGGACAAGATGCTGCGTGACGCCGGTCTGAATGCTCCCCAAGGTTCGGCGGAGCGGATGGTCTTTGAGAATCGTTTGTTTGACGGCGGTCCGACCGGCACCTTTGCCCTTGCGAATTCGCTGGCGGCTGTGTTGCTGGTGGGTGTGATTGCTTTGCTGGGAGTCTTGCGGTTCCGCTGGCGGGCGGCTGGATCGATGCAGCGGATCGCTGTGTGCGTGGCCCTAGCCGCGTGTCTCGTTTGTTTCGTTGCGGTACGAAGTCGTAGCGCGGTATTAGCGGCAACCATAGCGGTCGTTTTATTGTTGTCATGGATAGCGCTGGAGAAAAAGGGGAACAAGTCCGAATCAGCCATCGGACTGGTGGTTAAAGGACTCTTTGCCGTCGCCGCACTTGTATTAGCATTGGTGTTTGGACTTGCCGCGTTTGTCAACGCCGAATGGATCGATCAAGCGCCCGCGTCGATCGCTTTTCGTTTTCAGTATTGGCGGTCGACTTTGGCGATGACCTTTGATCGGCCGTGGTTTTCGGCGGGCCCCGGAAATTTTCAATCGATCTATTTGAGATATCGCGAGGACAGTGCGAGCGAGCAGATTGCCGAGCCGCACAATTTTTTGTTTGAGACCATGGCCGGCGGTGGGATGATCGCTCTGGTCCTGTTGATCATCTTGCTCGCGGCGATCGCATGGTATTCGCTCAAGCGGAACTTGGCAGCCAAGTCGACCGTGGAAACAACAGTGGACAACGCGGCGGCTTGGGTTTGGCTTGGCGCGGGGGTTGCCTTAGTCTTGGTTTGGTTGATTGGTGCCGCTGCCGGGCGAACACCGGATTATTCAGCGCATCTGTTTGTTATTCCGATCGTGCTTGTTTTGGCATATTTGATTTGGCCCCTGGTGAAGACGCTTGAGCCAGGACAAACAAGTCTGATCGCTGCGGCGACCTTGGTTGGTTTGCTGCTTCACCTGTTGGCATCCGGCGGGTGGACCGTTCCGGGCGTTGCCATTCATCTCTGGTTGTTGGCGGGCATCCTGACTCGCGTGGGCACCGGCTCAACCGGTTCACGCGGTTGGTCGCTGGCAGCCATTACGTTGGGACTGCTGCTGCTGGCGGTGTTGCGATCGATTTCGTTGGTGCCAGTACAAACAGCGCAGATCGCGCTTTCGGCCTTTGAGTATTCCCAACAGCGGGGGCAGGCTCGGCAAGCCGATGCGGCCCTGGAACGAGCGATCGCCGCGGACCCCTGGTCGCCGACCGCTGCCCTGTGGCGAGCCGATTCGCTTCACTGGCGACTGGTTCGTGAAGGCGACTCGGGTGAAATCCGTCGCTCGTGGGAGCGGTACCTGGGCTTGGCCCGAGAACGGGCTGGAGAATCTCCGTCGCTTTGGGAGGTCATCGGTCATCAGCAACTGCATCTCTATCAGCGGTTTGGTGACCGGCGTGATCTGGCTGCGGCTGAGAAAACATTCGCCAAGGTCGTGCTGTGGAACCCGGCTGACCAGCAGGCGGTTGCTCAATTAGCGGTCATCGCCGCAAATCTTGGCGACCGAGATCGGGCGTCAGAGTTGGCCAATCGAGCCGAGTATCTATCGGAATTGGGCGATAATATGGAGCGATCGCTGGAGCGCCAGTTGATCTACGTGCCCGAGCCACGCGGCTTAGAAGCCGCCAAAGAGCCGATTTTGGCCGCTGCCAGCGATTTGCTGTCGAACAACTTGCAGTAGACAGGCGTATCCACAAGATCAAAATAGGGTCTGGAGCGTTCCAGGCAATTCCGGCCGGAATGCTATCTGCAATTGACCTTGGAAGACACCAGTTTGGGAACGGCTGTACCGTGAAATTAGTCTGGCTGATGATCGTTTTGGCGGCAGCTATCGGAACGACGGTGGCTTGGTGGATCAATTACAACAAATATGGTCAGCACGGCGCTGAATTCGGGCCGTTGACGCTGGACGGAAGCGTCAATGCCACCAATGTGATTGACGTCGTATCGCAGGCATATCCCTCCAAACTGCCCAAGGCGGAAATCGTCGGCGATTCGCTTTACGACTTTGGCGCGATGGGGCCGGGCGACGAAGGTGAGCACACGTTTATTATTCGAAACACCGGTGAAAACACGCTGAACCTGAAGCTGGGAGCAACTTCTTGCAAGTGCACGTTGGGCGAATTGGACAAGGATTCACTGGAACCGGGTGAAGAAACCAAAGTCACGCTGACTTGGACAATCAAGACGGAATTGAATGCGTTCAAACAAAGTGCTGAGATCAGAACCAACGATCCCGCCAATCTGGCTTTAAGGTTGGAGGTGGCTGGTCAGGTCGTGCGACAAATCGCGATCGTACCCGACGCATGGACTTTCGGCGAAGTCGCCACGGGCGAACCCTTTGAGTTCAAAGGAAAAATCTACAGTTATTTTGAAGACGAAGTGGTTCCTACCGTGCTGGAGCTAACCAGCGAAGAGCTCAACAAGCTAGCCGATATCCAGGTGAAGCCATTCACCGCCGGCGAGGCTGACGGCGCCCATTCAACCGCACGGCAGGCTTTTGAAGTGATCACCAAAGTCAAACCGGGCATGCGTCAAGGTGCCCTAGCCGTTAGCTTCAAGTTTGGATTTCAGCTCAAGGATAAAAATGGGAACATCATTCCCCCGGAAGAGGGCGATACCGATCCGAACGATTACGCGGTCGTCGAGGTGGCTGGCCGGATCGTTGGTCCCCTGAGCATGATCGTGGGCACGAAATTGCGAGAAGCAAGCGGCAGCTACATCTACGACTTTGGCAAACTAGACCAAGACGATTCCTTGAAAGCCAAAGCGTTCGTTGTCTTGAAGGGCAGCGAAAAAGAGAACACAAAACTTACGATTGGAGAAGTTACTCCAGCGGAAGTAATTCGGGCAACATTGGGCGACCCCATTAGTCGGGGCACGATGGTTCTTTATCCCCTGGAATTGGAGATCATTCCGAGTGACAAACCGCTGGAATACTTGGGAAAGAGCCGAAACGACTTTGCATCGATCTGGATCGAGTCCGATAATCCAAAGGTGGGCAAAATGCGATTGGCGGCCAAATTCGCCGTTGACGCCAGGCCCTAACCCATTTCGCCAAGGCCGGATCGTTTTGATGACTCAAGTTGATTGCGATTCGGGATCCCACCCCACTCGAAGGAGCGAGCCCGCCGTGGAAAGCATCCATTCGCCGGTTAAGCGAGCGAGCCTCCACTTGTTGTTGCCTTACTGTTTGCTGATCAGCGGGCTGCTGGGCCTTGCCCCAGGATGCTCCGAATCGACGGCAAATCGCGTCGCGGAAGCGGAACTGTCGGTTGGCATTCCCGCCGGTGGCAGCGATCCGGGAGCATTGGGCGGCGGCATTGATGCTCCCCAGCTTCAAGATTTGGACAGCGGCCAGTCAACGCGATTGGCGGGATTTGAGAAACGGTCGCCGTCCGCGGAAACTGATAGCTTGGTTCAGCAAGGCGGAAAACCTCCCGTCGAACTGGTGCCAACGCCACGCCCGGGAATTGATGCGGAAGTGGTTCCCACGCCCAAGGGGGTTCCCGGTGGCGCGATGGGCCCCGTGGACTTCAAGAGTTGGCCTCAGCCCGAAATCACATTGGTTGTGACGGGACAGCAGCACGGTTACATCGAGCCCTGCGGTTGCACTGGCCTGGATCGGCAAAAGGGCGGTGTTGCCCGGCGGCTGACCTTCATGAACGAGCTCCGCCAGCTCGGTTGGGAGTTGTTGCCGGTCGACGCGGGGAATCAAGTGCGGCGGATTGGGCAGCAGGCTTCGATCAAATTCTCCTGGTCGTCGGAAGCGTTGAAGAAAATGAAGTACCAGGCGGTCGGCTTTGGGCCGGACGACTTACGCCTGAATGCAATCGACCTGATTCAGGTTGCTGCGGCCGAAAGCGCCGATAACGCTATGTATGTGTCTGCCAATGTCGTCATCATCGATCCTTCGTTCATGCCGACGCATAAAGTGATCGAACACGGCGATCTCACGATTGGCGTCACCACCGTTCTGGATCCCAAAGCGTTCGAGTCGCCGCCCAGTGAGGACTTCACGATCAAACCGCCTGTGGAATCGGCGGCAGAGGCGTTGCAGGCGATGAACGCAGCGGGTGCGAATTTTCGCGTCCTGTCATTCTTTGGCACCAGCAAAGAGACGGAGGAAGCTGCTAAGAAACTCGCTATCGACGTCCCCGGGTTCGATCTGATCATCGCTGCCGGCGGCTACGGTGAACCGACGTTCCAGCCGCAGGAGATCGAAAACAGCAAGACGAAGCTGATCGTCACGGGCGATAAAGCGATGTATGCCGGATTAGTCGGCTTGTACAAGGACGCGCCGTTGAAATACGCCCGCGTGCCGCTGACACATGAGTACGAGGATGCACCGGAAATGCGTCAGCTGATGGCAGATTATCAGCAACAACTCCAAGACATTGGACTGGAAGGACTGGGACTCAGGCCGATCCGCCACTCCTCCGGTCAACAATACGTCGGATCGGCTGCCTGCGGGAAATGCCACACCACCGCCTATGAGATTTGGGAGGGCACGCCCCACGCGGACGCGACCGCCAGCGTCGTCAAACCGCCCAAAGAACGCGGCGATGTGGCCCGCCATTTCGACCCGGAATGTTTGAGCTGCCATGTAACTGGCTGGAATCCGCAGCGATATTATCCCTACGAGACTGGTTATTTGTCGCTCGCCACCGAGCATCTGCACGGCAGTGGTTGCGAGAATTGCCACGGGCCGGGCTCTGGCCACAGTGCGGCCGAACGTGAAGGCTCAGGTGTCAGCGAAGAAGAGCTGCAGCGGCTGCGTGTTTCCATGCGTTTGCCGCTGGACAAGGCGCGCGAGCTTTGCATGGAGTGTCACGACCTGGACAACAGCCCCGACTTTCATGACGAAGACGCGTTTGAAGACATCTATTGGCCCGAAGTCGAACACTACGGCACCGATTGAGTTCTTAGCATCCCGTTTGTTGGATTCCCTATGCCGCTGAGCGACCGTTGTGACGCAGTCGCAGCTCTTCGTCCTCGATGATATGGCGATGCGATTCACCATTCAGGGCTGCCTCGACACGCCGGTTGACGCTTCGCCGCATTGCTTTGTGGTAGCCAACCGAACAGGCAAACAGCGTCAATAGATCCACGAATCGCGTGTTCTCCGCCAATGGGTGCGGGTCGAGATCGACGTAGCTATCGCAACCAAAACTGAACAACCGACCGTCGATTTCACCAATCGTTTCGCCGTCCGCCTCGATGTCAAAGTCAGCACCGATGGAAACCCAGTGCCGCCGAAGCATCAAGTTCCACATCCGATCTTCGTCGTAATAACAAAACGTAAACAGCGATGGGATGCGAAAAGTACGATGGTTTTGCTGAACTTGCGTGACCATCTTCGTTCTCGGCAACATCACGGCCAACGTCAACAGCGATCGATTGGAGCCGATCGAGTTGTGAACTTCAGTCGTCGTAATTTCTTCGATCGTGCCAACCCAGCGAACCCGCTCGCCGGTCGTCTTGAAGATCTTAAGCACCAGGCGACGAGTCTCGATGTCGGCGGACTGCATCTGCATGATCTCATCCGCTGCCAGGTTCTCTTCGAGTTTCGCTTTTTGTTTCGCGGTTAACCTTCCTGAGCGTTTGATGTTCTGCCGCAACTCGATGCGACGCTTGTCCTGTAGTGCACCGAGGGCGGACTCCATCTCCTCTTCATCCGGCTTCCAAACATCAGTGCGGATACCGATCAGGTGAGTCTTTTGCCACTTGCCTGACTCCATGTCTTGCTCGGAGACTGAGCCCACGCAATCCATGTTGGTTGTGAATTGGCTCGCATCCGCTGTTTTCAGCTTCTGCAGGAATTCGACATTGCTGGGATGAATGCCCGGCAAAGCCCACATGTCGACGTAACGTCGTCGTCCCTGTGGTTCTTTTGCTGGCATGGCTGGCTGCAATGGTGATAGAAGGGTTGCTGTGACTGGCAAATGTCGATTGCCCGCGCATCCGATTTAATCGGAACATTCGATCGCTTTCTTGATTGTCTTTTGCGTGAAACAGGTGCAACTGATGTTGCTGGCGTTCAGCTGATTTCTTTATTCAAGACGTATGTCGCCGCAATTTTCTGACCGTCAGATCGACCGATTCGACCTGGTGATTTTGCTGGGGTTGATTTTGCCTTGCGCATCGTCGCTCGGCTGCGGGTTACCTTCGGGTTTGTTGCGATCACGCTGGGCGATGACGGACTCCGAGTACGCAGAAAAGTACGCACAGGGCGCTGATAAATCCGATGTTGCCGGCAAGGTCAAGCAAGCCTGTGATGCCAGATTCGTCGAAGGCGCCACAGGCGTGTACGTCTCCGGCGGGCTGGTCCTGCGGCCCGATGCAGAAAGCGAACTTGGTGCGATTGATGTGGGCGCGGAAACCTACTTGACTTCATTTATGACCGGCCGCGGATCGTTGTCGCTGATGACCGACGGGGACGATGTTTTCACCGGTGTGGATGCGGGTCTACGGCTGCAGTCGCCAACCCGTCTGGCTCCCTTCGTTGGCGTCGGAGCGTTCGCCGGTTTTGCGCAAGAAGTCGTGCCGGCCACTGATGACGGGATCGACAACGATGACGATGGTTTCATCGATGAACGCGGTGAAGATCGCGAACGGTTCTCCGGGGCGCTGGCGGCCCTGTACCCCGAAGTCGGGACACATTTTTGGTGGACTCCCAATCTGCGCCTCTCTGGATACGGCAGATACATGGTGACCAGCGAGGGCCGTGCGGAAGATGACTGGCTGATCGGCGGCCAACTGGCGATCATGAGCAAATAGATCGACCCGGTGTTGGCACTGTTTTTAGATTTTTTTCAGTCCTGAATCCGCCGATCGCCCCGTTAATAGGGATAGTAAGCGAAAAAGCGAAACTATCCACGCTCAATCGTGTTCCACCTAATGAGCAGCGAAAGCCAGAAACAGCCCCATGCTCTTCCGTCAGTGACTGCCATCGACATTCGGTGTGGATGATTCGCCCCCGCCAACGTTATCAGCGGCATGCCAACGTGAAACCTGGCATCGGTACCCTGGCAATATTTGGCCTTCCCACTTCCCCGATCCCATTTGGAGCTTTCCAGACATGCGTTATTTCAATCGATTTGCACTCGCCGCGGCGGTCGTGATCGCTTTTGCCGCCAACTCATCCGCCCAGCGGCCCGATGGTGCCGGTGATCGACCAGACGAAGCCGGCGAGCGTGGCCCCGGTGATCGTGGGCCCAGAGAGCGCGGAGATCGCCCTCGTGACCGTGGGCCCGAAGACCGCGGCCCCAGAGATCGGGGTCCCGAAGACCGCGGCCCCAGAGATCGGGGACCCGAAGACCGTGGCCCCAGAGATCGGGGACCTGGAGACCGTGGCCCTGGAGATCGTGGTCCCGGACGATTTGGCGATCGTGGACCAGGACCCGGTGGTCCCGGTGGACGTCCCGACATGATGAGAATTCTGCCGGTAATGATCGCTTTGGACGCAAACAAGGATGGCAAGATCTCGGCCGATGAAATCAGCAACGCCGCAGCTGCACTTCGCAAGCTGGACAAGAACGAAGACGGAGATTTGACGTTCGAGGAACTGCGTCCCGACTTCGCCGCCATGGGTCGCGGACCTGGCGGGCCGGGTCCTGGCGGACCTCGAGGCCCCGCGGGACCGGGAAGTCGGCCGGATGGTGGCCCAGAGGGACGTCCCGGTGGCGCCCCCAATCCTGAAGCGATGGTTCAACGAATGTTGCAACTGGACAAGAACGGCGATGGCAAACTGTCGGGCGAGGAAATCCCCGAGCGAATGCAGGGGCTGTTGACACGCGCCGATACGGATGGCGATGGCGGACTGTCCAAAGAAGAGATTAAAGCCGCAGCAGAGCAAATGGCTCGCCGCGGCGGACAACGCGGACGCGGTGGAGCGGGCGGACCGGAAGGCGGTCGCGGTGAGCGCGGCGGTGATCGGCCCCGCCGACCGGAAGCTGAATAAGCATCCGCTTCAATGAAATTTTGCAAACGGGCACCGAACATTCGGTGCCCGTTTCTTGTTTGCCGTAGCGGAATTCGGGATGCTCTGACGTAACAGCGCCACTTGTTGGATGAAACGTCTCTAACGCACCGCGGCTGATATGAGTTGCGTTTCCCCTAAGGTCCGCCAATTTCTACGCGCAGCTTGTCTTGCCACTCTTTCGGCATCACGATCACATCGCTGTCGTCGTCGTAGTGTTCCCGCAGTCGTTTCAGTTCCGCCTTCATCTCGGCAATCTGCTCGGCATACTCGGGGTTGTTGTACTGATTGGTTAGTTCATCCGGATCGTTCTCGAGATCGTAGAACTCCCACTCATCGAATTGATAAAAACGCATCAACTTGTAACGGTGACTGCGAACGCCGTAGTGTCGCGGTACCATGTGGACGCTGGGATATTCGTAGTAGTGATAGTAGATGCTTTTCCGCCAATCCGCCGGCTGCTCGCCTTTTAGCAGCGGGACCAATGAAGCACCTTGCATATCGCTCGGAATTGCCGCTCCGGCCATCTCCAGAAATGTCTCTGCGTAATCGAGATTCTGCACGAGGTCTTCGTTGTACGTACCTGCTTTAGCAACACCCGGCCACTTGACGATCAACGGCATCTTCAGTGATTCGTCGTACATCCATCGCTTGTCATACCAACCGTGATCGCCGATGTAAAAACCTTGGTCAGATGAATAGATCACGACCGTATTATCGGCCAGCCCCAGCTGATCCAACGTCTCCATCAGGGTGCCGACACTTTCGTCCACGCCTCGCACACATCTCAAGTAGTTTTTGGCGTAACGCTGATACTTCCAACGAACCAAGCCGTCAGCGGTCAGTTTCGCTTCGTGAAATGACTTGTCTCTAGGCCCATAGGCAGCCCGCCAGGCTTTCATTTGCTGCGGCGTCATTCGCTGCATGTTCCGCCATGCTGATCGATCGAAGCTACCTTTGATCGCATCGCCATCAAACTCGGGGACCAGATCAACGAACAGGTCAAAATTCAGATGCATGTGTCGATCGATCTCAAGTTCCTGGAATCGGGCAGGAGGAGCATTGTCATGCCACTTGTCGAACAGTGTGTTCGGTTCCGGCAGATCCATATTGGCGTACAGATCCAGGTGACGAGGAGCGGGCATCCAATTACGGTGCGGCGCTTTGTGCTGGACCATCAGCATGAACGGTTTGCCTGCCACGCGACCCTGCTTCAGCCACTGGACGGCCAAATCTGTGACGATATCGGTACAGTGGCCTTCGATCCGTTTCCGGCCATCCGGAGTAATCATGTCCGGGTTGTAGTACAGTCCCTGCCCCGGCAGCACTTTCCAGTCATCGTAGCCTTGTGGGCTTCCTTTCAAGTGCGATTTGCCGTAGATCGCGGTTGTGTAACCAGCTTTTTGTAGAAGTTTTGGAAACGTCTGCTGATTCCAATCGAATGAATTGCCATTGTTCATGAATCCGTTCTTGTGACTGTGCTTGCCCGTTTGAATGACTGCCCGACTGGGACCGCAGATCGAATTCGTGCAAAAGCTGTTGCGGAACACGATGCCTTGCGATGCAAGTGTGTCAATATTGGGAGTCGGATCAACCGACTTGAGCCAACCGTCATAGGCTCCAATCGCATGCGGCGCATGGTCATCGCTGAAGATGAACAAGATATTGGGACGCTGTGATTCGGCTGCCTGTGCAGCAAGTGCAGTACAACTCGCCAGCACCAAACCGGCGACTAGAGGCAAGGAAGCGAGAACGGATCTGAAATTGGCTGGCATGGCGTTCTTTTTGTTTACGAGACGACTTTAAGAAGTGATTGAACGGCTATCTTAGCTTAGTCCAACGCGAGCGGCGCTCCGTAGGTGCGGCATCTCGCCGTACGAAAAGAGCCGCGGTTGGGAAGCCGCGGCCCTAGCGTGCGAGATCCTGCTGAATCCAGCAGGCAGGCGTCGTCGACCAACGATCAATCGGCTGACAACAGCCACTTGTACGACCAAACTGGGTTTTCACACTCCGGGCATCGTTCGCCATTGCCCAGGACCGCACCGTGGCACGACGGACAATCCATAATCCCGGGAAGCCAGCCGGCCTGCTCTTTGCGCAGTTGGCTCGCGTCTTCAATTCTGCCGAACGCGGTCGCAACCACCGTCCGTACCGCCAACGGCAT
>JBFJVZ010000237.1:0-12043 GCA_041623895.1 Pirellulaceae bacterium | reverse complement strand
GCTGTTTCAGGTGTTCAGGTTTCATCGACTGTTCCTCCGAGTACCCCGTAGTGGACTCGAACCACTGACTTCAACTTTAGGAAAGTTGCGCTCTATCCAACTGAGCTAACGGGGCGATGCCGCTAGGCGGCTTTGATTATCACTAATGGCAACTTTGTAACTTGACACCTGCTTGAGGAAAGCTCTGCTCTATCCCCTGAGCTACGCGGGCGAGGGAAGGCGGAATAAAGAAGGAGGAAGGTAGAAGGCGGAAGGAGGAATAAAGAATTCGGTATTCTTCCAGCTGCTCATTCCGCCTTCTACCTTCTACCTTCCGCCTTCTTCTACCTTCCGCCTTCTTTCTTCTCAAGTGCTGCTTTGACCGATCGTGCCACTTGCTCGGCCAGCTTTTTGGAGCCCTCCGGAGTGTAGTGGACGTTGGCCGGTAATTGTTTGGCGTGTTCTTTGGCAAAAGCAAACATGGGGTCGATTTGGATACCGCCAAGCTCTTGCATCACTTTGGCCGCTGCTTCGTTGTAGCGGGCCGAATCGCCGACCACGCGGCCGGCGGCGCCCTGGGGAACCGGCGTGGTTTCTCGCCAAATCACCACCGCACCCGTCTTCTTCAGACGCTCGGCTATCTTCTTCAGGTTCGCCGAATACTGCTGGATGGGGACTTGTTGGTGGCTGTCTTTGGCTTTCGGATCGGCCAGGTTTTGCTTTTGCGGACCCATGTATTTCAGGTCATGGAGCCCAAAATTAAAGTGAATCACATCCCACTTTCGATCCCCCAACCAAGCTTCCAGCGATTCCAATCCTCGCGTGGTTGGGCCACAATTGGTGTTGGGGCGAAACACGTTTGCCAGGCCGGAAAGTTGCTCGCGAGTCGGCACCATGTAGCCGATCGAAATTGAGTCACCGATCAACAGCACGTTGGGCAAGCTCGGGTCAATCTTCTCCGGTGGCAAAAACGCCGGGTTCGGTTTGCGAGCGCGTCGAGTTGGTGTTTTGGCCGCCGGTTTTTTGGTTGGTGTTTTTGCCGCCGGCTTTGGTTTGCTCGCTGGTTGCTGAGCAGGCAATGATTCAGCCTGCATGAAACCGAAGCCGATGACCACCAATAAAACGCACACCTTAACTGCCAACGATTTTCCAAACTTTTTCATCTCAACCTCACGGCTAATGTCCGACGACTTGCTACAAGCGACCTATCGTATTCTCGATGCCTGCACGAATCGAGCGGGTGAGGGTCTGCGAACGCTGGAAGAATACGCAAGATTTGTCCTGGATGACGCCCAGCTGACCGCGAGCGTCAAATCGCTGCGGCATGAATTGGCCGCCGCGATCGGCCGGTTACCCCGGCAATCACTGCTGAAAGCACGTGATACGGCGGCTGACGTGGGCACCGGGCTGCAAGAACCGGCAGAATACAATCGGGCCAATTTGAGTCACGTCGTGGCCGCAGCTGCCTCGCGAACCCAGCAATCGCTCCGCGCCTTGGAGGAGTATGGCAAGACGCTGGATGCTGAAGTCGCGGCGCTGCTGGAACAAATTCGCTACCGTTGCTACACCGTCTGCGGCGATCTGGAGATGAGAATCTCCCATCATGCGCGCCATCAATTGCTGGCTGCGTCCCAGTTGTACGTGTTGATTGATGGTGGCCGCAGCGAAGATGAGTTCGCCG
Organism: Pirellulaceae bacterium; assembly: GCA_041623895.1. Classification (GTDB taxonomy): domain Bacteria; phylum Planctomycetota; class Planctomycetia; order Pirellulales; family Pirellulaceae; genus JBFJVZ01. The sequence goes on along the minus strand of JBFJVZ010000237.1, from coordinate 10,383 downwards.
AAACTGTTAGAAGCTTGGCGGAAAGCGGCACTGACATCGTGCAACTGCGCGATCGCGAGTGTGACGACCGCACCTTGTTTTATCGAGCCAAGTTGGGAACCAAGGTCGCTAACGAAGCGGGTGCGCTGTTCATCGTCAACGATCGAGCTGACATCGCCGTGGCTGCAGATACGGACGGCGTCCATGTCGGCCAGGACGAATTGCCGGCCGCCGAAGCGAGAAAGATCGTCGGCGCCCAGCGTCTGGTCGGCGTCAGCACTCATGACATCCAGCAAGTCAAGCAAGCGACTCACGGCGGCGCCGACTACATCGGTTGCGGGCCGGTGTTTGCCGGGAACACCAAGTCGTTCGACCAGTACCCCGGCACATCGTTCTTACGGCAAGTCCGTGACGGCAACATTCCGATCCCAGCGTTTGCGATTGGCGGAATCACTGCAGAGAACCTTGCAGAAGTCTTGGCAGCGGGCGTCCAGCGGATTGCCGTGACCGGCGCCGTGAGAGATGCCCCCGACCCAGCGGCGGCGACCAAAGCATTGAAAGATCGTTTGCTGGATGCCAAGAAAACCTAAGCGTCTAGAAATCGATCCGACCACGGAAGCGTTGGCCGAACTGGATGAGGTCGGACACATCCAGGTCGCCGTCTCCGTCGTGGTCGAGGTCGGGATTGAAATTTGGCTGCGATGAATTGCTGCGGAAGGCGGCACCAAACTGCACCAAGTCGGCCACATCGGTATCTCGATCCCCGTCATCGTCACCAAAGTAGCGGAAGAAAGCGTCCGCCTCTCGATCCCCGAATGTGTAGTCGTTTTCCATGTTCGGGCCACCGCCGGCCGCCGTGATTTGCGCCGCCACGATGTCAAGTTGATAGTTGCCGTCAACCAAGGTGTGGAGGCCGCTGACTCGACTTTCAACCAGGTTACCGGGACCGAAAGTCAACCTGCTGATTGTCTTGCCGTCGGGATTCAGCGAAGAATTGACGATCAAGCTATCGAGAATCACGTTTGAGTCTCGCGCGGTGATCGTGAATGCGGATGGCGGCGCCACAACCTCACCGTTGAACATCACCACCACTTCGCTGACGCTGCTGCGCTGGGCATCGTCACCGTTGATGATGACACGCTCGACCAACGGGGGTGCCACTATCTTAACGAGATAGTCTTCGACTTCACCGTCATCTGCCGGACCGGTTGGATCAAGTCCACCGGCAGTACTCAGGCGAACCCGGGCAAACGTGTCACCGTTCGTCAAGCCCGCGGGCAGGATGTAATTCAAGGTTTGTACCGAACTGCTGACGCCAACACTGTCCAGAATCTTCTCGGCTGCGTCCCAGACACCATCGCGATTGAAATCGATCCAAGCATCTACCTTCGCGGTGGCGGCATTTTGCAGATTGATATTGACGCCGGCCAGTGTGTTGCCGACCGCGACCATGCCGAACATCACGCCGTCTTCGTCGCCTCCATCTCCGTCCGCGGCAGCCGTGGGCTGACCATCAAGTTCAACGTCTCGGGTATCGCCCAGGCGGGGGCCGGCCGCGAAGTGCCTGGCGCCGTCGTTGGTTCGCAACGTCGCGAACGTGGCCGGGGCATCGCCAAAATCAAAATTCGTGTACTCGATATGCAACTTTGCCGCGCCGGCAGATTCGCCGTCGTACGATTCGGCTGTTCGTGAACCCGTGCCGGTTACCAGCAAAGCCACGCTGTTGCCGGAAGCCCAGCCGCTGCGATCGACAACTTCTTGAATCAAACCAGCCAGATCCGGGGAACGCTGCAGTTCGCTGACCGTATCCCATGCTTCGATATCCCAGCTGACACTTGCTGAAGTCGTGGGGCGACTGGTGATATTGTTGATGGCGGTGGTGAAGGTCGCCGTCGTATCCGAAGCTTGAGCACGGATCGTGATGTTGGTCGTTGCGCTATCCAGTTCGTCGGTTTCAAATTCCAAGTACGCGGACGAGATCGCGGCTCCTTGTGGAATGGTGATGTTCTGGAATCGAAGTCCAGCCGTCTGGTCTTCGTTGAATCCGGGGTCGTCGCCCAATTCGATATCACTGCTGGTTAGATCGATGCCACCGTTGCTGCCGCGTTCCTCGGCGTCATCGGACGACTGGCTGATTTGCGAATCAACCTTTCCAGCACCGGTCGGCGAGACGGTGAGATAAACAGTCGCTGTGTCCTCACCACCTCTGCCGTCACCGGCGGAATAAGTGAACGAGTCGAGGCCGCTGAAGCCTGCGGCGGGTGTATAAGTCAGCGTGCCGTTGCCGTTGTCGGTTACCGAACCATGGGTGCCTTGTGAAAAGGAAGCCACGCTAAGGGTGTCCAGGTCCGGATCCGGATCATTGGCCAGCACCGACACGATCACCCCGTTGCCTTCGTCCGTCGACGCAGAATCATTGTGCGCGTCGGGCGGCAGATTGAGCGCCGTCGAGAATTCAACATGCAATCGAGTCGCCGAAGCGGCATCGCCATCAAACGATTCGGCCGTCCTTTCACCACTACCGCTGACGATGAACGTCATGCTGTTGCCGGAGGTCCAGGCGTTTCGATCGACAACTTCTTGCACCAGCGTTGACAGATCGGGCGATTGGTACAGAGCCCTGTTCGTCCATGCGGCGGGGGTCCAGCTGACGCTGGCCGCGGTCGTCGGACGGTTGGTAAGGTCGTAGGCTGTGGACGAGAATGTTGCTGTGTCGTCGGCGTCTTGAGCCCGAATCGTTAGCGAAGTGGCCACGCTATCATTGGCATCCGCCTCGAATTCCAGGTAGGCAGAGGTAATCGTGGCGCCCTGTGGGATACCCAAATTCTGGAATCGGAGTCCTTCGGTCTGATCGCCATTGGTCCCAGGATCGTTTCCCAGTTCGATATCGCTGCTGGTCAGATACATGAAGCCGTCACTAGCTCGTTCTTCGGCATCGTCCGAAGACTGCATGATCTGCGCATCGATCACATTTGGTGTCACGGTGTAGGTGTCAATCACGGTGCCGGATACGTTCAGAAACTGAAACGTCATTTCCGCATCGGTGGCATCCACAATCATCGCACCGTAGTCGGCGTTGTAACGAACTTCACTGCCGGCGATCGGAGTATTGAAGTTGTAGATGCTGCGTCCGCCCAGACCGTTGACGAAGTACGGAATGCCGTTTCGTCCGATACGCTCATAAGTGTGATCGTGCCCGGCCAGTACGGCGTCGGCTCCCCAGCCCGCGTAATTCCACTGCATCGTCGAGTTGGAACCGTGGTTCGCCGACGAGAAGGGAGCGTGGTGTAACAAGACGACTTGCCACGGGGCAGTCGAAGCCGACATCTGTGTCTGGAGCCAAGTCTGTTGGGCTGCTCGATCGGTCGAATTCGAGATCGCTTCGTCGCTGTCGATAAAGAAGAAATGCACGGGCCCTTCGATCACGTCGTAATAACGTTCGTTGCCAGACGTGTTGGTGCTGGTGACTCCAACGCCGGGAAGGTCGAAGTAGTTGAGATATTGCGAGATGCCTCCGCCATCGTTGTAGTCATGATTGCCTGGAGCCGGGAAGAACCGATTGACGGCGCTTGTGCCTCCCGACACGGTTGACACATACTGCCCGTAGTGATTGCCAATGACTTGCTCGTAAGTTCGCGATCCGTAGCGGTTGTCTCCGGCCGTGACGACGATGTCGGGTGTTTGTGCAGCAACTAAGGCAGCGACGTTGGCTTCAGCCGTCGAATCGTCGCCAAAATCACCCAACATCGCAAACCGAAGCGACGTCGGGGGAGCTGGTGCGTATTCAGCGGGGTTGGCATGATCAGGGGGGCCGTTCGCCAAATCGGCGCTCAGCAGCCTGCGATTTTCCAGACACTCTGCCAACAAGCGGCGCTTAGAACGCAACGGTGAACCATTGCCCGCACCGCTCGCTGCATTGCGCAAAGACGTTAGCGTCCGGGCAACAGATCGCATTGATCGGTTAAGCATGCCGTCTCCCTAGAGAGTGCCCCTGGATCGACGAGCGGAATAGCTGATGAGAGGTGATTCCAAGGGGGCTCGAGTTCTAGATTGTAGGCGAACGACTGGCTTGTTTGAATCCAGCCGCGTGCTGGGCAGCGGTGGCTTATTGGCTGCTGATCAATTCGCTTGCCCGTGATTTGATCTGACTGACACCTTCCGGCGCGTATCCTTCCCAGACGCCAGCGATCTTTCCCTGACCATCGATCAAAACCGACGTCGGGTAGAAAAGCGAATTGCGTTCCAAGCGTTCGACCAGACTGCGACGAGTGACACCCAACGCATCGGCGAATGCTTTGCTGTTGATGCCTTCGGATTCAAAATAGTCACGGGTCTTCGACCACAACCCTTCAAAAGTCTCGCTGGGCCTCATTTCGCAGGAGACCGGCAGAAACACAAATCGGCCATCTGTTTCCAGCTCATTCATCGTCGCTGAAAGCTCGGGGTACTCCATCCGACACGGACCACACCAAGTTCCCCAAAAATGCAGTAATGTCACCTTTCCCGGCCCGATCTCGCGGATTGGCTGCAGCGACGGATCATCCGATAATTGAACCAGATCAATTTGCGGTGCCGGTTTTCCGATGGCCGGACTATCTTGAACCGGTGGCGGCGACTCGAGATCGATTTGCCGAAAAATGACAAACATCAGCAACACCAACACCAGCGGTATCAAAAGCCAACCGCCAAACATCGAGCGTGATACGCTCGCGTCGTGTACTTCCGAATCGATACCGGGGTTCTCGTCAGACACAGTGTCAGGATCAGTGGGTGAGGCTAATTGAACGCTCAATATTCTACTTCCATTCTAACAACGGTCATGAATGCGCGTCTGACAACGCCGCCACCAAGCGTCGTGCCGCGTGGCCTGCTGCTGGCATTGATAATGTCCAATTTGCTGAGCCCGTCCGCCGCCGCGGAGCCAAAAATTTGGTCGCCCGAGGATCCCAATGCCCGCGGGGCCGTCGTGCTGAGCCAGCGCGAACTGACGGAAAGCAGTGGATTGGCTGCATCCAACCGACAACCAGGGCTGTTCTGGTCGCACAACGATTCGGGCGGCAAAGCGGAGCTGTTTGCCTTCGATCAGACCGGCAAATTTGCGGGGCTGTGCCGCCTGAGCGGCGCCAAGGCGATCGACTGGGAAGATATGGCTTCTTTCGTCGCCGACGGCAACGCCCAGCTGATTGTCGCCGACTGCGGAGACAATCAAGCCAACCGCGAGACAATTTCGCTGTACCTGCTGGACGAGCCTGACCCCAGGGAGACGACCGATGTTTCGGCCTATACCGAACTTGTCGTCAGCTACCCGGATGGCGCGCGAGACTGTGAAGCAATCGCGGTCGATCCACTGCGCAAACAGATCATCCTGATTTCCAAAACCACTCTCAGCACGGCGGGCATTTACACACTTCCACTCTCGGTCGCAAGTCCGACACGACGCGAAACAACCAGGCTTACCGCCAAGCGCGTGGGAGGACTATTGCTGCCGATGATTTCGGCGATGGATTTAGATCACGCCAGCGGCGACGTTTGGATCATCAATTATTTCCGCGCGTATCGATTTTCTTGTACTGATCGCAGCCAATCCTTGGGAGAACAGCTCGGGGCATTGCCCAAGCCGTTTGACCTGCCACGCTGGAAACAGATCGAAGCCTTGGCGGTCGATGCCAATCACCAAGTTTGGCTGACCAGCGAAGGCACGCCGACCCCGCTGGGAAGATTGCGAATCAGTGACGCTCCCTAGCTGAGCAAGCGTTTGGAGAACGCGTTCTCCTGTCCCAAGCCAGCAACGACGTAGTTCTTTACATCGCAAGAGCAGTCTCAACTGAACTCTGTTTACCCACCATCGCCAGTGCAGATTTAACAGAATGGAGCGCGATACTAACTGGACAGCGCCACTTTCATCAGCCGCGGGCGCGTTAGAGAGCGTCCCGCTTAGGTGTAGTCCTCGCTCAACAATCACGAAGAAGAACCGCAGAGCGGTGGCAGCATAGAGCCTGGGGTGAAGCAACGAGCGTCAGCGAAGTTGCTGTAACCCCAGGAATACGACATTCCTGGGGCTGCAGCATGCTCGCTCAGACGAGCAAGCCTGGCCCCAGGCTTTACGCTGCCACTGCTACGCAGTTGTCGTCTGGTTGTGACGAACGATAACGTCGATGCCCAAGACCACAGTGATTCATAAGAAAACCGAGGCTTAAAATTGCTTCCTAAGCGGGACGCTCTCTAACGCGTTGCGGCTGATACGAGTGGCGCTGTCCGGTCACAGCATTTTCAAAACGACGTGCCTTCGGGAAAATTAAGGATCGCAGAATCGCAAACATCCTATTGGTAATCGTCGCCATTCAGGCTGCCGGTTACTGAAGTTAGCCACTGCGTCAGTTGCGACTTCATCGATTTACCCCGTTCTTCTTGCTCGGCGAACACATTTTTTGTTTCAGCCGGATCACGCTGTAAGTTGTACAACTCCCATGTGATCTTTCCATTCTTGCCTTCGATTCGGTGCAGCTTCCAGTCACCGTCGATCAAGGCGGAGTGTCCGGGAAACATATCCGTCGAATATCGGGGTTCGGGCAAATCCGCTGCCTTTTGGCTGGACGGATGCGGTGGCAGGTCATTACCGGCTTGTTGTGCTTTCAATAATTCGCCCATCCAGGCGTCCGACGGAGTGCTGATTCCGTTGGCGGTGTAATCCCAGAATCCCATTGCCTGCGGACGTATTTGATCGCTGCCATCGATCAGCGGCAGCAAGCTGATGCCGTCCAACGGAGGCTGGTTGGGGACTTTCACGCCGACAATTTCCAGCAGCGTTGGATAGATGTCACAGGTGTTGCAGCGAGTCTTGATGACGCGATGACTTAAGATTCTTGCGGGCCACTCCAGGATTGCCGGCACCAATAAGCCGCCTTCGTAAACCTTGCCTTTGTTTCCACGCAGGCCTCCCGTCGAACCGACTCTGGGAAGCGCGCCGTTGTCGCTGCAATACCAGAGGATCGTATTGTCACCAATGCCCAATTCTTTCAGCCCATCACGAATTTTTCCAAAAGCGCGATCCATTCCCGTGATCTCGCCCAAAAAGTGCTGCACGTTCTTGGGTTGATCGTCGTACAGTTTGCGATCTTGTTCGACGGCGCGGTGAGGACCATGCGGCGAACCGAACCAGACGACGGCCAGGAATGGCGAATCCTTTTGGTTCTCGATCCACTGCATCGCCGCTTCGGCTGCGATGATCGAACTTTCACCTTTTTTCTGAACTGCCGTACCTTTATCAGAAAGTACCGGATCGTTGTCGTAAAAGTTGGGTGCACTGAGCCACTCGTCAAATCCGTTTGCACCCGGATTCGCGGGGCTGGTTTTTCGTACCGAGCCAAGATGCCATTTGCCAAAGTGAGCGGTCGTGTATCCGGCAGTCTTCAGCGCTTCAGCAATCGTGGTTTCCTGTGGCCGCATCGGATAGCCCCATTTAAAGACACCCATCCGGTTAGGATGGCGGCCCGTCATCACACTGGCTCGCGTCGGCGAACAAACGGGTGCCGCGGCATAGAAGCGATCGAATCGCAGGCCTGCTGCTGCTGCCTTGTCAAAGTTGGGTGTCTTGACAATTGGGTGACCGTTGTAGGCCATGTCACCCCATCCCTGGTCGTCAGCCATGACCAAAACGATATTGGGACGATCGCTTGACGCGGCTTTAAGTCGTGCGGCGGAACTCGGTCCCGGTATGGTTGCCAGCAACGCCGCCAGAACGAGAGTTGCAATTGTGCGTTGCGAATGACTGTGTAATGACCGGCGACTTCCGGCCCATTTCCTGGCAGCAAGGAATGGATGCATGATGAATCCTCAATGTTTTCCGACTCGATCGGACAAAGATGAGTCACGACTTGACGACGAGGATTCTCGCACAATTCTGCTAGCCGATCAAATTCTCGACTCGGTCATCGGTCGCTTTCTTCGCCGCGTGATAGGCACCCAGCATGGCCGCCGGATCGATGAGCCGCCAACTCGGCAGTGTGCTGGTGATCGCGGCTAACAGGGCGCCACCACGTAGTGCCCAGAAAACGTATCCGATAGAGAAAAGTCCTGCTGTCATGCCGGCAGTGCCAACAAAAAAGCTGCTCGCACCTTCTTCCGCAAGTCTATCTTCCTCCCACTGCTGCCAGACGATCGCCTGTTCCAAGTCCAACTGTAGCAATCTGCCAAACATCTCTAGTTCCATGGCTCTTTCCGGTGTCACCTGGATTTCGCGCGACAGTGAATTCAGGAAGTACTCACGGATGGCTGCTGTCGACCCGTGATCTGTCTCCGTGTAGCCAACACGGTCCACGTTGCCGAAGGTCGTAACGACTCCCGCGTTCAGTGTCTCCGTTTCTGAGACTGCACTCTTGATTTGCGTGGCTAATTCAGTTGTGAGCGACTCTTCTTCCTCGTTATCCGTCTCGCTACTTGGGTCGCCGTCATCGGTGCCTGGGTCAGGATCTGGAATCGGAGTAGGTTCGGGTTCCGGAGGGTCTCCGCCACCGCTGGTCGGTGCTGCGACGACATCGATGCGAATCACCGCCAGATTGCTGGTCAGCAAGCCGTCATCAGCCCGATAGCTGATCGTATCGGTGCCGATAAAGCCGCTGTCAGGTTGGTAGACCAGGTTACCAAAAGCGTCGATCGACAGAGTTCCATTGCTGGGTGGAACGACAACCTGGATGATCAACGAGTCTCCGTCGACATCGCTATCGTTCAGCAGTGGCGACGGCGAATTCAGTGTCAGAGCGTTGCCCGCCGGTACAGAATAGCCGGCATCATCAACGGCAACGGGCGCTTCGTTGACATCGACGACATTGATTGTGAAGACTTGTGTCGCAATCGATCCGTCAGTACTGGTCGCACGCACCGTCACGTTGTGACTTGCCGAAGTTTCGTAATCAAGCGAGCCGCTGACGGTGACAATTCCGGAGCCGCTATCGATCGCAAATCGTCCGCCGGCGCTGTCGTCCAGAGAGTAACTGACGCCGTCCGTTGCATCAGCATCATCGGCAAACGCGGTCAGCCCGACGATGGTGCCGAAGGCGGAGTTTTCATTGACAGAATTCGCAGTAGCGTCGCTGTCCACGGGCGTGCTCGCGTCGAACTCGTCGACGTCGTTGATCCCGATTACGAAGCTCGCGGTCGTAAAGGAACCGTCACTGCTGGTGCTGCGAACGGTGATACCCCTGCTGGCTCCATCGGCCTCGCGGTCGATCGCACTGGCAACCGAAACGACGCCGGTGACGGAGTCGATTGCGAACCGTCCACCATCATCCGAATCAAGCGAATAGGTGATCGTGTTATTGGTGGCATCCCCATCAACAGCCAAAGCAGTGATGCCAACGGTCGTGCCGATGGTGGCATTTTCGTCGACCGCATTCGCGGTCCCGTCCACGTCGGCCGTCGCCGTGGTGTCGAATTCGTCGACATCGTTGATGTTGATCGTGAAGCTCTCAGTGGTCGAGGAGCCATCACTGCTGGTTGATCGAACGGTAATCGAGCGGCTAGGTCCGTCGGCCTCACGATCGATACTCCCGGCTACTGTGACCACCCCCGTGCCTGGGTCAATGGCAAACCGTCCGCCATCGTTGTCATCCAGTGAATAGGTGATTGTGTTATTGGTGGCGTCGGCGTCGCTGGCGGTGGCCGTGATCCCCACGGTCGTGCCGATGGCGGAGTTCTCGTTGACCTGGTTGACGGCCAGGTTAGCATCCGCGGTCGCGGATGTGTCAAACTCATCGATGTCGTTGATGTTGATCGTGAAAACTTGATCGGTTTGCGAACCGTCAGAGGACGTAGCGCGGACGGTGATGTTGCGTGTTGGTCCATCGGCTTCGCGATCGATCGCAGCAGCCACGGTTACGATGCCGGTATTGGCATCGATTGCGAATCTTCCGCCATCATCGTCAAACAGCGAATAGGTGATGGTGTTGTTGGTAGCATCAGCATCACTGGCCGCGGCTGTGATCCCGACGGTTGTGCCGACCGTGGCATTCTCATTGACCTGGTTGGTCGTTCCATCGATGTCGGTTACCGCTCCCACATCAAATTCATCGACATCGACGACGTTAATCGTCATCGCGGCAGTGTTAGAACTACCGTCGCTGGACGTTGCCCGCACGGTGATGTAGTGGCTGGCTGCCGTTTCGCGATCCAGCAGCGTGCCGTCAGCAACGGTGACAACGCCGCTGGCACTGTCGATTGCGAATCGCCCGCCCGCGTCATCGTCCAGTGTGTAAGTGATCGCGTTATTGGTAGCGTCGTCGTCGGTGGCCAGCGCCGTGATGCCGACCACCGTACCGTTGGCCGCGTTCTCATTGACCGCATTTGCGGTACCATCAATGTCCGTTACGGGACCGACGTCGAATTCGTCCACATCATTGATGTTGATGG
>JBFJVZ010000236.1:0-12073 GCA_041623895.1 Pirellulaceae bacterium | reverse complement strand
AGCGAAGCTGCCAAACTGCCGGATACAAACTGTCGTCGGGAGCACGAAGACTCGGACATGGCATGATTCGGATCAGGTAACTCGCCCATTTGCCAGGAAGCAGTGGGTGTCTTGCCGCTATGCTAACGCTCCACTGAAATCTCTTGCATCATGCGGGGGATATCACGACTTTCAAATCTTGGGAACTCAACGCGTTTTTGGATTTTGCCTCTTGACCAAAAGAACACGGTCAACAGATCCTCCTCCTTGATCTCGAATGCCTCTGGACCGTTTCTATCTTGGACGTAGGCGAGCTTGATATTACGAATTCGCTCCTCCTCCCTAAACCGTTCGAGAATCCCCGAGTCCGGTGACGCATCGATCAAGACCAATGCCAGGTTCAGTTTCATTTTGCCGGCGCGGCCGTCAATCAGTTTTGTTAATCGCTTTAATTCCAAATCCAACCTTCCTTCGCGAGCCCTGGCGAACATCACGCAGGTTGGCTGGTAGCCCGTCTTGTCTTGAAAGAGCGAGATGCTCGAAGTTTCGACCAAATTGCCGTCGGACAGCGTGATGACGTCAAACGGGACTGGCCGGTCTTGAGCAAATACCAGGCTGGATAAGCATGCAAGAAACAAAAAGAATGCAGATCTCACGAAGGCGACCTCCGACAGGATGTCAAAGCGATGACGGTTTGAATGTTGCGTCTGATCATGGATCGTACGTAGGCGTCGCGGAGCCGTCAAATCGGAAGTTCCGGATGTGTGTACGAAGGCTGCCCTGGACAAATTCACCTTTTCTAGTCCTCTGGGAAGACCCCGCTAAAGTACTCCGCTGCCGAGTCAAGGGACGCCAACGTCGTCGCCCACTGTGCTTTGCTCATCAGTTTTTCGATCCAACGGTCGACATCCTTTAACGCGATAGGCTGTGGAACGGGCCACGTGTTCACACCTCCGAAGCCCGTCGTCGTATAGAACGTGCTGCTGTCGGGATTGAATGTGATGGCGGTGATATCGTCGGGATGAATATAAGGCTCACCAATTTTCGCTTGCTTGAATGTGTCCCAAAGCCAAGCCTCATTTCCCGACGCCGCGGCGACCAGTTGCCCATTGGCAGCTGTGGCTACGGCCGTAATCTCCGACCCGTGCTCGAACGTCCGAAGCAACTTACCGCTTGCGAAGTCCCACTGCTTGACCGTGCCGTCGTCGCTGCCTGACACGATGGTCGTGCCGTCGGCGGCGAAATTGAGCGCGGTAACAGCCAATGGATGGCTAATTTGTGCGTTCTCTTTTGGCGGTGGGATCAGCTTGATGAGGCCGTCGGAGAACCCAATCGCAACCCGCTTACCATCCGAAGAAACCGCTACGGATTTAATCTCCACGCTCTCGTTGTGCAGGAAATGCTGATGCCGAATAGATTTCCCGGACTGAATGTTTGTTATGCGGATGAAAACGTTCTCGCTTTTAGGTTCTTCCGTGTTGTCCGGCTCGATGAGCACAAGATCCGCCGCTACGACAAACGAGCCATTGGGACTCAGCGATCCAATGGAAACGGGTTCTAGACTCATTGAGTCGATCGGCTCAAGTTTCGATTGCGTGGCATTCGGATCGCAATCGTAGAGTTTGGCAATATCGTAATCAAAAACAACGAGCTGCTTTTTGGCTGAGTCGTATCCGAGCGCCCAGGAGTAGGCAATCGTTTCAGTTTCTAGTTGGGCATCAGGGAGTTGTTCATGGGCCGCCCATACGCGGGCAGTCGATCCAGCCGTTTTGTAATCGCCCGTCGTAAGGACGTGCATGTCATGGAGGAAGGTTGCGGAACCGAGGGAATCTCCGTGATGCATTGGTGGGGAGCAAGCGTTGCCGGTCTTGGTGTCAACTAGAATCGCGGATGCATTGGTGCGGATTCCGATCACGCAAGTCTTACCGTCTGGACTGAAGGCAACGCTGGAAAGCTCGCTAACAGGTTGCCCATTTTGGTCGGAAAGTTGTCGTGGTTTCGGTGAATCCTGGCCATTAAATTCTGTCAGGTCCCATAGCTCCGCTGTACCATCGAGCTTGCCAACAAGCAGGTTCTTGTTGTCTGGGCTAATCGCTACTGCCGATTGAATTGCAGTCAATTCAGTGACAGGTTGACCGTCTTTCCACAGCCGTGCGTCTCCGTAGTAGTCGCCACTGACAACGTGTGTGCCATCACTGCTAATCGCTAGAAAAGTTATCGCGCTGTCATCGTCGGCCTTGGGGGCGAGTCTTTTTGGCTCTCCAGCGTTGTCCCAGACCCAAGTCTCGCCGCCTCCGGTTCCCCAAGCGATTGTTGTACCGTCCTGATTCAAAGCCATGGCCGTGACCTCAGTCGAAAACGGTCTAGTGTTCACGGAGCCATCATTTGCAAAGACAGCAACACCCTTTTGCAGCGTTTCATTGGTGTCGTCTTGGTTCAGAAGTTCCCAAATGCGCGCTGAAGCTTTGTTACTCACATACAGCAGACGCGAACCATCTCGATTAAAGGTGATCGATGCCAAGGCCAATGGATCAGCGTTTGCCCGAAAGACTCGGCGCTTGCCCGAGTCGATTTCCCAAACGCAAACGTCGCCGTTCTGGCTGTCGATTGCTGCGAACATGTCGCCGTTGGGACTGACGGCGACCGAACTAATATTGCCGGTACCTTCAAGGTAAATCTCGCGCGGTGTTGTTCGAGCCCAACCAGCCGCCAGCCTTAAAGCGCTATCACGCAATTGCAAGTCGTAGTCCCAACCAACATCGTCAGCGACCTTGGCGGATTTGATCAAGGAAACGACTGCCTGACTCAACAAACCTGCTTGACCGTAGTACCTTCCCACTTGGTAAGTATTCAGGGCGGTCTCACGCCTGGCGTGTTTTCCGCGGTAGATTGCCACGATGGCCGAAACTATCGCAGCGATCGCGAAGATCAATGCGATGCTGGCTAAAGACCGAAACCAGACTTTGGCACTCTGTGCGACTTGTCGTCTTTGTTCGGCTTCTGCGGCGCGTTGAGCCTCCGCTTCCCGGCGGCGTTCGGCTTCCTCGGCACGCTTGCTCTCGGCTTCAAGGCGCCGCTGCTGTTCTTGTTGGATCGCCCTTTGTTTCTCGACCTCCAGTCGAACTCGCTCATTTTCTCTCTCCTCCTCTTCTCGTTCTTGCTCTCGTATTTCGCTTTCGTTTAAGAATTCGTCGCAGAGGCTAAATTCACCGCCGTAGCGTTCGGCCCAGCGAGCCGGTGCTGGCTGCGCTTGTCGAAAGCGGATTGCATCTTGCAAATTGACTCCTGCCCATAACTCTCCGCCCTTCGACTTCCATATTTTGGCGTCTTGCAATAATCGACGGTAAGTTGCCGCTGCTTCCGCTTCATTAGCCGCCCAAGCTTCCAAAGTCTCCCACTGGCGGATCAAGGCTTCATGACTGATATCCAACAGTCTTTCTGAATCCAAACGCTCACCGGCACCGGGCGTCATGAAGCAGCGCGTCGGGTCACGAAAAACCTCCACCACGCGGCGGATCTCAGCTTCCGTGCTCCCAGCGACCTGGGCGACCTCGCGCAGTGATGTGGGGTTTCGCAAATCGCGCTGACCGCTGCTTCTCTCGGTGATGCGGCGAAACATCGACTCGGCCAGCTGCCTCTGCTCCTCTGTCAGCTCTTCAAGGGCTTTGTCCGCGTGCCTGGACAGCATTTTGTCCCAGCCGCCCAGCCGTTCGTAATCCGCGACCGTAAGCCGGATTGGTTCATCACCGGTATTCCGCTCGCGCGCGTCGATCCAGACTCGCATCAACGCATGTTGCATCAGCGGAAGCTGATCCGGCTGGTCACCCATATCGTTCAGCAATCTGCTGACCAGCCCGCGCTCGACCTCACCGCCCATCTCCGTGGCCGGACCGATGATGGCCGTTTCACGCTGGTCCCAAGTCATTCGCGGGGTCAGAAACAACCCGTCGTTCAAGACCTCCGGTAATCGCGCGAAACGATCGCATTCGTCGATAAAGTCCGAACGCATGGTCAAGATCACGTAGATCGGTGGCTCGCGTTTTTCATTTGCCGCAGCGATTGTCTCCAGCAAAAGTGAGACAAACGCCTCGATTTCGTCAACGTTTCGTTCGCGACCCGGCGTCACCGCTCGCAAAGCGCGGAACAACTCCTCAAACTGGTCAATTAGCCACAAGCAAGGTGTCTGTTTGTCGCCGACATTGCCTAGCAGCTTAAGTAAACTGCGCGGTCCTCGCAGTAGTTCGGCATAGACCGCGTTAACGTCACGCTGGAGCTTTCCGGCAATCTCTTCAGCCTCCTGTGCAGAATCGCCCTGCTCAGTGTGATTTTGCGAAGTGATCTCTTTCGACGGTTCTGGCGATGACTCCCAAATCCCGTCATCGACCAGCTGTTCTGCCAAAGCCATTAGCGGTCTGCCGCCGGGCCGCATTTCCACGATTCTCCACGGCCCGTCGACACCACCGACCAGACCCTCGTTTAACTCAGGCAACAGTCCGGCGCGAACCAACGATGACTTGCCGCAACCGCTGGGGCCAACGACTGCTACCCAACGGTGATCTTCCAGATATTGGCCCAATTCTTCCGTCTGCGCCTCGCGCCCGAAAAAAAAGGCTGCGTCATCACGTCCATAAGGCCGCAAACCGGGATACGGCGAGATACGAACGTCGCCGACTCCCGCACCGCTGCGTCCGGCACCATCAGGTTCGATATTGTCATCGATTCGCGTGGACATGTTGCTCCCGGCGTCGCTTGAATGTGACTTGTTCAGGCGGACGCTACTCGGTCTTTCACCGCCTTGATGAAATCTTCCAATCCCTCCTTGTTCAGGCCTTGCTGACCATCAATCGCAATCAGGCCATCGTAATTGACTCGCAACTTCGGAATCTCGGGCGGCGGACCAGCGTAGACACCTAAGACAGTTGAGCGATTGGCGATCAAAGGCTTGCACTCTTTCAGTCCGACACGGAGTTGCCGGCGAAGTTCTTCGTCACTGTAGAAGACCAGCGTGTGTTTGCCTCCTTTGACCAGCGTCTTGAGGTGTTCCAATTCCGTAGGCTCGTACCCGATGTCGTTCCGTTTGAGTTCCCCGAGAACCTGATCCAGAAGATTCTCGTCCGCACTGTCGGGCGCGAAATGCACGAACGCTTGCCGGCCGCGACGAAGCGGAGGCGTTTTGGCTTCCTTGCGGACGTGCCGCTTGAACTCGTCAATCGTCACCTCGCGAACATAGTCCCCCTTCAACAGCGCCAAGTGGTTGTCGTCATCGACCTGGGTGAGGTCAAGCGACGGACTCCGCCATTGAAGAATGGTCATCTCCTGCGCAACAGCCAGGTCGAATTGCTTTTTCACGAAGTTCGGAGGAAATCCCGACTGCGATGGCTCGCGTTGACTGCCCAACAATTGCACGAACAAGCGGCACTGCGCCAAGTCGCGCTCGACCGCGGCTTCAAACCGTTCCGGGGCCTCGGGATAAAGGAAGTCATCGGGAAGCACACGTAATTCGTATTGCCGCAAATGCTGGGCGACTGCAATTCGCAATCGGAACAGGTCGTCGGTGGTCTCGGCAAGGTAAACAGCCGGCAGTTGCTTCTTCCCCGTGATTCCGCTGACCAGTTGATCCAGGGAGATTGGGTCGTCGTGCCAAAATCTGACCCAGTTGATGCCCCGCAAAAACAATGGCAGTTTAGGGATCGTCTCCGGCTCACCCATGATTACAGGGATGATTGGCCGGCGGTTGCGGTCCAACTCCTGCAGGATTGCTTCGATCTCCCGCTGTTGCCAGGGTCCAAGCCCGTTGGGCCCTAGAAACACGGCGGCTGAATGGACCGTTTCGATCTGTTCTTCAAGCCGTCGTATCCAAGGTTGTCCGACCGGCAATTCCCACTCATCCAGCCAAGGACGGAGGCCCCGAGCCTTGAGAGCTTCACCGACGCGTCTCACATCTGCCTTGTCTTCGCTGTTGTGACACAAAAAGACGTCGAATCCCTCCTCGCGCACGTCGACGCGCGGCGGAGGCGACGCTTCCAGCAGCTTTAACGTCTTTGCCAAGTCCTCGGCAAGCCGGTCGAGTTCACGCGCATAGAAGCGCTCCGTATCAGCCGGATCATTGTTTTGCAGTGCTCGAGATTCCGACTTGTTTTCCGGATCCCGGATCCAAAATCGATAGCCTCGGCGATCGGCGAGTTGCCAATGCAGTTGTCCGCGAGGAGTGCTCCCACATTCCAGCAAAAAGAATCGACTGCGCAGTCGCGGGTCGTCTTCGTGAGCTTGGGCAAAGGCTGCGAGTTCCTGCTGGTTTTGTGCGGTGTAAGATTCCGAAACCACCACCACCATCAGCTCCGCCTGATTCAATAATTCCGTGACATCGGCCGACAAGGTTGGCGAATCGGGACAACTGAATGCCTTAATCTGGCAACCGCGTTTCAACTTACGCGCCAGCAGGTTGGATAGGTCCGCAACAAGACTGGAGACCCAATCCATCGTGTCCCCGTCGGGCGCATGATTGACCAGCAAGTCATAACGTTCAGGCGAGGCCACACGAAGCTCCTGTGAAGAGGTACCCGATCTACGTGCGCCGCACCTTCAAGGATTGGCGTAACTGTCCATGATGGTCGTCAAGGATTGGACAGTCAACTATTTTGCACGCTCCGCGGTGGATTAGTCGCAAGCGATGTACGATTCTCTATACCTTATCCCGAAAAACTGGCGCACCAGGCGCATCGCGAACAACTTTACTATTTGTGTTTGTTTGTGGACGTATCGATCAGCAGGGTTCTCGTTCTGACTCGTTGGTCGTCACGATATGCGGTTTGGGTATGCTGGGGCATCGTTCCCGCTTATCTGATTTTTTGTCGCCGTCATTGATGATCTGACCAAGAAAAAAATCCCGAGTACTTATGTGCTCGGGATTTGCCGTGTGATCGGATTGGCTGCTTGGCTGTGATTGAGTTTACAAACCCAAGTCACCAAACAGCGGCGTGCTTAAGTATCTTTCGCCCAGGCTGCACATGATGGTCACAATTCGCTTGCCTTTCATCTCCGGCCGCGCGGCGACCTGGGCTGCGGCCCACATGTTCGCTCCGCTGCTGATACCGGCCACGATGCCTTCTTCTTTGGCCAATTTTCGCCCCCACTCAAAGGCGTCTTCGTCATCGACTTTGACAATATCGTCGACGATGGAGGTATCCAGGTTCTTGGGGATGAAGCCGGCACCGATGCCTTGGATGCGGTGTTTGCCCGGCGCCTCTCCACTGATCACCGCAGAATGAATCGGTTCGACGGCGATCGCCTTGAAATCCGGATTCATCTTTTTGAGGTATCGCGAAGCGCCGGTAATCGTTCCACCGGTGCCAACGCCAGCGACGATGGCGTCAATTTGATGACCACTGTCTTCCCAGATTTCAGGACCGGTGGTTGCTTCGTGGATCTCCGGATTGGCGGGATTCTCGAATTGCTGGGGCATGAAGGAGTCGGGTGTGTTGTCAACCAATTCTTGAGCCTTGTTGATGGCACCTTTCATGCCTTCGGCCGCCGGTGTGAGCACCAGGTTGGCACCCATGGCCCGCAGCAGTGCGCGTCGTTCGACCGACATCGATTCCGGCATCGTTAGTGTCAGCTTGTAACCCTTGGCAGCACATACAAATGCCAGGGCGATTCCGGTGTTTCCGCTGGTAGGTTCGATGATGTGAGTTGACGCGTCGATCTTTCCGTCCTTTTCGCCTGCGCTGATCATGGCGGCGCCGATTCGGTCTTTGACGCTATTGAGCGGCTGAAAGAACTCGCACTTGGCAAAAATTGTCGCGCCGCCCTCTGGCCCCAACCGATTGATCTGGATCATCGGGGTTTCGCCTATCGCTTGTGAAGCGTCGGGATAAGTTTTTCCACGGGGCATTTCAGACTCCTTTTTGAGTGCGATGGTTTGATAGCGACGCGAGGATTATGGGGGATACGCGGGGCGATGGGAAGATCGGAAACCATCGCGCCGACAACAGGGGCGGCAAGATCATCAGCCGACACGGTTAGCGTCCGCCCTGCGGCAAGAACCGTGGGCGAACACCCAGCGGCTGATCCCGTGACTAAATGAAGAAGGCCGTATCAGGCGACTTCCCAGGTATCGCCGGAATTGAACAGAGCGTCCAAGTCGCCTTCGCCCTTGGCTTCGATGGCTTGGGCGACTTGCAGATTTAGCTGGTCGCCGTACGTGGCTACATTTTCGACCGCTCGCAGCACACCGATTGGTTCCGGCATCGCGGGGTAACGCATCCGAGCCATCATCATTTGGATCGCCGGATTGGGATCTTTTTCATCATGAATCAGCAGATCATCTGCTGGAACATCAGCCGTATTGACGACTTCCAGGTGGTTGCCGACCAAGCGAACCCCCTTCTCACCACCCGCAAAGATCAGCGGCTTGCCGTGCTCAAGTTCGACAACGTTGTTGGCACGCTGCTTCTTTTCCTGTGCGTATGCCATCGCACCATCATTGAAGACATTGCAGTTCTGATAGACCTCCACAAGTGATGTGCCTTTGTGAGCCGCGGCCCGTTTCAGGGTTTCGCCCAAGTGTTTGACATGAGCGTCCAAGCTGCGTGCCACAAAGGTGGCCTCGGCTGCCAGCGCGACCGACAGCGGGCTGAGTGGATGATCGATTGAGCCCATGGGAGTGCTTTTGGTGATCTGGCCCACGGCACTCGTGGGACTGTACTGGCCTTTGGTCAATCCGTAGATGCGATTGTTGAACAGGATCACGTTGATGTCCATATTCCGCCGCAAGCAATGGATAAAGTGATTGCCTCCGATCGATAGCGAATCGCCGTCGCCGGTAACGACCCAAACCATCAAATCGGGACGCGTCGATTTGAGCCCCGTCGCAAATGCCGGCGCTCGACCGTGAATGCTGTGCATCCCATACGTGTTCATGTAGTACGGAAATCGGCTGCTGCAACCGATGCCGCTGATAAACACAATCTTCTCGCGGGGCACACCCAAGTCGGGCAAGACCTTCTTCATCTGCGCAAGAATCGAATAGTCACCGCATCCGGGGCACCAGCGAACATCCTGGTCGGACGCGAAATCAGCAGCTTTCAGAACGGGAAGCGTCATCTATCTATGATCGTTGGATGTGATCGGTCGTGTCTTGGGATATCAGAATCGATCCGGTGGGTGTCGAAGACTAACCAGCGGCTTTCTTGGCCTTGCGGATACTGCAGTGGCTCTCAATTGCGTCGACCAACTCGCTAACGCTGAACGGCTTGCCCTGGACCTTGTTGATGCCGATGCAATCAACCAGGAACTCAGCACGCAGCAGTAGCAGCAGCTGACCCATGTTCAATTCGGGAACCAGCACTGTGCGAAACGATTTCAACAGTTCACCGATGTTACGCGGCATCGGGTTCAAGTAACGAAGATGGGCGTGGCTCACTTTGTGACCGGCCTGCTGGCAACGTGCGACCGCGGTGTGGCAGGAACCATAGGTGCCACCCCAGGAAACAAGCAAAACATCGCCGCTGGTTTCCCCAAACACCTCCTGATCGGGAATCCGCTCCGCGATCCTGGCAACTTTTGCCGCTCGCGTATCGGTCATGTGTTGGTGGTTTTCCGGATCGTAACTGACATTTCCGGTTTCATCTTCTTTTTCCAAGCCACCGACGCGATGCATCAACCCGGGCGTCCCGGGGATTGCCCACGGACGCGCCAAGTATTCGTCTCGAGCATACGGCAAAAACGGTTCGCTGCCGTCGCTTCCTTCGGGATGCACAATCTTGATTGGCTCCAGCGACTTCATGTCGGGAATCTTCCAAGGTTCCGCACCGTTGGCGATGTAACCGTCGGACAACAAGATCACCGGCACCATGCACTCGGTCGCAATTCGCCAGGCCTGGATGGCAGCGTCAAAGCAATCACCAGGCGACTGCGGCGCGATGATCGGCAGTGGCGACTCGCCGTTGCGGCCAAACATCCCTTGCAGCAAATCACTTTGCTCGGTCTTGGTCGGTAATCCCGTGCTGGGGCCGCCGCGCTGGACGTTGATGATGATCATGGGAAGCTCCAGCATCAGGCCCAAGCCCATCGCTTCGCCCTTGAGCGCAATCCCGGGTCCGCTGCTGGCCGTCACTCCCATCGTGCCACCAAAAGCAGCACCGATCGCGGCGCACACCGCCGCAATCTCATCTTCGGCCTGAAATGTTCTGACGCCGAAGTGCTTGTACTTTGTCAGCTCGTGCAGAATGTCGCTGGCCGGAGTGATCGGATAAGTCCCATAAAAAAGTTCTTTCCCACTCAACTTCGCCGCTGCGATCAAGCCCCAAGCGAGAGCCTGGTTGCCCATGATGTTGCGATAGTTGCCAGGTGAAAGTTCTGCTTTTTCAACTTGATAACTTTCGCCGAATGCTTCGGTCGTCTCACCGTAGGCCCAACCGGCTTTCAAAGCGGCTTCGTTGGCGGCGGCGACTTCGGGCTTGCGGCCAAATTTGGCTTCGATAAATCGACGTGTCGGATCCAGAGACCTGCCGAACAGCCAATAAACCAGGCCCATCGCAAAAAAGTTCTTGCAGCGATCCGCCACCTTTTGACCTAGCCCGTGATCCGCCACCGCTTCCCGCGTTAACGCGGTCATCGCGACTTTGATGATGCGATAGTTTTGACGAATGGCATCATCTTCCAAAGGATCCGAGTCAACTTTGGCGAGTTTGAATTCCTTTTCGTTAAAACCGTCTTCGTTGGCGATCAAGATGCCGCCCTGGCGAAGGTCCTTAATGTTGGTGACCAGGGCGGCGGGATTCATCACAACCAGCGCATCCAAGGTGTCGCCCGGGGTAAAAATCTCCTCGCTGGCAAACTGCACCTGAAACCCAGAAACGCCGGCACGTGTTCCACGCGGAGCCCTGATTTCAGCTGGAAAGTCAGGGAAAGTAGCGACGTCGTTGCCCGCCAAGGCACTGGTGTTGGTCAACTGAGTGCCCAGCAACTGCATCCCGTCGCCGGAATCACCTGCAAGCCTGACCGTAATGCCCGAAACAGAGCGAACGTCTTTCGACGTGATGGGAGAATCCGTCATGGAGAGACTGTGCTGCACGGGGGTGCACCACCCAAACAGGTAGGAGCAAGAGTTTATGGGTTTTATCGATCAATCAGAATCGGAAACTTACCGAAATTCTATAAATCGTGACGGGAAAGGTAACTGCCTAACCCGATTTATCTACGGATTTAGCCAAGATTCGGATCGCGATGAGCTGTGCAGCGGCCAACCCGCCTACCTTTCAGTTTAATAACCGCTGCTGCTGGTTGACTCTAACGTCCGGATGAATCGGCCAAAACCGCCTCGCCCCAAAGGCTGGGGTCTTCCGTGATGGGATATTCGGGACCCAGCGTCAATGTCTGCCAGCCCAGCTCTCGATCGATGACCGCGTAGTAAAGGGCGATTCTCGGTTGATCGATGGGGTCATATCCGGTCATCGCTGCTGCCGGGATCAGCCCCGAGAGTTCGTAGCCGTCATGCCGAGGAAAAGCCGCGATCTTGAGCTGATCGCGGTCAACCGGTTTGGGGTTTCCTCGCGAGCGGTGAATCGGGACCAGTGCCGTCACCGGCTTTTCCCGCTTGCTGCCACCACCAGCCGGCATCCACAGAAAACGATGACAATACTGAGTGGCACGATGAATCGCCGGGCTACAGCGTGTGTCGATCCAAACGTGAAACCCGTCACTTTCGTCCAACCGGGTCTCACGGCACCAGGGCAACTGCCGTTTGCCGTTGACCGCCACGTGAACGCCAATTCCTTCCTTGTTCCAGGCCATGCGGACATCGGCAAAGACCGGCCGATCACCTAAGGCACCAAAACAGGGCAGCCGGCAAGTCGCAGGCAGCTTGAGCCCCTGCGCGGTCCAGTTCAGCGGCTGCCTGCGGAGCGTGACCTCGAAGCGAAACAGCATCGTTGGGTCGATCAACTGGTCAGGTTTCGTTTCGGACACGGACTTGAATCGTTGAGAGGCGAGGCGACGGATTCCAAAAGTAACCCTAGCGATTTCGCCTGCAGAAAAGAAGCCACCAGCCCAAGCCCTAGCGTTGCAGTCTAGTGCTCTGTCAACTTTTGACTTT
>JBFJVZ010000235.1:0-12081 GCA_041623895.1 Pirellulaceae bacterium | reverse complement strand
GTTCCCCGCGGCGATTCCTGGGGCTGCGGAATGCTCGCTAGAGACGAGCAATCCTGACCCCAGGCTCTACGCTGCCACTGCTACGCAGTTGTCGTCTGGTTGTGACGAACGAAATCGTCGATGCCTATAACCACTGTGACCCATCAAAAAAGCCAGCCTTAGATTGCTTCCCAAGCCGGACACTCTGTTACGGCCATCGGCTCACCTTGATTCGCTCCAAGTCGTCTAAATCAACAAGCCGCTCAGCGGCCGGGCGTCGCCCGCTCTGCCCGTCGCCTTACGGCCATCGGCTCACAAACACAAATCCAACAGATTTGTCTGCTCGGTGATCTCGTCAAATGGCTCGCCTAGCTGATTGGCAATGATCCAACGAACCTTGGCCGAGATCTCTTCTCGTGGCCAGAGACCTTTGGCCGCGTCCGCTTTGTTGTAATGCGTTTGACTGATTGCCAGTTCGTGCATCGTTTCCAAACAGGATGGCCAACGAGTCGAGTAAGAACTCCGCCAGGTATTCGCGATCAATATCGATATCGGCAGCGTTAACAGCACCAGAAACCAGGGTTGAAATAGAAACAACAGACTCAGCGCGGTACTGGCGATGATTTCCGCAAACCACAAAGGCAGCTTCTTAGTCTTGATGCTTGGACCCTGACCACGATCACGCCCGTTGATCAAGCCGAGAATTTCGTTGCGGCGATTGGGCGGCACAATCGCCGCCAAACGCGTTTCCGGTCGGATCGTCGACTCGTCGATCTTCAGCTTTCGCGCGATCATGCTGCGAATCTCTCGGAACCTGATCATCGACGCCGTTTGCGGCAGCCACAGATCATCGCCCGGCATAGCACGGTACATGTTACAAGATGTTCCTGTTTGACAGCTGACAATCTTTAGAACTGAGGATCCTCTTCGACTCGCTGCATCACAGCGCCCAGGTAACTTGCACCTGTCGGCGTTCCCTCAGGTTCGGACATCAATTGTAATGTTTCACCGTTCCATGCCCAAGCCAATCCTATCATCCGCGCGTCGCTGGGCTGAACAACGACCAGACGGTCCTCTTGCCAGCGGTACACACCGCTCAACACACCACCGGTACCAACCACAAACTGGCCGTCGGGATCGCGCACGATATTAACGGTCTTTTGAAAGCCCGCCGGCATCGTCAATTGCCATTTGCCCTCGAACTTCGGACCCAACCAGCGATTGGAGTTGCGGCCACTTAAGAAAACGGCAACCAGCAGAACCAGCAGCAACAAGCTTCGAAGGCTGAAACGAAACCAGGAGTCCGATCGCTTCGCCCGCTGCGGTCCAGGCGGTTGTTCCGAGGCTTCATTCATACCAGCGCTTTCTCACTGCTAGGGACTCAGTCGAACGATGCTCCAATCATCATCATGCTGCCGAAAAACGATACGGTCGTGCAATCGACCCGGACGCCCTTGCCAGAACTCGAACTGGGTGGGTGTGACCGCGTAGCCTCCCCAGTTTTCAGGGCATGGCACGGGCTCGTCACCATAGTGGCGTTTCAATTCCGCCATTTGCTGCTCCAGCACCGCACGGCTCTCAACCTCGGCGGACTGGCAGCTGACGTGGGCGCCGAGTTGACTATCACGAGGACGGGTTTGGAAATATTGATCGGATCGCTGCCGCGACGTCTTGGACACTTGGCCTTCGATACGAACTTGACGTTGCAAGTGTGGCCAATAGAAACAGAGTGCAACATTTGGGCACTTGGTTATCTGCTGGGCCTTCGTGGACTGGTAATTCGTAAAGAAAACGAACTTGCCATCATCAATCCCGCGGAGCAGGACAATTCGAGCTGTGACGTGCCCCTGGGCGTCCGTTGTCGACAAGCTCATCGCGTTGACCTCGAACCACTCAGGTGGATCCGAATCGCGGGCTTGCTGAAACCATTTCTGAAACTGAACCAACGGGTCGGGATCAACGTCCAACTTATCGAGAGTCCCTCGGGCGTAATTCAGACGCATTTCTTCGATCGTCATGCCAACTCCAGACGTAGAACAGAATAAGAGCTTATTTTTAGAGATTTTTGCGGGATTCCGGAGTCTGGGCAGAGGGGTTTCTCATTTTTGGCGCGCCGCTTGCCCCCTTTTTTGGTTTGAAAATGTGTCTCTGTCGATCTGACAGTGCTGTCTCCCTTATTCGGGTGGTGCATGTCTGAATCCTTGATTGGAAATTTGCTGGTCGCTTCAAGCACGGTGGACGAGCCGGTGTTCGCGAGGGCTGTCTGTCTGGTTGTCCATGAGGACGAAGAAAACACGATAGCAGTGATGCTGAATCGTCCCATGCAACCGCTGCCTGCGGAATTGCTCAAGATGTTGGCAGATTCGGCGGAGCAAGGTAACCGTCTGGCCGGGAAAGAACGCATGGCGGAAGAAACGTTGGCCGGCGCCACACAATCGATGGGCACCGTCCATTTCGGCGGCCCCCTCTCTGGTCCCGTGGTGGCCGTTCACGGCTCCAGCAAACATGCCGAGGCGGAGACCGGTGCCGGAATTTATGTGGCAGCCCAGAAACAGCATTTGGAATCTTTGGTTCGCAACCAGTCGGGTCCCTACCGGTTGATTGTGGGCCATGTGGGCTGGCAGCACGATCAACTTGCCATGGAATTGGCTTCCGGAATCTGGCATGCCGTGCCCGCCACCACCGAAGCCGTCTTTGCAAGTGATCAGGATATGTGGCCCAAGCTGGTGCAGCGAGCCACCGCGAGGTCGGTGGCAAAATGGATTGGCATCCCTGATGCTCCGGGCGCCGGCGATCTAAACTAGTGCTTTGCGTTGGGAAAAAGGGGTCAGTCACCAACAGTGCAGATCACCCGAAGGGCCGTTCCGGCTTTTGCTGTCTGACCCCTTTTTCCCGCCAGAGTATGTATGGATTGGCCAATGTCGGCTCGGCGGAATCCCTGGCCCTCGTAGCATCGGAACCAAGGCGGATCGTGTCCGAACCCGAATCAACCAACGACGAGCCTGTAAAGAAACGTTTTCGCATTCAACGAAAGCGGTTGGGAACAGTCAAATACATCAGTCAGGACGGCGAGTTCGGTTTTATTGAGGCCGAAGACTATCGCGAAGACGTGTTCTTTCATCGCACGGTTTGGGAAGACGCCGGCAGCCCGCAAACAGGAAAACATCAACCGCCGCAAACCAGCACCGCTCTGGCAGCGACTTTGGTCGACAGTTGGGTCGAATTCGAGATCGACGACGAGCACTTCGCCAACGAAAAGCAGCTTCGGGCCACGATCGTCCGCCCGAGCAATCGTCCTCAGGGAGGCAAGCTATCGGGCCGCGACGCGACCTTTAAAATCATCAAGCATCATCCCAAAGCGCGACGAAAGCGACCGTCTTGGCGGGACGATTAGCGGGTGCGGCTTCTTTCGCGTGTCACTCTTTTGGCGCGGGACTGGCCTGCGCCGCTTCGGTGGTCACATCATTGGCGGTGGGATCGATCCCATCGTCCTCCTGATCGGGCGGATCTAGCTTGCCACCGTTCTTTTTAGCTTTGATCAAATCCTCTTCCAACTCGCGAATATCCCGTGGATTGATCATCTTGCTTAGCATTTCACGCGTGACCTTGAACATGTCGTCGATCTTGCGTTTCTGGTTGGCATTTCGCGAGCCCAAAGCTTTCAAGTAGATCGATTGTTTCTTGCCCATATCGTCGGCTAGTTTTTCATTGGTCGGTTCATCGCGGAGCAGATTGACCAGATCTTCGGCTTCTTTCATCTGGCCTTTGTATAGACGCAGCCTGACGCGGGCAGCCAACAGTTTGCGAATCGCGACCAGGTCTACAATCGCGTTTTCGACGCCGCGGATGTAGGCCTCGGCATGCAATCGCATATCGTCGCCGGCCAAATCGGCGGTCTCCTGTGGCGTCAAGCCGGGCACGACGGGGAGTCGCGCGAGTACGGCGCCGCCGTTCTTGACGTACAGCAATCGCATCGGGTCTTCGGTCTTGTTAACGAGAAAACGCCCGTTCCAATCGGTGCGACCCACGAACGTCATGCTCCTGGACTTCAACTCTTTTTGGTAAAGTTCGTATCCGATCAGCGGTTCATCAACATCTCCTTTGGCATGCAAACGGATCATCGTCTGCTCACCAACAGGCGTTACCTTCAGCGCGATGCGAAACGTGCGTTTATTCTTACGTCCTTGCAATCCACCGATGCGACCGGCGTAGAACCCCATTTCAACTTGCGGGCCTTGGACCTTTTCCGTCACCAGGTACGCCCAATCCATCGGCCCGATCATAATCGGGCTACCGTTGCGATCGTCCTTGCGAATCATCGGCTGTAAGACATCGTTCACAGCAATGCCCGCTGGCGAGTTTTCTTTCAGGATCAGCCCACCGGCCCGGACGAGACCTGCTGCTGTACTTTGACCCGCCTCATCAATTCGCACCACGGGCGAAAACGCGCGGGTCAGTCCGCGACCGACGGCGGTAGCGATGCCGTCACCGTCGACAAAATGTTCGGTCACCACCGCCCCGACGAAACGCATCAAGGTTTCCATTTCCACGACCGAAACGCTATGCGGAACCACGCCATGGTTGATGCGGACGACAAAGATCTTGTCGTATTGGTCGACTGCGTCGGAGATCAGTTGGCTGATCGGCGGCGCGACAATCTTTGCTGCCGGATCGGTCAGCGTCAGTGCCATGCCGCGAGAGACCAGCACGGCTTCGGTTTCTTCTTCAGCCCAGCGATCTCTCAGACTCAACGCATCGCCCTCGACAGCCTCCAATTTCGCCGCCACACCCGCCAGCCCTTCATCGCCGGCTGCAGCGCCGCGGCGTTTTGTTTCTTCGATCAACCCCGGTGTGCCGTAGACCTTCTTGCAGTACTCAGCAACATTCGCAGCAATGCGTATGCGGACGGCGTCTTTGTGATTTCGCTTGACCGCCAAGACGGGATCCGAAGCAACCATCGTGTCAAACGTCAACGACCCCAGGTCTCGCAGTGCAGCGGTGCGGACCGCCGTCGGAGCATCGGCAATGGTGACTCGCCAAATCGGAGCAAAATCGCGATCCAAGTAGGCTCTCAACTCTTGGTCCAGCGAGACCGCGCCGTCCCCAGGATCATCGGAGACCAACCAGATCAGCACCCGGTAGGGTGAATAGTCCCAGGGCTCAAGCTTGTCCTCTTCGTCAGACGCAATCGTAAACTCGGGGGGCGGTGCAATCGACGCGGATGACGTGAGTTGGTCGGAGTCGGCTGCCAGAACACCGCCACTGAAAAACAGCAAGACCAACGTGGCAAAGAAGGGGATGCCCATCATGTTTCGGAGTTTGCTAATCACTCAAATCTCCAATTCTCGGCGTTCTGGTAGAGGGAAACGATATTGCGTCCGATGCCCAACAATTCGCGGCGATAGGCGTACGAGTCCACCAGCTGCCAAAGTGGAAGAACCGGCAATTCATTGTTCGCAATAAAATGCAGATCGAGTAGTCGGTCGCGGACTTCTTTCCAGTTTTTGGCTTCCTCAAGTCGCCGTAGCCCCAGGCCAACCAACTGATTCGTACTGCCAGCCAGCCCCTCGGGACCAAGCAGTCGGCGGGCATCAATCACAGGTTCCCAGACGGCGGCGGCTACGTAAACGAGATCGGCGGTTCCCTCGTCCGGGAAAGTGCGGCCCACGGGTAACTGCACGAGTTCCACTTCCAAATCGAGCAACAACCACTGACTGCGGATCGCCTCGCAGGCAACACGAGACAAATTATCAGCCGGGAATGCCAGACGTAACGGTGTCAGTTCAGGCAGTGTTTCTTTTTTGCGGTCCGCCGCTTGCTGCATTTGGTTTGTGTTCATCGTGATCAGCAATTTCGCCAGGCTGGGCTCGAAGCGACGCGGCAGGATCGATTGGTCATACGCATAACCGAGCGGATCATTGATTTCCATGCCCGCCGGAAACGGTCCCGAAAGCACGCGGCAGCCGGGCAGCTGCATGCTTTCCAACAACTCGCCGGTCAGAATGTCGTTGCGGTTGATCCCGTACAACAAGCCGCGACGAAACGCTCGCTCCGCCAGATAAGGATGATCCGAGCAGGGCACCAGCATGTGAACACTGGGAAGCGGATAGTTGGACACCGTGACTAGCCTGCTTACCGCTCTGTTGTTTTGCAGGCGAATCGCGTCGGCCGGAAACAATTGATCCAAGACATCGACTTCGCCCTGCAATAGTTTGCTCACCGCGTCGGATGCCGAAGCGCAGCGGACCTCCACGATCTCGCGCGGTTTGGTGGGAGTTTCCGGTTGGCCAGCCAGGACATACCGCACGATTTCGTCTTCCACCACATCGCGGCGATACGCACCGGTGGGTGATCCCGGTTCGCCACCCAACCAACTACCATCAACCATGATTTGCAACAGCGCGTTGGGCATCACGTGAGGTCGGCGGAGGATGCATTGGACATTCTTTGGGCCATCCAACCCGATCGCTTGGACTGCGGCCGCCCAGGGCGCAAAATAGGCTTGGGAATCATCCCGCGCCCGATTGGCCAACATGTCCGCCAAAAAGAAACCGTTGATGCGATCCAGCGGCGGCGAAAGCTTTTCGGTTTCCAACAACAGATCGTATTCGATTCGATCCGGGCTGATTTGTGTATCTCCAAAGATGAATTCATATTCGCCGCCTTCGGGACCGGCGCCCTGCATCTCGAACAAGGTGCGATACAACAAGCGACCGGAACGTCGCGAGGCCCAATTATCCAGCCGCGTCGGATCCAACACCGTTGCCGATTGCAGCACCCCAACATTGACCAGCGGGTAGATCGTATCGATCTCTTTGATCAGCTCTTTTCCACCCGGGATATCCGGCT
Source organism: Pirellulaceae bacterium (assembly GCA_041623895.1). GTDB lineage: Bacteria > Planctomycetota > Planctomycetia > Pirellulales > Pirellulaceae > JBFJVZ01. Next base: position 5,253 of record JBFJVZ010000235.1, on the reverse strand, counting down.
TCACATAGACGCTTTCACGAGCCAGTTCTCGGGCCAAGCGGTAGTTTTTGGAATCACGCGCGGCAATCGCCGCCTTTTGTTTGGCCAACGCCATATTCAGGAACTCTTGGTTCCATCGGGTGACCGACTGAAGCCGTTCGTTTTCGTAGTCCTTTTCGACCCTGGCAAGTAGTTTTTGGGCTAATCCCAACTTGCCCTCCTTGACCATCGTTTCCAGCAATTGGTTGAACGTGGCATCAAGGGCGCGCAGTACCTGTGTGCGGTTGTACTCCGGCGCATAGCGTCTGAGTTCTTCCAGCATTGCCAGCGTGGCATTGCGTTGCCCTTTCTTCGCGTACTCGATCGCGTTATTCCAAATGAAATCACTGCGGATCTTTCGCAGTCCCGGCCGATTGGGGAAATCGCGGATCAGCACCGACAAGAATGGATACGCCCCGGCAAAATCTTTCTTGGCGATCCGCTCTTGGGACTCTCTTTCCAGACGCTCTTCCCACAGGTCGATGCGCTCGATGTCACCCCATTTCGCCGCAAAGTCCTTACCTTCGATGCTGACGATATTGAATTCCAATGTGCCCGTTGGTTTGGCCGGGATCTGACGTCCCGGAAAGGGCAACAAATGCACTTTGATCCAGCCGCCACCGGCAGCTTCTTTGAACAGGATGATGTCGTGAGGTTCTTCTTGCAGCAGCTCCAAACCGGCCGGCGGAGGCGAGCCCTTTTCTGCATAATTGATGATGATTTGCGCCGTTGCCTTCGGCGTCACCAGCAAGCAGAAAAAAAGTACCACCGGTAGCAAAGCCGGTCGGATGAACTTTCTGGTAGCTGACAATTTCAACAAAACGCGACTCACAAACTTTTCAAACTCGTTAATCATCCCGCTGGCACCGGTGTGATGTAGACGACGCCTTCGTGGCCGGGCACCAACAATTGATTGCCAACGGCCAGCGGAGTCGCCGAAATCGGCTGTCCCAAATTCGTTTGGCCCGCCAACGTGCCGGAGGCCTGGTCGATCAGCAAAATCCAACCATCTCGTCCGGCTATCATGATTTTATCAGCGACCAGCTCCGGGCTGCCGACGGGCGTCCCGGGCGGCAACTTCAACGAAAAACGCTGCTCACCGGCTTCGTCGTAGGCACGCAACATCAAGTCATCCGTCTGCAGCAAACAAAGATCACCCAACGCGACCGGCCCCCAGGCGACTCGACCGTCCAGTAAGTTTTGCTTCTTTTGATCCAAGCTGACCATATCGTGCAAGACGATGAAATCGGACGCCGGCCCTGCGGTGGTGGCAAACAGCGTGCTCTGGACTGCCGCGATACGGCCGAGAAAGGGTTGTTCCAATTCGGCCTTATCCAGTTCGCGAACCTGCTCGCCAACCCGCAGTCGGTACAAGGTCTTGCGACTGTCGGCGATCACAACCTGGTCTGGATCGTCCGCCATAGCAACACCGTTGGTCCACTGAACTCGACCGGTCGGATCACTGGCTGGCTGAAACGGGCTGCCCAAAGTCGCACCCGTCTGATACCGCATCAGAACGGCGCGACCGCTATCGAGCGGCAAAAACAATCCACCGCCCGAAATCAAGCCTCCACCAGAAATATTCCCCTCCGGCAAACCGAGCGATACCAAACGCAGCTTTTCACGCTGCCGCGAGGGCTCGTAAAGAAGAATCTGTCCACTGGTTTCCTGGTTCAGAAGCACCCGCCGCGTGTCATCGATCGCGATCGGATCCTCGAAACGCATGGCCACCCCATTGCCTCCCGGGTTCTCGATCGGCCCTTGCGTTGAACCGGACAGCAGCGAATCGCGATCAAGTTCAAAAAGCGCACCTTGACTGGTCACGACGTGGAAAGTGTTGCCACCGGGGGCTCGCGTGATCATGGAAACGGGTACGCCAACGTCATTGCGCCACAATTCCTTTCCAGTCTCGGGCTCCGCAGCGGTAACGCGAATGGCCGTGGTGCCGCGAAGGATGCGAGCATGCACCAAGGCTTCGTCGTTGGCAAACGGTTTACCAATGAACGAATCACCGTCGTGCAAGAACCAATCGGGGACAACGCTGCCGGTGCTGATCTGCAGCTTATAGCGACCGATCCGCGTCCCCGTGATCCACATTTGACTGCTGGCGACTGCCATTTGAGTCGACGTGGGCTGATCGTACGTGGCAACTTGCTCGGCCAGCACGGTGACTTGTTCGCCTTCGGTCATCAATTCAACGTCAAAGACGGAAACCTGGCCAAGGTCGGTCAAGACAATCATCCGGTTTTGCTTGACGATCGTGGGCGGAACTCTGACATTCCCCGTCATGCGGACAGGATCCTGAACTTTCTTAAGATTCTGACCCGTTTCATCGCCTTGCAAAATGTGGACGTTGCAGAAGTCACTGCCGCGGTTCTCGACCACAAAGACGTAGCCCAACAAGGGAATCGGTGGGACCGCGATGGTGCCCTCGGCGTGACCGACGTAAAAGCTCTGCAGGCAAGAACCGTCACGTGTGTTCAACACATACATGTTGCTGTGGTCGCCGGGCAGGTAGGCACGGCCCAGACGGCTATCAATACCGGGGCTGACCTCCAGGTCTTGAGGAATCGCGGTTGCCCATTTGGCTTCGCCCGACTCGGCATCCAGTGCAAAGACGGTTCCCGAATTTGTCGAGCAGTAGATATCGTCTCCGATGGCGAGTGGTTCACTGAAAGGTTCCCCGACCTGCGAACGCCAGCGAATGTTGCCGTCGTCCCCCTTGCATCGTTGAATCTGCAGTGTCGCCGAATCACTGAGCAAGACGCCCGCACCGCCTTCCAGTCGGACCGGTTCGTGGTCTTGTTTATCGCCGACGTATCGTCGCCACAACAGATTGCCGGTCTCGCCGTCAAGCGCCAGTACCGAGCCGGCTGCGCGAATGTAAAGAATCTGATCGCGAAGCCCGATCGCTGTGGAGCCCGCACGCGTCGTCAAGACGATCGACTTGGCCGACTGCGCTTCAGCCCCTCCAGGGGCAACCTCGGGTTTTTTGTCCGAGGCCACCACCAGACCGTGCTGGATTTCACTCGCTCTGACAATCAGTGTGGTCAGGCGTTCGTTATCATCAAGCTCAGGGAAACGCCGCAGCAAGGCGAATCGCGTGTCATAGGCTTCCTTGGTTTTCTTCTCGTCCAGCAGCCCCGTCATTTGTTCGACCGCGGCATCCAAACTCTTGTTGCGATCGATGTCACGCTCGACGCGAGCCCTCGCTTCCTCGACCGCTTTCAGACGCCCGGACAAGGTGGTCCGCATCGAAGCGGTCATGTACAGCGGGTTCTCTGTTAGTGCTAGCTGCTCTTCTAACTTACCGAGCAACTCTTCTTTTTCGGCCGTTTCGCTTGCCTTGCCGGCGGCCGCGGCAATGTTATCGGCAATATCAACAATCAGGGCCGCCAGATTACCGCGCTCCTCATCCATGGCCTCTTCTTCTTCGATTTCCGGCAGCTTCTCTTTGGCCAGGTCCAGGGCACGTGTGGGATCGCTCATCCCCTCGGCACGATACAACTCCGTCATCCCGATGATGACTCGAGCCCGCGAGGAGTACTGATTATGTTCGCCAAAGATATCCAGAAAATCGATGGCTCGTTCTTGCGCGCCGACGTAGTTCTGCTGGTTGTAAAGATCATTGACCATCTTGATCACGTCGTCAGCATTATCACGGCTGAGAATAAAATAGAGGCCGCCGCCGGCGAGAATCAAAAAGGCAATGATTCCCAGATAGCCGTATATCTTGAACGAGTCCCAAACGGACTTCTCAGGCTCCGGCTTGACGCGGCGTTTGGCGGGCCGCTCGGGTGGCATATCGCCCATCGGCTCCGCCATGACATCGACCGGTGTTGCCTCGACAGGCATCGCCGCGACCGGCACGGCTTCGGCTACCGGCTGGGCAGCAAACACGTCCGCAACCGGTTCAGCCTCGGCCACGACTTCCACCACTTCCGCTTCGTCAGCCTCCTCGGGCAAGATCCCCAACTCATCAGCCTCAGCGACCTCGGCGACCTCCGTGGCTTCCTCGTCGTACTGACCCGAACGCAGTTCGCCAATCAATTTGGTCGCCTGAAAACGGGTCAGCTGGCCGTTGTCGACCAACAATTTGGCGACCGCCTCGGGCGTCACATGCGTGCCACCCTGATCGAGTTGTTCGCGGAGCGCCTCGATGATCTCTTGGTCCAGCAACCCAAGTCGCTCCAGTCGATCGATCAATTCGTTTGCAAGCATGTTTATCTATTTAAGGGCTGTCGGTCAGTAAGGGATGATGGAATCGCAATCCGCGGTTTGGGGACGACGCCATGGCAGGTCCGGTATCCATTAATCGAAGTCCTCGACCTGAGTGACTTGAATTTCGGCGTAACCAGCGATCGTCCCCGCATCCATGCCATCAACCAGTGATTGTAGCATCGCCTCTTCGTGAACTTTGATGATCAGCTTGGCGGCATCAGCGACTTTCGCTTCGCGAAGCTTGGAGATCAGGTTTTGTTTACCCGGCGTCTCCGCTTCCCAGTCCGCAGCCAGAACCAGGAAGCCACCGAATTCGTCGATCTGCAGTTCCACCTGATCCAACTCTTCGGGATCCTCCTCGATTGCCTGCGTACTGGGCGCGTCGGTTTGCTGCTGTGGCATCTCGATCGACTTTTGCAAACTGAAGGACGCGGTGACCATGAAAAAGATCAACAACAAGAAGGTCACGTCGACCATGGGTGTCATGTCGAGTTCTTCTTCCTCACGCTGCGGTCGCGCAAACAGATTCTCGTCGTCCTCGTCTTGCTCTTGTGGACTACCCGCCGGCGGTACTTCCGCACCGGTCATGGCCGAGCCCACCGGCACGGCGGTGGCCACTTCCAGCGGTTCCCCGGCATCGACCTCGAGCGGCTCAGCTGAAAACGGTTCCGCTTCAACGGCAACGGCTTCGGCAATGACTGCTTCAACTTCTGCCGGCTCGGCTTGGACGACCTCCGCCGTGGCTTCCAACTCCGGGACGTGGATGGCGGTTTCGCACTCGGGACAGCGCACGCGACGGCCCGCCAACCGGTCGTTGACCTGATGGCTCGCTCCACATTGAACGCACTTCACTTGAATCGACATAACGCTGTTTACCTATGGTTCCGATTCGACGTGCGTTTCTGTCACGGTCAAAGTGCGGAAGCCGGCGATCGTTCCCGCATCAATGGCATCGACCATCGCCTGGAGACGAGCATCGGAGTCCACCAAAATCTCCAGCCGCGCGTTTGAATT
>JBFJVZ010000234.1:0-12083 GCA_041623895.1 Pirellulaceae bacterium | reverse complement strand
GTTTCCAGGGAGGGCGAGGCTGCCGACGAGCCGAAGCGTCGGAAAACGCTTTGCGGCTCTGCGGGCGCGTCGCCCTCCCGGCGGTTGGGAAACGAGTCTTCATAAGCGTGAGCGAGGGATTCCTGGTAAACCGTTCACTCACTCACGCTTCGGGTTACAAGATAGGCAAGAGGCGTGTTGCCCAGCTACGCCACTTGGGGCTCCTGCGGATGCACAAAGCTTAGATGCAGTTCACAGTGGCGGCATTGAAGTTGGTTGTGCTGCTCGCGGGACATTTTTCCGAACACCGGATGCTTCGGCAGTGACTTGGCGTTGCGAAATCGATCCAGGGCGGTGCGAAAATGCGTCATGGCATCTTCGACGGAGACCTCGTCGCTGGGCCAGAAGATATCTTGAGCCGCTGAGGGCAGATTCAAACCCGGCTTCATGGGCCGGCTCAAGAAGAATGGTTTCATGGCCCGTCCCATGATTCTCAAGGGCAGCGGAACGTTGACACCGGTAATCTTTCCGGTCACGACATCCAAGGTTCGCGCCAAATGTTCCAGGATTTGTCCGTAAGATTGATTTCCCGTCGTGGTGACTTGGGACGCGGCCAATCGCTCCGCCTCGGCGAGTGCATCATCAATCGAATCGAAATGCAAGCTACGGCGATCCGCCTTTTTTCGGTCGACTTGATTCATCACGTTTGCTCCGGAGTATCTGACGTACATGCATTGGTAAGCGTTCCGATGCCTTCGATTTCGACGCTGCAGACGTCGCCGGGCTGAAGGAAGACCGGCGGCTTTCTCGCCGCGCCGACTCCGGGTGGCGTTCCGGTAAAAATGATATCTCCGGGAGCGAGCGTGACAATTTGCGTGAGGTGCTCGATCAAAGTTGGGATATCAAAGATCAGCTGCGCCGTCGTGCTGTCTTGCATGACGTTGCCATTCAGATGCATGCGGACACGAAGGTTGCCGAGATCAGCGATCTTGTTTTTCGCCACCAGGCAGGGACCAAGCGGCGCGAAGGTGTCAAACGTCTTACCCAATAACCACTGGCCGCCCGGCGTAGACTTTTGCCAATCGCGGGCTGAAACATCATGACCGCAGGTATAGCCAAAGACGTAATCCATCGCCGCGGAGCGGGAAACATGTTTGGCGGTGCGGCCGATGACAACCACCAATTCGGCTTCGTAGTCCACCTCGTCGGAGACACGCGGAAGTTTGATTTTGTCGCCATGCCCAATGATTGTGGTGGCGAATTTGTTGAAGACGACCGGTTGCGAGGGAATCTCGGCACCTGTCTCGATCGCATGATCGCGGTAGTTCAGCCCAATACAGATAATTTTTTCTGGTTTGGGAATCGGTGCTAACAGCCGATCGGGCGCGATTTGCCATTGCTCCTCCGTCGGCTCCGGCAATACGTCCAGCCAATCAATGCCGCGATCAAACAGTTCGCCATCGACCGGCACATGATCGGTGATCGAGGAAAGCGGACAGATTCTTCCATCGCGGTAGAGTGCGTATTGAGCCTGGTTGGCGGCGTCTAAATATCTGCAAATAGCCATGCTGTTTCCCGATCGCCAGAACCCATCCTGGCAAAACAAAATTAATTCTCATTGACCAGGACAAGACCTGGCCTACTTTCCCTAGACGGGAGATGTTTCGCTGGTCAGCATTTGGTCGACTTCGTTGCTGACGATCACACCGTAGTTAATCGCGCCCAGCCAACCGCTCATGATGATGCCACAGCTACCGGCATGATACATGCCGCCGACTTGCTGTGGCAGGTCGCGGCTGACACCAAGACCCTCGAACTTGGTGCCAAAACTTGCGCCCAATTCGTGTCGCGTGTAATGGTTAAACGTTCGCGGCGTCGCCGCTTCGGCGCGATCGATCTTTTGGCGGATTCCGGGGATGTATTTTTCCAGCGCATCGATCGTGGTTTCGACCAGGTCACGTTTGCTCTCGGTGTAGTCCTCTTCGTTCAGATCAGCCCAGTCGGACCAATTTGCATTGGTGCTGCTGACGATGGCGTAACGTTCCTTTTTTTTGTGCGGGCGTGTCCGCGGATAATAGAAACTAAAGGTTCGGCTGGTGATGTCGCGGCTGAGCAACAAATCGGTGCGAAATTCATTCGCAGTACTGGTGAAAAACAGGTCACCGGACGATTCGTCGATCGCTTCACCCTCTTTCAGTGCCATGTATACCTGTGTGCTGCTGTTGTTCAGCCGGACCGCCTCGGCCCGGTCGACGTAACCACGGTCAAGTTTGTCCGCTCCGATCATTTTCAGAATGGTGGTCTTTAGATTCGCGTTGCTGACGACAGCTTTGCAGCGGATGGTGCGGCCGTTGACATCGACAGCCGCCACCTTGCCATCTTTGACCTGGATCTTCTCAACGCCGCAGTTGATGCGGATATCTACGCCATTGGACTGGAGTTCTTTTTTCATCCGGGCGACCAGGTCTTCGGTGCCGCCTTCGTAGATGAAAACACCCTTGCTCATGAAGTTGCTGAACACGATTCCGTAGGTGATTGCGGGGTCTTCCAGCGTCGAGCCGTTGGCGTAAGTGATCGGTTCCATCAACAATCGGATGACGTCCTCCCGGCCTGGAAAGAAACGGTCAAACAACTCGCGGGTGGTTGTGGTCTGGTCGTCGTAAAAATTCATCCCCCGAGCGGTGTCAAAGAATTCATTCACGGTAGCTAATTGCAGACCGAACTTTTCGGTCAACAGCCGCGTGAAGTCCTTGCGATCAAACGTCGTCGTCAAGGAAAACTGTGGATTATCAAAGCGGATGTTCTTTAGCTGAACGATTCGATCAGCGATATCACGAGTCCAGTAGCGGCGGCACGATTTGATCATGCCGTAGGGAAAACCGTGCAGCGAGACATCAAAAATGTGGCCACCGGGGCGAAGAAACCAGGTGGCCAGCCCGCCAAGCTTGTAATGTTGCTCCAGCAGCAAGACGCGATGACCGGCGCGGCCGAGCACATTGGCGGCCGTCATCCCAGCGAGCCCGCTGCCGATCACGACCACGTCATATTCGTCGTCGGCGCCTTTTAAGAAATCTCTTGGCATGTCTTGTTTGTATCGTCAAATTCACTGACCTGGTGCGATCGCCCAGAGTCTAACTTAGGAGAGGCTTTGCGCTAATTACTAAGGCAAACGCAACAGCAGGAGGTCCAGGCTTCCAGCCGCGCTCGGTTGCCGGCCAACGGCTCAGCGGGAGCTTCGCCCTCCCGCAAAACTCACGCCCTGGCGGAAAAACCGCTACAAGGGACCGATATCGGGCTGCAATTCCGCGTAGATCCCGATCTGATCTCGCTGGGGAGATTGATTACCGTACAACAGGAGTCCGCCTTCGCCGACCACCCAACGTTCATCCAGCAAGCGAATGGAATGATCTTTGGCAACTTTCGTTGTCTGGCGGGACACACCCATGCTGATCGCATCGTGTGACCCCCGAAAGATTTTCACGTGTTCTTCCGGCAACGCCGTCGCCACCCGTTTGGTGCCCCGATCGGACTGGACGAGTGTGGTGAGTTTCCAGCGATCATCACGAGGATCTTCCTGGACTCGGACAATGATCAGCGATTCTCCGGGCGGCAGATCGACCGCGGCAAACCAGGTTGGGTCCGCCGAGTCCTGTTCCCAAACAGAGCTGTAGGCCACGCGAAACTTCGGTGTCTCAGGCACCCGGACGCGGACGCGATAGGTCAGTGGCTGGTCGCTGGGAGCGCGGGCTGCGGCGATTTGCCCCGAATCACTGGCACTCAAATAGCCGTTCTCGGTGCGTAACCGTGAAAGCTCACCCTCCAACTGATGGAGTCGGCGCTGCGAGATGAAATAACCGGCGGCCAGGGCGACGACCAAAACCAACGTCAGCAGACCGCGAATGCTGTCAATTGCCATGGGCAAATTGTACTATGCAGCCCGGCTTTTAAGCTTCGATAAAGCACAGGTTTACGTGAATCACTCTCCGGCCGGGCTGGGATGGTGAAAATGTAGGTTATCACTATTGAAATCTGTTTCGCAGGTTTCTTGATCCCAAAGGGATCGAAAAGTGCTCCCCGGCCGTTTAAATGAGGCAAGTAGTGACGGATTCAACCACGACAGTATCGGAACTTCGCCAGTTGGTCCAACAGTTCGTGGACGAACGAGATTGGAATGCGTTTCACAATCCAAAGAATCTGAGCATGTCGCTGGCGATTGAAGCGGGCGAACTGATGGAACATTTTCAGTGGCTGACTTTGGCGGAGGCAGAACAAGTATCTCAGGACTTGGAAAGCAAGCATGCGGTATCTGAGGAGCTGGCTGATTGTCTGGCCTATGTGATTGCGATTGCCAACGCGATGGACATCGACTTGAGCAACGCGCTGAGTGCGAAGATGATTCGCAATGCCGAGAAATATCCGAAGTAGTGCAAGCGTTTATGGCAACTGGAACAGCCGTTTTGCGTTGGCGGTGGTCGCCGTGGCCAGATCTTCCGGCGAAACTCCACGCGCGGCGGCCAGGCAGCGTAACGTGTGCTCGACTCTTGCCGGTTCGTTGGGCCGGCGGCCGCGCAACGGTTCGGGACTCAAGTAGGGCGAGTCCGTTTCGATCAGCAAACGATCCGCGGGCACCATCTTGGCGATGGCGCGCAAGTCTTCACTTTTTTTGAACGTCACCATGCCTGCGAAACTGATATAGAGACCAAGATCCAGGCACTGCTCGGCCGTTTGCATGTCGCCCGTGAAAGAGTGCATGACACCCGGCGGTACGGATGACTGTCGATTCAGTTGCTCCAGAATCAACTGCCCGCTATCGCGCATGTGAATCACCATCGGCAGCGCCGTCTTTCGGCACAATTCCATGTGGCGATCAAAATACTCGTGCTGCAGCGGCAGCGGAGTATCGTCCCAATAACAATCCAAGCCTGTTTCTCCAACCGCGCGCACACCCGGATAGGCGGTCAGTTCTTCAATGATTTGCCAGTCACCGGTTTTCGCCTCGGCGGCCGAATTTGGCTGGATGCCGACGACTGCATACAGGTATCCCGGATATTCCGCGGCCAGATCACACGCCCGGCGACTGGTAGCCACGTCGACGCCGATCACGTTAATGGCGACCAGGCCAGCGTCTTTGGCTCGCTGCACAACGTCCCCGACGATGTCGTCGAACGTATCGACGTTCAAGTGCGCATGCGTGTCGAATAGTGGCAGTGTCATCCGCTGAAGAAAAATCGAGTGAGGTGATAAAAGACGGGAGCTGCAAAACAAATGCTGTCGATCTGGTCCAGCACTCCGGCGTGGCCTTGGACAAGTGTTCCCGTATCGGTCACGCCGCGGTCTCGTTTGATGGCGCTCATGGTCATTGTCCCGGCGATCGCCATCACGGTCACGACGGCACCCATCACCCCGGCTTCCCAAGGATAGAACGGGGTGGCCCAAAACAGCGCGGCCGCGATCAATCCCGTTGTCACCATCGATCCAAAAAACCCCTCCCAGGTTCGCGAAGCGTTGATCTTTTCCGCGATCACATGCCGGCCGGCCAGCCGGCTCCAGGCCCGTTCAAGGACGGAAGCCAATTGCGCGATCAGCACAAAAAAGATCAACAAGCTGACGTTGCTTCCCGGCCACGGCTTCTGCTGGTTGGTTTGGACCAATTGCAAATCCAGCATCGCCGGTGTGTAGCTGAGTGCATACACGCAGATCAATAATCCGATTTGGATTTTTGCCGTGCGTTCCAGGAAACGCTTGTAATCACCCGCGAACGCGGCGCGAGCCGGAATGAACAGGCTTGCGTAAACCGGAATCATGATGCTGTACAAGTCATAACAATCGATCCGGCTCAAGCGGCCAAGAAACTGTGGCGGGTTGCTGCCGAATCCAATCAACAGGTATTGCAGCGGTGTGAAAATAAAAAAGACCCAAAACAGAGCACGGTGATCACCACGTCGGGTAGGTGTCATCGTGATGAACTCGCGCAACGCCCAAAAGGAAATGAAGAAAAACAGCACCACCACGCCGCCGCGGTGCAGCAAAAAACCCAGTCCCAAGATCGCGGTCATCATCCACCACACGCGCAATTTGTGGTTAAAGCGACCGATGATCGCGGATTCGATGCCCAACGTTTCACGCCGAGAGAGCACAAACCCGACCAAGGACGCGATGCCCAACGCCAACAGGATGACGGCAAGCAAGACCCAAGTGTTGGCCGACAGCCATTCGGTTTGATTGACCAGCAGCGGGAGAAGGGGCGGATTAACGAAGTTGTTTGGCATGGTCTGAGTGAGTGTTGCGGGCCCAGGACCGTCTTGGCAAGCGTTGAATCACGTCGAGCTGCCAGGACAGGTCCCTGAGGGTCCTGGCCGGCCCGTTACGCACTCAACCGCTGCACCACCGCGGCGCCCATTTCTTCGGTTCCGGTCGCCTGAGCGCCTCGCGCAATATCCGCGGTTCGTAGTCCGTCGGCCAGAACCTGAGCCACTGCTGATTCGATCGCGTCCGCCTCGGCGGGAAGTGACAAGGAGTGACGCAGCAGCATGGCGGCGGCCAAAATTGTCGCAAGCGGATTAGCAATGCCTTGGCCGGCAATGTCCGGTGCCGACCCGTGGATCGGTTCATAAAGTCCCGGACCGTCATCTCCAAGTGACGCGCTGGGCAACATGCCCAGCGAACCAGGCAACATCGACGCCTCGTCAGTCAAGATGTCTCCAAACATATTTCCCGTGACCACCACATCAAAATCTCTGGGGCGATTGATCAGGTGCATGGCCATTGCGTCCACCAGCACGACGTCGTACTGAACATCGGGAAACTCTTCGGCCATCACTCGGGCCGCGACTTGTCGCCACAAGCGACTTGGTTCCAGCACGTTTGCCTTGTCAACGCTGGTCAGTTGATTGTTGCGACCCTGCGCGGCTTTGGCAGCTAAACGCACGATGCGTTCAACCTCCGGCACACTGTAAGTCATCGACTGAAAGGCGACTTCTTCGCTGCCGCTACCGCTCCGCCCCGATTCGCCAAAGTAAATTCCGCCGGTCAATTCGCGTAGAAACAGAATATCGGTGCCTTCGATGATTTCGCGGCGCAGGGGTGAAGCGTCGACCAGTTCGGGAAACAAACGAATCGGCCGCAAGTTGGCAAACAAGCCCAGCTCTTTCCGGATCTTTAGCAAGCCGGCCTCGGGTCGGGTCTTCGCCGTAGGATCATCCCACTTTGGTCCGCCGACGGCGCCCAGCAAGATCGCGTCGCTGGACTTGCAGGCGTCAATCGTCGCTTGCGGCAGCGGATCACCGCACTGGTCGATGGCGATGCCGCCCATCAAGTGGGATGCAAAGGAAAACTGATGAGCGAACAGCTGGGCGATCCTTTCCAGGACACGCTGCGCTTGCTGGACGATTTCGGGGCCGATGCCGTCACCGGGCAGGAGGACAATGTTGGCTTTCAAGAGGACGCTCTCGGTTAAGGTTTTTAGGGCGGCACGGCTTCGGTACTTTCGACCAAACGACTCTGCAGTTGAACCGTTGGTTACCGCCACTGCGCCGATCGACTGGCTTATGGCCGGCTAATTTAGCTGGTTTCGCGTCACTGACGTAGTCCACCCCCAAGCAATCAACTCGGGGGCAATCAACTTGGGGGCGACCAACCAGGCGCCAGCCCCACGCCGCCAAAACCGTCACACGCGTTGTAAAGCGACCTAAGTGGGCCCTGCCGCGACCTGCTTTTGATAACGGCGCACCACGGGGAGTAGAAGCGAGGCAGATTTAGGTTGGATGCCCCGGATCGACAACTCCCACACCCGACCGAGCGATGCTACCTGAAATAAACGATTCTCATCTACTGGCTCACGTCCCGATCCCGGCAGTCACGGGAACCGCTGAAACAGCAGAGCCGTCGCCGGCCGAGCCGACGACGCCGCAGCCCATCACCGCCCGCGTCCTGCACGTTGTCAACGGCGAATATTTTTCCGGCGCCGAACGAGTTCAGTCGCATTTGGGGCGTTGTCTGCCAAGCTTCGGCGTGGCTGCGGATTTCGCCAGCGTCAAGCCTGGAAAGTTTGCGGCGTTGCTGCGCGAACAAGATGGTCAATGGGGTCGCGGCTACGACACACCAATGAACAGCCGATTCGATTGGCGTGCCGCCTTGAAGATTCGCGATCTTGTTCGCGAACACAAATACGACTTGCTGCACGCGCACACACCGCGGACGGCAATGATCGCATCGCTGGTATCGCGTTTAAGCGGCCTGCCTTGGGTCTACCACGTCCACAGTCCAGCGGCTCGTGATTCCAACAAAAAACTTTCCAACCGAATGAATGCTTGGATCGAACGTTGGTCGCTGCGCAACTGTTCACACCTGATCACTGTCTCGGAAAGCTTGCGCCTGGATTGCATCGCCGGTGGCGCCGACGAAGATTCCGTCACGGTTGTTCACAACGGTGTGCCGGCAGTACGTCCGCCGCGACAAGCAACACCGACGCCCGGCGGCCGCTGGACGATCGGCATGGTTGCCTTGATGCGTCCCCGCAAAGGACTGGAGGTCGTTCTGGACGCTTTGGCCGACTTGGAAAAGGATAACCACGACGTTGTCTTGCGCTGCATCGGTCCCTATGAGTCGCAGCAGTACGAAGCGGAGATCAACCAGCGCATCATGCAGCTCGAGATTGGCCACCGAGTCGAACGCGTTGACTTTACCAATGATGTTCCCGCCGAGCTGGCCCGACTAGACGCGATGGTGTTGCCAAGTTTGTTCGGCGAAGGATTACCGATGGTGGTCTTGGAAGCGATGGCCGCCGCTCTGCCGGTGATCGCGACACGCGTGGAGGGGACGCCCGAGGCGGTCACTGACGGTGTCGAGGGGCTATTGGCCGAGCCACGTGATCCGGTGAGTCTGGCTGCAAGAATTCGTGAGTTGGTCACGGGCCAGCATGATTGGAAGCAATTGGCCGAAGCCGCATGTGCGCGACATGCAAAAGATTTCTCCGATCTCGCCATGGCCCGCGGAACCGCCGCGGTGTATCGACGCGTCTTGGGAAGTTAACCGACGCAGCCTGATCGTGTTATATTGTCGAGCGAAAGTTCATCATTCGCTCCCCAGCAGGTCAGGTCGAAATGCGCTCACGTTTTCTCTTGCTACTGTCGGTCTTCGTTGCCGCGACTCTCGTTAATTCTCCGCGTGCCTCGGCGAAAAAGATCTTGATGATCGCCGGGCCACCCTCGCACGGTTACGGCTCTCATGAACATTACGCAGGCCTCAAGATCCTGGAGGATGCCATCGCGTCAAGTGATGACGATGCCGAAATCAAGGTGGTCAAAGGTTGGCCCCAAGACAGTTCGCTGCTGGAATCAGCCGACTCGATCGTGATTTATTGTGATGGCGGTCGGCGACACGTGGCGATGGACCATCGTGATACGCTGCGGCAGCAACTGAAGCGCGGCTGCGGTCTGGTTTGCATTCATTTCGCGGTCGAAATGATCCCGGGCGAACCGGGAAAAGATGAACCCGGTAAGGATTGGGTGGAAATGCTCGGTGGTCACTTCGAGATCAATTACAGTGTCAATCCGCACTGGGTTGCCGACTTCAAGACGCTGCCCAAACATCCGATCACCAACGGGGTCAAACCGTTCGCTACTAACGACGAGTGGTATTTTCATCTGCGGTTCAGTGAAGCCGGCAAAGTAACGCCGATTCTCGCGGCGGTGGCTCCCGAAGAAACGATGCGGCGAAAAGATGGCCCGCACAGCGGTAACCCGCATGTTCGCAAGAGTGTTGCTGCTGGTGACAAGCAAACCGTTGCTTGGGCTTACGATCGTCCCGACGGTGGCCGCTCATTCGGTTTTACCGGCGGACACTTTCATTGGAACTGGGCCGACGATGATGTGCGCCGGCTGGTTGCCAACGCGATTCGTTGGACAGCCGGTCAGGAGATTGAGCCCGGTGGTTCATCCATGGGCGAAAAGCCGGTCGGCATGAAAGATCTGTTGGAAAACCAGGACTACGACAAACCAAAGCAGTTTAACGAAGAAGAAACGGCTAAGAAATTCAACATCTTGTCCAGCACCAATGCGGGCTCGAAATCTGAAGCTGTCTCGGCTGCGAAACCCGACGACGCGCCTGATGGTCAACAACGTACGCCCGAAAATGCACTCGCCGGCATCGAGATCGCCAAAGGCTTGGAAGCAACGTTGTCGGCGAGTGAGAAGAACGATCTGAAAAGCCTGACCAATCTGGACATTGATGATCGCGGCCGCGTTTGGGTTTGCGACGTGATGAATTATCGCCGCAACCAGGGTTCGCGTCCCCAAGGTGATCGGATCTTGATCCTGGAAGACACCACTGGTGACGGAGTGATGGACCAGGTCAAAACGTTTTATCAGGGAAACGATATCGATTCGGCGATGGGAATTTGCGTGCTGGGAAACCAGGTGATCGTGACGGCGTCACCTTACGTGTGGCGGTTCATCGACGAAGATGGCGACGACAAACCGGATCGCAAAGAGGCGATGTTCACCGAAACCGGGCAACCACAACACGACCATTCCGGCCACTCATTCTTGTTCGGGCCCGATGGCAAGCTGTATTGGAACGTCGGCAATACCGGCAAACAGGTCAAAGACGCTGAAGGGAAGACCGTCGTCGATATTCATGGCCGACCTGTTGTCGATAATGGCAAACCTTTTTTTGGCGGCATGCCCTTTCGCTGCGATCTGGATGGGTCGAATTTCGAGGTTCTCGCTCACAACTTTCGCAACAACTGGGAAACCACGATTGATTCGTTTGGTTCGCTTTGGCAAAGCGACAATGACGACGACGGTAACCGCGGCACTCGCATCAACTTTGTGATGGAGCACGGTAACTATGGATACCGCGACGAGTTAACCGGCGCCGGCTGGCGTGACACTCGCATCACGATGGAAGAAGAAATCCCACTGCAACATTGGCACTTAAACGACCCCGGCGTCGTACCAAACTTGTTGCAAACCGGCGCGGGGTCACCATGCGGCATTTGCATCTACGAGGGACGATTGCTGCCGAAACGATTCTGGGACCAGGTCATTCACTGTGACCCGGGGCCGAATGTGGTCCGCGCTTATCCCGTCAAACCGGCTGGAGCAGGATACACGGCGACAATCGCACCCTTGATGACCGGCACGGTCGACAAATGGTTCCGCCCGGCAGACGTGTGTGTGGCGCCGGATGGTTCCCTGTTTGTCACCGATTGGTATGACCCGGGCGTTGGCGGACACCGGCAGGGTGATCTGGACCGTGGCCGTTTGTTCCGTTTGGCACCTCCGGGTACGAAATACGAGATTCCAAAATTCGATTACAGTACCGCGGCCGGCGCCGTTGATGCACTGCGCAATCCCAATGTGGCCGTGCGCTACAAGGCCTGGACGGCGCTGCACAACATGGGAGAAACAGCCGAAGCCGAGTTGCGCAAACTTTACTACGACGAACCGAATGCTCGGCTGCGAGCCCGCGCACTCTGGTTGTTGGGCAAGATCAAAGGACACGACCTGCATTACGTCAAAGAGGCTTTGTCGGATCAAAACCCCGATATTCGTATCACTGCGATTCGGCTCGCCAAGCATCTTGGCTTGCCAATTTCAGTCGTCTGTGCTGCGGCGGCGACGGACGAATCCGCAGCCGTCCGCCGAGAACTTGCCATCGCGCTTCGCTATGACAAATTTGAGGAAATGCCGAGCGTCTGGGCGCAACTGGCCGCGCATCACGATGGCAAAGACCGTTGGTATTTGGAAGCCTTGGGCATCGGCAGCGACGTTCGTGCGGTGGAGTGTTTCGATGCCTGGTTGGATCTGGTCGAGGGCCACTGGGATACCCCTGGCGGACGCGATATCGTCTGGCGGGTACGTGCTCCCAAAGCTGCGGAGGCGCTCGTTTCGATCATCGGCAATCCTAAATTGAAGCTGGAAGAAACCAATCGTTACTTCCGCAGTTTGGAATATCACGAGCCGAGCGTTCGCACCGAAGCCCTGAAGAAACTGTTGCCATAGGCCCGTTCGCCGTCGCACGCTCCCCGGGCCAACGCTAACACTTTCTCTTGCCCTGAGAACAGCGTGCAGTATTTCAGGGCAATGGATTTCAGGGCAATG
>JBFJVZ010000233.1:0-12115 GCA_041623895.1 Pirellulaceae bacterium | reverse complement strand
GAGGGCGAAGCTCCTGCTGAGCCGGCAATGCATTACCGGCTCCGCGGGAGCGTCGCCCGCGTCGCCCTCCCGCTTCACACCTCAAATCAAGACGAGCCCTAACAACTCCCTTGGCTGCGATCGTGTCTCGAACGTTTAAGCTGACGATCGCTTACGACGGCACCGATTACGTTGGCTGGCAGGTGCAGCCCAACGGCGAGTCAATTCAAAGTGTCTTGCAGCGCGCCTTAGGCGAAGTCACCAGGCAGCAAGTTTCCGTTGTCGGCAGCGGCCGCACTGACGCGGGGGTGCACGCGCTGGCACAGGTCGCCAGTTGCACGATCGCGGACTGGAAGGCGACAGCAAACGATTTGGGCAAGGCGCTCAACACACAGCTGCCGGAAACGATTGTTGTCAACGAAGTCATTGACGCACCCGATGGATTCCACGCGATCCGTGAGGCGACTGGCAAACGATACCGGTATCAGTTGCAAATCGGCGGCCCGCACGATCCGTTGCAGCATCGCTATCGCTGGCGGTTACGCGGTCCGATCGATCTGCAGGCGATGCAAGCCGCGGCCGGGCGCGTCGTGGGCGAACACGACTTTGCCAGCTTTCAAGCCGCCGGGGCACCTCGCCGATCAACCGTGCGGTCGGTGCGAGCCTGCGAGTTGATCCAACAACCGGATGCACTTGGCGACGATCAGGGGATCAGTTCGCAAAGACGGCTGATCGCCATCGAAGTGGAAGCAGACGGTTTCTTGTACAACATGGTCCGCAACATTGTCGGCACACTCGTAGAAATTGGTCGCGGCAAGCAGCCGACCGCCTGGGTCAGCGACGTAATCGCAGCGAAAAATCGTGACTTGGCCGGCCCGACCGCGCCGCCGCAAGGACTTTTCTTGCTGCGGGTTGATTACCCGGATTTCTAAAATCAATGTCTGCTTGGATCGCGTGCGGTGGCCCTGGCAACATCTAAGCTGGACGCGGCTCGTTGCGGCGATTCACGCGGCGACGATGATTAAAGCGTGTTGACTGGGTGACCAACTGTCGGACCGAAAAGGCGTGCTTCCGGCAGCACGGCAACTGGCAGCCTGGGCAACGGACAATCCCGATACTGCGATCGATTGGAACCTGCTGCGGGACCTTTGGAAGCCGATTTGCGGGCACTTGGTGCCCCCGGCAACCTGCGAATTCATGTTCACGGCCATTGCACCCCGAGCAGATTCATCGGCATTATCGAGACAGCGACGCCCTGCTGTTTCCCACGCTCGGGGACGAATGGGGATTGGTCGTCGATGAAGCCCTTCATGCGGGGCTGCCAGTGGTCGGCAGCGTTCATGCGCAGGCCGTCACGACACTTGTCGTAGACAACGAAAACGGTTGGCCCTATGATCCAGAAGTACGGGATTCCTTGACACGGCCGCTTTCTGAACTGGCCGATCAGACCGACCAAGCTCGTCAAGCCATGGCTGCAAAAGCTCGCCAATCCGTTTCATCCAGGACACCGGGGGCATCGGCCGATCAATTTGTCTTCGCCGTCAGCAAGGCGATTCGGCGACGGAATCAGAAGTCAAATACTTTGCTAACCCCACGCGGAAACAGCGGACCAGAGTCCGCGGAAATGAAGGTGATTTCGGCATGAGTGTCGCGCTCAATCCACCACTGTTGGGCGTGATGGAGGCGGATGTTGCTCCCCTCCGGGTGGCCATCTATTTAGCTGATCAGAATCCGCATTGTGACCGCAGTTTGGGAATTACTTCCATGACTCGGTTGTTGTTATCAAGATTCGCCAAACGCGAAGACCTGATGATCACCCAGGTGATCAGCCGCAGCTCATACGCCGAGCGAGATCTTCAGAACATTCAGACGCGAAGTTTGCCATTCCGAACTGATACCGCACTGGGCAGACTCGTCGCTGATGGATTGCACTCTTGGTTGGTGCGACCCAAAGTCGATCTGTGGTACTACCCCACAGGTTACGTGCCCCGGATCGCCAAGCCTTCCGCTCCCTCCGTGGGTACGATGCACGATACGATCGTCCAATTCTACGCCGATCATTATCCGGAATCACGCAGCCCGCGAGCCTTCCGATACTGGATTGAGCAAACCAAACGCAGTCTCTTGCGGCACCGCTGCGTGATGACGGTCTCGCAGCACACTGCCAGCCAGTTGATTGATTTCTGTGATCGGCATCGGATCGTTGCGCCACCGATCAAAGTTACGTACGAAGGAAGTGAGTGGGAATCGTACCGCAGGACGGACTTCGAGCGGTCTGATTATGTTTTGCATTTGGCTGCCACCGCACCCCACAAAAGAAGCAATACGCTGCTGCGGATGTGGAAGCAGTTGCAATCCGCCGGGGTCGATCTGCCGAAACTTAAACTGATTGGCAAATTGGATGCGGAGGGTCTCCGGATTCTGGAAACCATATCGGGCACCACGCTGACGCCGCCGGTGGACCACGATCAGCTTCGCGGTCTGATGGGCTCTGCGCTCGCACTACTGATACCAAGCGAGATCGAAGGTTTTGGCTTGCCGGCTTTAGAAGCCTACTTTGTCCGCACGCCGGTGTGTTACGTCCGCGGCACTGCGATCACAGAGGTTGTTCAAGATCCGCAGCATCGTGGTGTCTTTGATTTGGAAGACACGGCCAGCTTTCGTCGTGCGCTGGACAACGTGTTGGGGCTCACGCCTGATCAAGTGCGGTGTATCAGTGATGCGATGTTCGAGCTTTTTTCGACCGCACGAATCTCGGATCGTGTGATCCGAGTCATGCGTGAGTGTGCCGAGAATCCCCACGCCTAACATTGGCAGATGTGATGTCACTGCGACTGCTGATTGACGGCTACAACGTGGTCGCTCCCGTGGCGGGCCCCGGCCGCTGTCCGGACCCCAATTGGCTGCACGCCGAACGTATGCGATTGATTGATCGATTAAACGAGCATTTGGATGCCGAGACTCGCCGGCGGACTTGCCTTGTCTTCGATGCGGCCAACCCTCCGCGGGATCAGCTGTCGGAGTTTGACCACAACGGCATGCTGGTTCGCTTCGCCATCGACTACCCGGAAGCGGACGACTTGTTGGAAGAAATCATCGGCCAACATTCCTCCCCCAAACAGCTCGCCGTGATCTCATCTGACCACCGAGTGCAAGCGGCGGCGCGGCGGCGCGGAGCGGTTAGCTTCGACTCTCAGCCCTGGTTGGACGCATTGTTGGAAGGCGACGTGCGATTGGCGGTTTCCGGCAACAGGGCAGGGCAGGGGAGTGGAAAAAAAGAAAAGCCGACTCCCAAGTTGGATTCTGCCGACGTCAGCGACTGGATGCGAGAATTCGGCATCGACGATTAGCAATCATGTCAGGGAACTTCGCGGCGCCGCTCCCCGCTGCGGCGGCCGAGATTGCCGTAGCGGTGGTAGTCGTGGGATATCGATTGTTCGTCCAGGTATCGCAAGCACTCGATGCGACCATCGGACACGACCGGCTCATCAATGATCGTTACAAATTGCGCCGCACAGGCAACGGCCACAGGTGATGTAACCTCAGCACGGCGAAGCAACCGAAGCCGGCTGACATGTCCTTGGCTAATTCGCGAGACCAACTCGTCTTCCGTTTCTTCCAGCGGATGAATCAACCCTGGAACGTAATCGGCAGTGGACTCCAACAATTCTTTCACTTCCCGGTCGCCGCTGGTTTCCAACGATAGTGTCAGCTGAGCCCCGACGGCCACCGCAGCAGCGACGGAAACAATCGCATCACGGATCGAATCATTCGCCATCACGCGTATTGTCATCGAGCGGACGGGACGGTAACGCCGCAAGTTGTCTTGACCGACGAGCTGGAACGTATCGTGCGCGCGAGAGAATTCGTCAGCCACCGCGGTCCGCTGGCTTTGCATCGCAGCTGCCAACTCATTCGCCGTGGATGACTCGATCGCGCCCTGAACGGAAAAGACTTCGACCCACTGCCGCAACAAGTCCAGACCGTTGTTGTCTGACTCGGATGCACCTTGCGCGGGGATGTTTTTATCGCCATCGATGATCTGCGCCAATGCGAGCACGTAGTGGGGCCCGCCCGCTTTGACGCCGGGGCCATACGCGCTCAGCCCCACACCACCGAATGGCTGTCGCAGCACAATCGCGCCGGTGGTGGGACGATTGATGTACAAGTTGCCCGCGCCGATCGATTGTTTCCAAAGCTCGATTTCACGATCGTCCAGACTCTCCAGTCCGCTGGTCAAGCCGTACCCGGTTCGCCGCACGATCTCGATCGCTTCCTCCAGCCGTGAAAAACTCATCACACCCAAGACCGGACCAAACAATTCGGTCAAATGCGTGAAGCTGCCAGGACGGATATTCCACTTAACTCCGGGCCGATACAGATTGGGGTTGTCAACCACGTGCTCGGGTACAACCAACCACGACTCATCATCGGCCAGCGTTTTCAGCCCGCGGGTCAATTCATCCCCGGGCGGACGAATCAATGGCCCCATCTTCGTGTGCAGATCCCAAGCAGAACCGACGTGGATACTTTGCACGGCATCCGCCAGCGCGTCGCGAAACTTTTGATCTTGAAAAACTTCCTGCTCCAAAAGCAGCAATGACGTGGCGCTGCATTTTTGTCCGCTGTGTCCAAATGCGGAATGAATCACGTGTTTGATCGCTAGATCGCGGTCCGCCATTGCAGTGACAATCGTCGCGTTCTTGCCTCCCGTTTCGGCCAACAGATGCAAGCCCGGTCGCACCGCCAACATTCGCTTTGCGGTCAGGGTACTTCCCGTCAAGATCACGGCATCAACAGCGGCGTTGCCGACCAAGGCGGCTTCGGCAACTTTTGAATCACAGGGGATTAATTGCAGCGCGTCTGGAGGTACACCAGCGTCCCAGAACGCCTGGCACAACAACCAGGCAGTCAACACCGTTTCACTGGCCGGTTTGAGAATGACGGAGTTGCCGGCAGCCAACGATGCAGCAACTCCACCACAAGGAATTGCCAGCGGAAAATTCCAAGGCGTGATTACAGCGACCACCCCGCGTGCTGAGATCTTGATGCTTTCACGAGTCCACCAATCGTTCACCGTCAACGGATAGAACTCACAAAAGTCGATCGCCTCACTGACTTCGGGATCTGCTTCCGCAATCGTTTTTCCACCATCGGCAATCATCGCCCCAATCAAGTCGCCCCGTCGCTCCCGAAGTCGCTGCGCGACACCACGCAAGACCTCGTGACGGTGTCGCGGCGATGCTGCTCTCCAGCGGCTTTGGTCACGCGACGCCAGGGATACAGCCTCTTTTGCCTGCTCCAGCGACGCCGTTTGCAAGCGACAGACCACGACTCCCGGTCGCGAAGGATCCAGCGACTCGCGTTGTTGCTGTCCGCGGACGGTCTGATCTCCGATCTGCAGCGGAACCACGGTCGCATGTTCGCCGCATCGCCCCTGCCAACGCGAAACAATTTCTTCAGCCCACTGCGCGTTATGCGGCAGAGACCAGTCGGTATCCGGTTCATTGACAAGCCCCGACCAATGCGAGGCCGCCACCGGTTGCAGGGCTGAACTGCGGCGGTCCTGGCTGCGCCGCGGCGAGTTGCTGACGGAATCCATCAGCATCAGTGACTCACGAAAGTCGCTTGCCAACGAATCGAACTCCGGCGTTTCGGGCCTTAGCCGGTAGGAATGCCGAAGAAAGTTTTGCGGGCCCGTGTTTTCGTCCAATCGGCGAATCAAGTAGCCGATCGCGTTCAGAAAGCCGTCCTGATCGCACGCCGGTGCGTACAACAACATGGGCACCGCCTGTTCAGAAATCGCGCGACGCTGATGATTGGCCATCCCCTCCAGCATCTCGTATTGCACGCCCGCGGCGGCAGCGAATTTCTTGCTCCAAATCATTGCCAGGGCCACGTCAAACAGATTGTGTGAAGCAACGCCCACGCGCACATCGCCACTGGCAGCGGCGCGAATCAATGCAAGCAACATCCGCTTGTAGTTTGCGTCGGTATGCAGTTTTTCTTTATAAGGAGCCTGGGCGTAGCCTCCCACCGACGCCTCGACTCGCTCCATTTCCATATTGGCTCCTTTGACCAGACGAATCGTCAAAGGCTCGCCGCCGGCGGCGACACGACGGCGCGACCATTGCAGCAGATCTTGCATCACGCGGTACGAATCAGGAATGTAAGCTTGCAGGGCGATTCCGGCGCGGACATCGGCTAGACCGTTTCGATCCAGCGTTGCTGTTAAGATTTCGGCGGTCAAATGAAGGTCCCGATACTCCTCCATGTCCAAGTAAACGAACTTGCCTTTACCAGTCGACGGATCCAGCTCGCCTGTGGCTGTTCGATACAATGTCTCCAAGCGATCCGCCACGACGCTGATCGTGCGCCGCCGCGCTAAAGCGGAAACCTGGCTGTACAAAGTAGAAATCTTGACCGACACACAGCGGACTTCATCCATTCGCAGCACATCAAATAATTGCTGTGTTCGGCGAGCTGCCTCTCGTTCGCCCAGAATCGCTTCGCCCAGCAAATTGACGTTCATGCGAACGCCTTGCCTGGATCGATTTTGCAAATGCTCGGCCAGCAGGGCGGGCTCGGCAGGCAGGATGACATTGGCGGTTTCGCGACGCATCTTTTCCTTCACCAGCGGCACAGCGACTCCGGGCAGGTAGTCACCAAACGCTTGAAAACCACGGAGCATCGCCTGCTCTAATGGGCTGAAGAATCGGGGCACGCCCTGAACATCAAGAATATGGGTCAGTTGGTCGGCGACCCTTGCCGGCGTGTGGGTGCGAAACGCCTGGTCGGTCATCTCCACCAGCGTCGCCTTGTCCGCATCGTGGCCGATCATGCGGTCCAGTTCGGCTTGTTGCCGCCGCTCCTGCGGTGTTTGCAGCTGGACAGCTTGTCGCAGCAAATCGGCGGCCAAATCGATCGCCGCGTCAGCTGCGTCTGTGATCAAATCACTCATGATTCGTCTCGCTGATCAAAGTTGGCTTCAAAACTCGAAGTTAGGGGCTAACCTGGCCGCCCAACGCAAACCCGGGCGATTTCCCGACCCATCGGTTTATCGCGTGTTGTGTCATCTTGGGCACCGAAGCCCCATAGCCCCCAGGCAAAATCGGCAACCTTCCGTATCGGCGGTGGCGAGCATAGAATTTGCCGCTTGTCAGTTTCGCACACCGGGCGGCCAGCGGGTCGTCATTTGTTCGAGTTTTTTTAGGGAACGGCAAACCATGACTGCCACTGCGACCGATAAACGAGTATTCAATTTTTCCGCCGGCCCAGCAGCCATTCCGGTGCCGGTATTGAAAGAGGTTCAGGAAGAGCTTTTGTGCCTTCCAGGTGCCGGTTGCTCGGTGATGGAAATTAGTCACCGCGACCAGATCTTTGTCGATATCTTGCACAATGCGGAGAATTCTCTTCGCTCTTTGTTGGGTATTGGGGACGATTACGCTGTCCTCTTTTTGCAGGGAGGTGCCGCACTGCAATTCTCGATGATCCCGACCACTTTGCTGAGAGGAAGCGGCAAGAAAGCGCAGTACTTGTTGACCGGATCGTGGAGCAAGAAAGCGGTCGCCGAGGCCAAGAAGGAAGGCGATGTCGAGGTCATCTACGACGCCAAAGATTCCAACTACGACCATGTGCCCAATGCCGGCGACTACTCCGCCAGCGACGACGCAGCCTACTTGTACTACTGCAGCAACGAAACGATTCAAGGTGTGCAGTTTGCCGACGAGCCCCGGTGCCCCGCGGGTGTGCCGCTAGTCAGTGACGCCTCCAGCGATTTTCTTTCTCGACCGCTGCCGGTGAATCGGTACGGCATCTTATACGCGTGTGCACAAAAGAACGCGGGGCCGGCCGGTGTTACGGTCGTTATTATTCGCCGTGACTTGCTGGATCGCGGCAGCAGCGATCTGCCGGGCTACTTGCAATACAAGAATCATGCCCAAGCCGATTCGGCATGGAATACTCCACCGACCTTCGCCATTTACGTGTTGGGCAAAGTCGCTCGATGGCTGGCCGATGACGTTGGCGGCTTGGAGAACATGCAACGGCAGAACGAAGAGAAGGCAAAACTGCTGTATGACATCATCGACGCGAACAGCGAGTTTTATATCGGCCATGCTCAGACCGCATCCCGATCAAAGATGAACGTCACCTTCCGGTTCTCGCATGATGAACTGCAGGCCAAGTTCATTTCCGCTGCCGCCCAACACGATCTTTCCGCTCTGAAAGGTCACCGCAGTGTCGGCGGCATTCGCGCAAGTATCTATAACGCGATGCCACGTGAAGGCGTTGAAACACTCGCCAGCTTCATGAAAGACTTCGTAGCGAAGAATGGCTAGGTTTCATCCAGATTTGATCTTTGAAATCAGCCGCTGGACATTAGCCCACGGATCTTGCCGCCGGAACCCGGCGCTAACGCGTGCCCGCTGATGTTGCCATCCATCATTCATCGCGGATGGAATTTGCATCCGCATGCCCTTCAGTTGAGACGAACATGTTTAAGATTCTGACATTGAACAACATCTCCATCAAAGGCTTGCAGCGGCTGCCGCGGGAAACCTACGAGGTGGCCTCTGAGATCGGACATCCCGATGCCATCCTGCTGCGTTCCTACAAGATGCACGGCATGGAGATCCCGGAAACCGTTGTCGCGATCGGTCGCGCCGGCGCCGGAGTGAACAACATCCCTGTCGACAAAATGACTCAGCGCGGCGTGCCCGTGTTCAACGCGCCGGGTGCGAATGCCAACGCCGTCAAGGAACTCGTGTTGACCGGATTGTTGATGGCGGCACGGAATGTCCCCGGCGCGATGCGTTTCGCATCCGGCTTGAACGGCAGCGACGATGAAGTATCCAAGGCGGTCGAAGCGGGTAAAAAGAATTTCGTTGGGTTTGAATTGCCGTCAAAAACACTCGGTGTGATCGGCTTGGGAGCCATTGGGCTGCGTGTCGCCAACGCCGCGCTGTCACTGGGCATGAAAGTCGTCGGCTACGATCCACAGATTTCCGTGGAAAGCGCCTGGCAGCTGTCCAGCGGCGTCGAACAAGCCGTCAGCATTGATCACCTGTTTTCCAAATCCGATGCCGTCACCGTCCACGTCCCGCTGCTGGATGCGACGCGAGCAATCGTTAACACCGAACGGATCAAGATGATGCCTCCTGGCGGTGTGATCGTGAATCTGGCGCGGGGAGGCATCTGCGACGAGGACGCGGTGATGGCCGCGCTCGATAGCGGTCACTTGCACGCCTACGTCGCTGACTTTCCAAACAACACATTACTCAAACATGAAAAGGTCATCGCCTTCCCGCACTTGGGAGCGTCCACCGATGAAGCCGAAGAAAACTGCGCGATCATGGTTGCCGACAACGTGCGTGAGTACCTGGAAAACGGAAACGTCCTCAAGTCTGTGAATTTTCCCGATGCCGTGATGCCCCGCAATGGAGGTCACCGCATCACCATTGCCAACGCCAACGTGCCCAACATCGTGGGCCAAGTCACCACCATTTTGGCCGCCGCCAATCAAAACATCGCGGACTTGTTGAATAAATCGCGAGGCGACGTGGCCTACACGATCATTGATTTGGACCGCGAAATCAGCGACGAAACACTCAGCAAAATCCGCGGGATCGAAGGAGTCTTGTCGCTCCGCTATTTGGGCTGAATCGCTAGATGTAGCCCCTTGAGGCCGCCAACGCAGGCATCATGTATGCTAGGGGCAATCAAGTTCTCCCTGGTTGACCCGACTCCGATGCATCGTTTCCTTACTTTGCTACTGCTGGCATTGTTCACAGCCGTCGCCGTCGCCGACGATCTGGCCAAACCGCACATTGTCATGCTGATCGCCGAGCGCGAATACAACACCGAGCAAACATTGCCGAAGTTTGCCCGGCAACATCTGCAGCACTATCGCACCACTTTCGTTTTCGCTGATCCCGATGACGGCAATCGGCTGGTGGGCATCGAAGCGATCGATACAGCCGATCTATTGCTCGTCAGTGTGCGGCGGCGGACGTTGCCCGAGCAACAGCTGGGCAAGGTGCGAGACTACGTGCTTGCCGGCAAGCCGGTGATTGGAATTCGCACCGCAAGTCACGCTTTCTGCCTCCGCAACGGCCAGCCGCCAGAGGGCAGGGCACAGTGGCAAAGTTGGGATCGCGATGTCTTCGGCGGCAACTATACGAATCACTACGGCAACAAACTAACAACAACCTACCGCGTCAGCAAAGAGGCTGCCGCCGCGCTAACCAAAAGCCTGGATACCAAAACGTCATTCATTGCCGGCGGCTCACTGTACAAGGTCTCGCCGCTGGCCGACGGAGCCGGAGTCGTATTGACCGGAGCCGCGGAAGGGAACCCGCCGGAACCGATGGCTTGGACTTTTGTACGAGCTGACGGCGGCAAATCGTTCTACACCTCGCTCGGTCATGTCGACGATTTCAGCGGCCAGGTGCTGCCAGGATTGCTGGTCAATGCAGTTAGCTGGGCCTTGGAAACGAAATGAGCTTGAACCGGAGAAACTTATGTTATTGTCGCGTCTGTTCCTTATTGCCGCATTCTCAATCGTGTCTTCGGTTAACTGTCTTGCGGCGGACAAACCCAATGTGCTGATCGTAATCACCGATGAACACAACTTTCGCACGCTGGGCTGTTATCGCCAGCAGTTGACCAGAGACCAGGCCGAAATGTGGGGCCCGGGTGCGATCGTCGAAACGCCTCACATCGATCGGCTCGCCAACGAAGGTGTGATCTGCACGCGCGCGTACGCGACGGCGCCGGTTTGTACGCCCAGCCGCGCGGCTATGATTACCGGCCGCTATCCGCACAATACCGGCTCACCGCAAAACAATATGCCGCTTCGTGACGATGTCCCCACGCTGGCCAACATCCTAAATGACCAAGGTTATAGGACTTCGTTCGTTGGCAAGTGGCACCTCGGTGGTGCAGGTAAACCCGAATGGGCACCGAAAGTCGATGGTGGCTTCGGACACTCACTTTATATGTTCAATCGCGGCCACTGGAAGAAATTTCAGCTGACGGCGAAAGGCCCGCAGGTGGCCGCGCGGGACAAGAAAGACAATCCCACCTACGACGTTGGCGATGCGGACGAGAAAACTTTTTCGACTGACTTCCTGACCGATCGCGGTCTCGAATTCATCACATCCACGGCTGACAAGCGGCCGTTTTTCTCCGTCATCAGTTACCCCGATCCGCATGGCCCCAATACCGTTCGCGCACCCTACGATCACATGTACGACGGACTTCGATTCCTGCCGCCGCGGACATACGGCCGCGACGACGTCCCCGTCCCCGGCTGGTTGGTCGGTGGCACAAAAAATCATGCCAAGTTTCGCGGCGATCAGATGAGCAAGTATTTTGGCATGGTTAAATGCATTGATGACAACTTCGGCCGTATCCTCGCGGCTCTGGAAAAGACGAATCAGCTCGATTCGACGATCATCCTGCTGACCTCCGATCATGGTGACCTTTGTTATGAGCACGATCGTCTGAACAAAGGAAACCCCTATGAAGGTTCAGCACGTGTTCCGATGTTGATTCGATACCCCAAGCAACTGAAAAGCGGAGCCGTGTATGGCCAACCGTTCGGCACCGTTGATATCACTCCGACTATCCTCGGGCTTGCCGGGATTGATGCTCAAATCGAGTTCGAGGGCAGGAATCTCAGTGACCGACTAGACGTACAGGCAGAAACCTCGGAACTAACATTCTTGCGGAACGCGGGAACCGCGGCGGGCTGGATGGCTGCGATTGACGATCGATACAAACTGATCGTGTCCGCCGGCGACAAGCCTTGGCTGATGGATGCCGAAACGGACCCTGATGAACTTCTTAATTTTTATGGGCGTCCCGGCACTGCGGAGGTGACGGCGCGTCTGGCGAAAGCGCTGCTGGAATACAGCAAGCAGACGAAGGATCCGTTCGCGGACAACAAGAAGATCGCCCTGTCGCTGCAGGATTGCCTTGATGCAAATTGAACGCTGCTCGAGTGTGGATTGATGAAAGTCGTCGTTCGCCCCGTGAACGAGCGCTCCCTTACGATTCGTTTGCGGAGGCTGTGAATTTATTCGCCGGCGGCGAAAGTACGTCGTCGTTTGCTCCGCAAACGAACGCTTAAGGG